>JANQLQ010000132.1 GCA_028280565.1 Fulvivirga sp.
AACGCTCGCAAGCAGTGTAGCTAACTCACCTGTTGTGGGGATGGCTTCGTAGCCCCCAGCACCCTCACCGCCAGCCTCGCCAAGACGATCCGTTTTTTAATTTTGTCATTCCAACTCCAAGCATTTTCGCGAAAATGGTACCAATCGCCATGACGATCCGTTTTTTATCGTGCCATCCTAACTTCATTGGCTTGAGAATGTTTTAAACCTTCTTTATCCCGAAAATTCATGTTAATCTATGTATTTTCAAGGTACATGCTCTACTACCGTATACGAACTTATATACAACTTGCCGGGATATGCCTGGTGCTTTTGTTCCTTCCTGGCCCTTTAGCTTGGGCGCAGTCATGGCGTTTGGCCGTCACGGGAGGACCTTCGTTCAGCAGGATCAATTCGGAAAACGTACAAGATGAGATCAGTCGTAAGGGGTATCATATAGGCCTATTGGTGGACAAAGCCCTCGGGCAAAAGCTACACGCTACCGCACGATTACTTTATTCGGCACAAGGTGCTACGCTGGAACGATCCATAGTAACCCGGAATAGCTCTATTGAAGTGGCATGGGAGAACAATTTAAACTATCTAAACCTGCCTGTGACGGCTAGATACATACCCTTCAGCCGTATTCATATTGAAGGAGGGTTATACATGGGATACTTGGCAGGTGCTTCCATAAGCCGGGAAGGTGACCAATTCAACACATTTACAGACATCAGCAAAGATAATCTACAAGCTTTTGACTGGGGGATCGTACTCGGGTCAGGATTTCAATACCAATCTCTTATCCTAGGATTCCGCTGGCAAAGAGGAGCTGCACGAGTAGCTCGCTCCGGGGAAGCCAATAGGGTTTTGGCTGAAGCCACCCACAGTGCCTGGCATTTGTACTTAGCTTGTTTTCTTCCCCGGAAAAAGAAAACGGATTGATAATCCATTGATAGTATTGAGTGGTGAGTAGTGAGTCTTGAGTAACCCTAGCCACAAATTTGTTTTCTTTAGGAAGGGTATGGTGTGAACCACATCACCCAGATCATGATTCTAAGTTCAACCCAAAGACGCCGGGTCACAGGGAGCCGGGAACGTACAAGGGTTTTATTTCATGGTAAACTTTAGACCCTATTTCAACACGGCCTCTATGGACTTACCACTCAATACTCATGACTCAATACTACGGACTGAATCATACCTCAAACTGGGCTTTTTATTGTTAAATGATGGATTACTAAAAAGTTAAATCCAACAAAGTAGAACCAGTTATTGTGTCAGATATTATGGAGGTTGATGGTCAGAACAGGGATGTCAGATTCTTTGGTGATCTCCTCCGAGGTACTATGAGAAAATACCCGGAAAAATCCGCCCTCTACATGTGTGAGCACTGCGAGCAGGCTAGCCCCCTTAGCATGTGCGAAAGCGATCAGCCCCCGTTCTTTATCCCGGTTTTCCGTAACGGTGACGTTGTAATTTAAAAGACCATGGCGTTGCGAAAAATCCACCAATTGGTCCTTTAGCACGTCGTGGTTTTTACTGCTAGGATCTGCCACATGAACTACATCCATTTTGGCACCTAAGCCGGTGGAAAGAGCGTTGATATAAGCAAAGGCTTTCTCAAAATCATCTTTACCGTCCTGTTTAAGGTCTATTCCAAGCACAATATGATCAAAGCCGACGGGATGATACCTTTCTTTTACAGATATGACCGGGCAGTTCACTTGTTGGATCACTTGCTCGGTATGGTTGCCTGTGAAGAACTCTTCGAGGGTCTCCTCTCCCGTAGTACCCATCACAATGAGATCGATGCCCTTTTCCTCGACATAAATATTGATGCCCTCTTCGAAATCCTCATCAAAAACTTCGTAGTATATTTCATTGGAGTCTAATGCAGCACGATCTGCCATGTTACCCAGTCGTTCATAGTTTTTACGGATGAGCTGGATGGTGAATAAATTTTGCTCATCACCATATTTGGCATCAGCATCTCCGCTGGCGGTAAAACTTTTACCATAAGGATGGTCTACAAAGTTAACAAGGTATATATCTGCTTGCATCTTGTTCGCAATATCCACGGCAAGCGTCAATGCATTTTCAGAAATATCTGAAAGGTCAGAGGGGACTAGTATCTTTTTCATGTCTGCTGTTCATTGTTGAAGATGAAAATTTAGGAAAATCATATCAAATAAGGAACTCTTATCGACAAAGAGCACTTGCTACTGCCGATCAGAGCATGTTCAACCTGCCCATGAGCGCTTCCCGGTAGGAGTTGCTGATGGGGATGATCTTATCGTTTACTTGCAGGTTTCCGTGATCAATATTTGACACTTTTTTTAGATTGATCACATAAGACCGGTGTACTCTTTGAAACAGTTCGTTGGGAAGTTTACTCTCCACAGCTTTTAACGTAGAATACACCACGTAGGCTTTATTTTGGGTATGGATCTTAATGTAGTCGCCAAAAGCTTCTACGTAAAGTATCTCCTCGAGATCTAAACTGACCAGTAAGGAGTCTACTTTGACAAACACATTGCCCGGTGTTGGCGTTGTTTGTACCGTATGATTTGCCTCTTTGGCTTTATTTACCGCCTTTAAGAACCTGGCATAGTCAGTTACTGGTTTTAGCAGGTAATCTACTACATTAAAATCAAAGGCGTCCAAGGCGTAATCTTTTTTACTGCTGGTAACGATCACCTTTTGCTGTTCAGAAAGGACCTTCATAAGGTCGAGACCACTTAATTTTGGCATTTCTATGTCAAGAAACACGAGGTCTACCCCTGCTTCATTTAAATACTCTACGGCTTCCAAAGGATCACCGAACGAGTGACTTAACTCCAGGAACGGTGTTTTGGCCACCAAGCCTTCTATTACCGTTGCCGCAATAGGGTCATCATCAATAATTACACATTTCACAGGCTAGAGTTTAATTTTCTTAAGTTCCGACACGATGATCTCGGTTTCCCTTTTTAATTTCAATATAGAGCCTTTATCCTTTAACCTGCCCTTCTTATCTATTTCTTTTTCTATGCTTGATAAAAGTCCCGACATCGCTTTCATCCGAAAATAGCCGTAACCCGACTTCATTCGATGTGCCAGTTCCCTGATCTCACCCCAACTCTCCTTCCGGAAACTGGCTAGCATCTGGTCAATCCGTACTGGCATTTCTTCGATGAAAAGATCGACGAGCTTCTGTAACCTCTCTTTGTCATCATCAAAAAGCGCTCTTAAATGATCAAGATCCCTGTCAGCGGCCGTTTCTTGTATCCCAACACAAGCATAGATATGCTCCAGCAGTTGGGCGGGATCTACCGGTTTATGGACAAACTTGCAAATATCATAAGTCGCAAGTTCTTCATCTAGTTTATCTTTATGCTCTCCAGAAAGGATCAATACGGGTTTGTAATCCACACCTTTCCCTCTTAAATATTCCAGTACTTCGTTGCCCTTCATACCCGGCAGGTTGAAATCCAGTACCATCACATCGAAGGGGTGCTCCATAGCATATTGCGCCAACTCCTCCCCATTGGCAAAGAGGGTAACGGAATGGCGGTCTAGTGCCAGCGTATGTTCAATGATCACCCGGTTGATCGGGTCATCTTCACCTACAATGATGTTTAGCGATGGCTGGTCACGTGCCGCCTGTTTTTTGGGGACAGGCTCTTCATATTCTATCAAGAAAGGAAGCCAAAATCTAAAAGTAGACCCCCTGCCCAGCTCACTTTCCACGAAGATCTCCCCTTCCATCTGTTCTACCAGTTGCTTTACGATAGGCAACCCCAGCCCTGTACCGCCATAACGCCTAGTGGTGCTGGCCTCGGCCTGTTTATAAGGAAGAAAAACCTCTTCCAGTTGCTCTTCTCGGATCCCGATACCGGTGTCGATGACTTTGAAAGCAATGTGCACACCCTCGTAGGTATTAGGAAGCGTATACACTTCCAGTCGTACTTGTCCTTTTTCGGTAAACTTAACAGCGTTTCCCACGAGATTGTAAAGGACCTGCGAAAGCTTATGCCCATCGCCGATCACATAGCCGGGGACATCCTCACCGATTTCAAGTTGAAGGTCAAGCCCTTTGCCAGCGGCTTGGAAATGGAACACATGGGGCAAAGAGCGTAGGGTTTCGTGCAGGTTGAATACCACCTTTTCCACGCTGAGCTCACCGGATTCGATCTTAGAAAGGTCCAGTACGTTGTTGACTATGGCTACCAAGTGTTGTGCCAGGCTATCCAATGTATCTATAAATCCTTCGCGCTCTAAAGAACCCTTGGTCTTCTTTACTAGTTTGGCCAGCCCTATGATACCATTCACAGGATTTCTGAGCTCATGGCTGACCTGTGCAAAGAAGTCCGTTTTCAGCTTTTCCTGGCGTTTTAGTTCGTTGTTTTTGTATTCTAAGAGTTCGTTTTCCAGCCTCATTTTTTCTTGCTCCAGCGCCCGGTATTCCTGCAATATCTCTACATCATTCCTCTCTTGCTGCACATGGATAAGATTTTCATAATGATCTGTAAAATCGAACATCTGCCAAACCACTAGTTCTTGCTCTTTTGCCGGAACATCAAATTGGTAATCGTGGTACAGCTGGTTGCCATCGTCCACCACGTTAACACATGGGAACATGAGTTTCTGCCCTTCACTCATTTCCACCAGCCCCGGGCCGATACTTTCAATGAAAGGATTTACCTGGTAGGCGCTATCATATTTTAGCACTTTAACCAGTGTTTCATTAGAATAGATGATGTTTCCCGATACTTTTTCGAACAGCACGAGCTGCATCCGCTTATCCAGGTAGTCCGATTTGTATCGCTCGATGTTCATTGCAGTATGGCCTTGCCCAATCGCTCGAATGCCTCTTCTACCTGCACATCTTCTTTTGCACTAGCGTAAATCACGCCTTCCAGGAAAAATGATGCCCTAAACTTCTGCAACCGGACATCACCCAATAAATCGATCTTATTCCCTACCACCTGGACAGGCACCCCGGGCAAGAGCTTCCCGATCTCTTGTAACTCTTTTTGTATATTGTCATACGATGAGGGGCGGGTCACATCAAAAACGTACAACACCCCATGAGCGCCGAGTTTGTAACTTTGCGGAACCCTCATACTGGACGTTTCCCCTGCAATATCCCAGATGAGCATGTTGAGTTCTACACCATGGATGTTGAGTATTTTTTTATCCACTTTCACCCCGATGGTGGTTTGGTACTCTTCACTAAATTTTTGAAAAACAAAACGTTTGATCAGGGAGGTCTTTCCTACGCCAAACTTACCCAGCAATATTACTTTCTTACTGATTAGCATCTACACTTTTCTTGAAATAGGTCTTCATCTCTTTTTCGATCGCCGTGGACTCTTGTTTTTTGTTGAGCACCTTATCGGCAAAGTCTAAGATGAGGTCATCGATATGGTTTTTGAAATGTTGTGTGAGAGCCCCCGAGACTGCCGCTACAATATAAAATGACTGAAAATTCCGTATGAGCAGCTTAAACGTCTCGTATTCTATCATTTCGAGGTCTTCTGCCTCTCGATAAAAGGCATCGGAGGCGAAGCTTTTGAGGGCCGTGATCATGCCGGCAGTCATGTCTTGATCTATGCTAGGTGTGACGGAAAAGCTCCCGATCAGCAGGCCGGATCTTTGTTCTATGACCAGTATCTGTTCCAGTTTGGGCTCTACGGAGTCCCTGATGATCATATCAGAAGCTGCGGCCCCACCAAACCAAGCCCTGATCTTTCGCCACAGGTTTTCCCAAGAAAAGGCATTGTCCAACTGCCGATCGATCTTTTCGGAAAGTAGCTCTAGCTCCCGCGCTATATATTTTTTGATCATCTTACCGATGATCGGGTAAAGCGCTTCCACTACCTCATCTTGCGATTCTTTGATCTGGGTCTTGATCGTGCGGGTAACTTGCGGACCAAATAAACTTGAAAAATTTTGTTGTAAAAAATCTACTTTATCGTTCAAGATAGGCTCTACACGTGGTTGGAGCTCCTTCCTATTCTCTATCTTGTTGTTGACCTCCTCAAGCTTTTGCGCCAGTTTTCTGCTTTCGCTCCACTCCTCGTCAAAAAGTATCTGTTTGAGCTTATAAAACAGGATATCCTTTGCCATGTACTAAATATAGCAAATCTAAAGCACTGTGCTATTGGCAGCTCACTTAATTATACCCGTGGGCCAAGGTAAGCCTGGAAAAGTCGGTGAAAATGATCTTTTGGAGATAAAATTCGATACTGGAACTTGGGACCAGGCTCAATAAAGGTCGAGCATCCGTCCCAGCGCCGTGGTGATCGAGGCATTCAGTGGCTTTTCAAAATAGTTCTCAACTCCAAACCGTGTACATTCACTTTTATCGCTGGAGTTATTGGAGGAGGTGAGCACCGCTACTTTGATATCCCGTGCATGCCTGATCTGCAAAGATTTCTCCAAAAACTGCCGGCCATTCATAACCGGCATGTTGAGATCTAAGATGATCAGGTCCGGGTGGTTATTTTCTAAATATTTGAGGGCTTCCTCCCCGTTTTTCACTCGTACCACTTCAAAATCATTAAAGTGTCTTTTTAATATAGAATCCGAGATATAGGCATCTACCTCGTCGTCTTCCACTAACAATATACTCTTCAACGGTTTCATAGAACATATATTAAATGTCCAATTTAGTGAAATCCGTACCCAAGAAATAAATTCTTCGACAAACACGCCCTGGTACTCGACCGGTTAGCCTTAAAAGCTGTTCAATCTTTAGCCCTGGTTCACTTATGTTCACCAAACAGCCGTGGTGGACGGTGTTTTAGTTGGTAAGTTTTCAGTTGATAGAATCCACTACACGGGCCATAAATCCGTTAAGCGCTTCTTTCTTACTTACCCCGTTCTTAATGTCTTTGTCTACTTCCAGGGCGCCATAAAGATTAGAAAGTACTTCACCTAGCACCTCTAGCTCCTCGTCTTTAATTCCCGGGGCCTCGGCCAAATGCTCTATGAGTTGGATTGCCTCTTCTACCCAATCTTCGTCATGCTGATCAATGAAATCTACAATATGTTTTATCAATGGTAATCTCATAATACAAAATGCCTAGCTTTTACACTGCAAATATCACAAAGGATCGGGTGCCTTTAAAAGCAAAGTCATTAAAACTTCTTATGGATCCATAGATAAATGTAATATAAGAGCCTCCTGGTCCACCGGGAGGTAGAAGGGCTATCTATGCCAGGGGGCCTTGGACATCACTGCACTAAAAACAATTCGTACCGATTGCATGGGTTAAAAAGTCTGAATACCGTGAGCCCATCCACCGGGAGGTCGGATACATAAACTTCACCGCCTTCAAATATTTCGTTCGTGATCTCCACTAGGTCCTGCTGCTCCCCTGCTTCCGGGGGTTCTGAAAAGTAAAAATCGTTTGTTAGCGTGAGCTGTAGTTTATTCCCGGTAGTGGTAATGGGCTCAAGCTCCCTCAGGTACGTTCTTGAGCTATCCGATTCGTCTTCCAATCTTAACCCTACAGCATTGGCAGGCAGGCCCATGGAGTCCAATCCATAGTGGAATATAAACTCTACCGCCTCGGGAAACCGCTCTGAAATAGAACCTTCTTCAGCCAACGACCGTGCGTCTTGGTCGAACACAAAAGTGACGTTCACTCCATACCGGTTGTCTGCCATAGGCTGAAAGTCCAGTCCGTCACTATCAAATAGACTTTTGTATAAAGTAACAGCACCTATACCCGGGGTTTGCCCAGTATATACCGGGGTGTTTTCCATATTCAAAGCACATAACGGCGGGCCTGTCATGGAGAAATCGGCTAATGATATCTCCGTGAAAGTCAACTGCTCTCCTCCTACGGAAAATGAAAAAGGGGTGATCAAAACCAACTTCCCGTCCAGTAAGGTATATCCTGTCTGGTGATTTATGGTCACATTGTCACCGTTGGAGGCTATTTCTTCCAGTGTTGTCCCTACCCCGGCGATGTCCACATCAATCGTCCTTTTAGAAATATCAACGGACCAAAAGACGGAGATATTCCTATCGTCCAATACCACTTGTTGAATGGGAGGATCTCCCCCGAATATTTGGGTCGTGAATCCCGCGTAAGCATCAAGGTTTTCTGCCTCTTCCCTGGAGAATAAAGCAGCGGTGCCAGGAGCAGCCGGGGTAAATTCAAGTTCCGTGGCCCCGGAGATATCGGATTTACTTTGAAATATAAGATCATCATCTTCCTTCCCATTGAATATAAATTCAAACTCTGCCCCAAAACGAGATTGATCCTGCTCAAACAAATAATGAAAGACCCCGAAGGTTTCTAAGATCAACTCTAGTCCCAATGCATTATCGATACGGTAAGGGATGGTCTGGTTAAAAAACTCACCATCGTTTACGGCCAAGTCAGATTGAATATTCACCTGCCCGTTTTCATCGAAGTCCAACAGGATAAAGAACCGCCCGGCATCCGGGGTAGGCTGGTAATCCAGGCGCCAGCCATTGCTAGGGGCTACTAACTCAGCCGTTAGGTCAGCGATAGCGACACTTACCCGTTCATCAAACGAGGGGAGATCCTCCCGATCGTCCTCGCAGGAAGCCAGTATCAAGCTAAAAATAGTTAGTATAGGTAAAAAGTATCGGATCATATAGTATGTTTCACAATTTAGCTTGCACAGCCTCCCTGAGGTCTTCCAGGCTTACCTCGGTCACTTTTTCGTAATGCTCACTGATCGCGGCTAATTTCTGTCTTATCCTCTCACGCCCGGCATTCCGCGCTTCACACTCGGCTGTCTCACATTCCTCTTCATCGGAAGTAAAATCTTCAAAGAATTCGGTATTAAACAAGAAAAAGGCCACGGTCTCGGCAAAATCCTCGTTAGGCGAGCTGGTGGCGTAAGGGGATACAAAACCTCTTTGAAGGGCTTCCTCATCCGTAAGATTGAACCAAGATCCTGCGCTGGTATAGCCACTGGGTGAAATGGTCTCAAAAGCTGCGGGAAGCTTGTAACGCTGGTGCACAGTATGGGCAAATTCATGGTATACGGTCTGTAGCTGTAGCGCTCGCCATTCCACATCTTCCGGGTCTATGGCATTAACATTCGTAAAGGTGATCTGGGCCCCGGCATCGGCGGTACCCAGTGTTACGGTGCCATCGTCATTAAAAATAAAGCCTCCCAAAAGAACGATCTCGGCCGGCACGTGGTCTTCGAAAAACTCGCGCCCGTTGTTTACCTCCAAGTAAGGGTCAATCCAAAAAGATTCTATGAAATCCAGCATAGGGCGGACCACTTCCAGGCGTGGAGGAATGGCTCGCTCCCCGGGACTGACAAAACGCTCTTCATACCGGTATCGAATAGCCATACCATACCGCTGCGTAAAATTATCTTCGATGTAGCGGTCCAGTTCGGTTTCCAATGCAAGTTGATCATCATTGACGGCCACATCCAGCTCTTCATCCGGGTAGCAGGCGCCTACCAGCGTCGCTATAGCGACCAGCAGTGTGATTTGTTGAAATATTTTTTTCATTTAAACCAGGTTTATCGTGGGTTAGGCTCTAAGCCTCCTACATCAATGGCAGACTGGGGGATCTGTAATACTTTCCTGCGGTCATCCGCATTGAGACGGATCGTAGAGATCTCATCCTGCAAATTGTGGGTCACGGAAAACCCGTAGCGCTTAATATCAAACCATCTCATCCCTTGCGCAATAAATTCTTTTCGGCGCTCAAACAATATATAATTTAATAAAATCAGTTGATCCGAAAAAGCCGGGTTATCTTCTTCTCCAAAAAATGACCGGAGCCGTTCCAGGGTAATAACAGCGGGAGCACCGCTATAACGCCTGTCCGTAAGCACCTGGAGATCAGCAATGGCCGCATCCAAGTCATTTTGAATGATATAACTTTCAGCACGGTTGAGCAGGACCTCTTCCCCGCTAAAAGCAATGGCAATGTAATAGGGAGTACCTACGTTAGAATTCAAACTATTCCGCTCAAACAAGCTTTGATACCGCACCGGGAACAGTGCGTTATCCCCTTTAACAAATGCCGGGTTTTCGCGCTCATCGGTGGTACCTGCAAAAGGCCGGGAAGCAAAAAGCTCGGAATAAAAGCTTTCATTGGGGCCAAAAGCGAAATCGAGCCTTTGTACCAGCGATACTTTCCTCATCAGCATCAAATTACTAGGCAGGTCCGGTGAGGTGTACAACTGCGGGTACCCCTGGATGGAAGAGCTTGCATTTTGAAACTCTACGGATGTGAGATCACGGATAAAAGCACCCGGGTCTTGTCCTAGCAGTTGGGTACTGTAATCGATGCACCGGTTCACATCTCCCCTGAACAAGTAAAACCGCGAGGCGAAAGCTAGCGCCGCATTCCGATTGAAATGATACTTCCCCGAATTCTCAAAGAAATTGTCATTTACCAATTGTAAACCATCCAACAGGTCATCTTCAATTTCATTGTATATCCTGCGAATCGATTCCCGTTCGTAAGTGCCTATGAAGGTAGTTTCCGGGTCTTTAATATAAGGTATCCCCGGCTCGGAATTAGTTTGCGGGCTAATGTGCTCGGCAAAAAGGTTGACCAGCATAAAATGTCCATACGCCCGGGTTAAAAGTGCTTCTGCTTCTATGGCGTCTTTTTGCTCCCTTTCTTCTTCGGTATTGGCAGGCAATTCATCCAATACCGCCAGCACTTCATTAGCATGTGCAATAGCATTGTAGGTCTGGAACCAATAAAAATCAGGAGTATCCAACTCGTCCGGCCCGGTAGTGACATCCTCCCACCGGTATATTTGCAAATGGCTGGTCCTTAAGCTAGTACCCCGTGTCCAACTCACATTATCAGACATCCAGTCTGTAAAAGCGTAGCTTGCTTGTGAGTAGGCATTGGTGAGCAGTTGACTGGCTTTTCCTAAGTCGTCCAGCGCCACCCGGTTATCGGGGACCTCATCTAAAAAGTCTGAACACGAGGAAATCCAGCAGGCAAGGACTACTACTACCAACCGGGTAAGAATCTTATAGTTACTATTTCGGAATGCCCAACTCATAATCCCAGGTTCAATGAAAAAGTGACCAACCTTGGCTGGGGTAATGAAACTCCACCCGCACTAAAAAACTCCGGGTCTTGCCCGTTCAACACATCATCTGCATATAAAAGCGCCAAATTTTGACCTTCTACTGAAACGGAGCCATTGGAAAGGCCAATACGATCGACAATCCCCCGGGGCAGTTGGTAGGACAACCGTACGGTCTTCAGCCGTACGTAATCACCATCGGCCACCCGCTCTGCGCTTTTATTGTACAATTGATAGGCCAGCACTACGTCCCCATTGACCTGCGATACGCCACGGTCTAGTATCACAGGGATATTGGTAATATTTTCATCCCCGGGAACCGCCCAGCGGTTCACTAAGTCACCGGGCAGCGCATCAAAATCGGTGTAGGTGGCAAAGAAGGCATCATTCAGGCGGATCTTATAATCAAACTTATAAGAAAGAAGCACGCTCAAAGAAAACCCTTTGTAGGTAAACGTATTGGTAAGCCCCCCGGCGCCACGCGGTTCTACAGGACCTTCAAATACGAGGGTTTCGGTCAATCCTTCCCGCTCCTGCAAGTCGTACTGGAACACCCGTTCGCCATTGCTATCGATAAAAGTGGGGATACCTTGGCCATTGAGGCCGGCAAACTGTGTAGAAAAAAGCCCTCTCCTGGGACCACCCAAAACTGCTGCGCCCCCTTGCCCGATCGCATCTACGATCCGCGGGCCGAAATCCAAACGGGTGATCTCGTCACGGGTATACCCCAGGTTAAAATTAGTACGCCAGGAAAAGTTATTATCCTGATAATTTAAGGTAGATATAGACACCTCGAAACCTGTAGCTTCCATATCTGCAAAGTTGCCCACCTTAAGCCCTTGACCCCCTACCCCGCTGGTCTGAACCACCCCGATCAGGTCAAAGGCTTCGCGGCGATAATAGTTCAGGGAAGTGCTCACCCTTGAATCCAGTATATCCAGGTCGAGCCCAATATTCAATTCATTGAGTTTCTCCCAGGTAAGTTCGGTATTGGTAAGATCTACGATCTCCAAGAAAGGTTCTACATCTGTTGGCCGCACGGTTACATCCGCCCGTAAGTTCAGCAGTGCGCTGGCATTGGGCGGAAGATTACCCGACACCCCGTAGGTAGCTCGAAGCTTGAGGTTATCGATAAAGGAAAACGACCGCATGAAGGGTTCGTTGTGTGCATTCCAAGCGCCGCTTACGTTCCAAGTCGGCAAATAACGCGCCTGGTTGCTGTCGCCCAGTTGGTTAGAGCCATCGTACCGTACTGTAAAATTACCCACATAGCGAGACTTGTAGGCATACCCCCCGTTGAAAAAGAGCCCGAAGAAGCGATCTCTTCCTTCGTCTAGGGTATAATAATCTATATTTTGCAGGTTGAAAAATTCAATGATATTCGGGTCTGTGACAACGACACCTCCACTTTCGTAGATAACTCCTATTCCTGTAGAGCTCGTGGCGGACCGATTAGTGAAGCGCACCTCCTGTCCTGCCAATACATTTACCTCGTGGTCCGTGCTAAACGTATTGGACCATTCTACACTGACACGGTTAAAAAAATTAAGCAGATCACTGATATCCAAATAGTTAAACCCACCTTGTGGCAGTACCACCTGTGGGTTGAGTCCCGGGTTTTCCGGGTCGCGGAAAAGCAGGTTATTGGCATCTTGGATAAACTGGGTCTGGTCTGCGCGGTAGGCCTCTGCTTGGTTAGAGTTTTCATGGACCACATGATCGCGCTTGGTGGTAGCGTACCTTGCCTGGAATACCCCTTTGATCGAAAGGTTTTTCAAAGGATTTATCTCGAAATCCGTTTGGGCCGAGATGTCTAACACCTCGATGTTAATAAAATTCAAGTTGAGCTCCTCCAGGATATTGAACGGGGCAAAATTGCGCCGAAAAAATTCAAGCTCGCCGTTCTCGTCGTACGGGCGAATGGACCTGGCCGTATTCAGCGCATAGCTCAACGGATTGATATCGAAATCACGGTTAAACTGGCCGGTGATCGGGTCGAGCTGGCGATTGCGTGTGCCTGGTACCTGCTGATCGCGGTAGCTGGCGGTTACTTTTAATCCGAACGAAAAGCGGTCGGAGATAAAATAGGTATTGCGGGCAGCAGCAGTGATCCGCTGCACCTCGTCTGCAATGGTCTGGCCTTGATCCCCCAGGAAACTGAGCGAATAATAGTTATTGGACTTCTCCGTACCCGAAGTAAAGCTCAAAGAATGTTGTTGTTGCAATCCATAATCTCGAAAAAGCACGTCAAACCAGTCTGTATTTGCATTTTCATATTGGTTTAAGAACTGTTCGTTGAGCCCGCCCCCTACACCCCAATCTAATTCATGGTTAGCAATAAGGGTGAACATTTTTCCCATAGCGCCATACGTTTGAGACCGTACGGAAGTGCTAATATCCACGAGGCCTTTATCTACCAGCTCCCGGTATACCGACATTTCTTCGGCAGAATTGAGTAGGTCGAACTGGTTATAGGTAGGCCGCAGCTTTATGGAATAATTACCGGAATAGTTCACTTGCAAAGCACCGCTCCGGCCGCGCTTAGTGGTGATCACAATAACACCGTTAGCTGCCCTGGCGCCATAGATAGCCGTGGCGGAGGCATCCTTTAAAACTTGGAAGGACTCAATGTCATCCGGGTTTAGGTTGGCAATGGACGAACTGATCAGGGTATTGGCATTACCGGAAATAAAATCATCGGTATCCACGTTGGCCAGGTCTTCCAGGATCACGCCGTCTACTACGAAGAGGGGCTGATTATTCCCGTTGATCGAAGCATTGCCCCGGATCCTGATCTTAGGAGTAGTACCGAAAGTGCCAGAAACATTATCCACATTCACACCCGCCACTTGCCCTTCGAGCATGCGACTCACATCCGTCATCCCTTCCGCTTGGATATCCGACATCCGTACACTTTCCGAAGCGCCGGTGAATAGCTTCCGGTCCAGCTCTTGGAAACCGGTAACGACCACTTCATTGAGCAAAGCCGCCTCATCCTCCAGTGTCACTTGAAGGCGTGTTTGACTCCCTACCGGTATGCGCTTGGTCTTCATACTGACCATACTGAACACCAATGTAGTGCCGGGATCGACCTCCAGCATAAAATTCCCGTCAATGTCGGTGATGGTACCACTGGTGGTGCCTTCGATCAGGACTGAAACGCCTACTAAGGGATTTCCGTCAACATCTTGGACGATCCCCTGGATGGAAGACACCTGCCCATATACCGGGAACACCAGCCATAGGAGTATAGCATAAACTTGAAATTTCTTCAAGACCAATAAGCTAATAACCTACCTTAATCTCTCTCGAATGTAAAAGTGACGATCAACGTTTGCCGTTGACCATATATATCAAAAAGAGAATCTGAAACGGCCTGGCTAGTAATGGTGTCTTGTTGGACAAAGTTCGGTAGCAAGGTAAAAAAGTCAGTCTCTCCCTTTATTCTTAGGTCATCTTCTGTAACCTCCAAAATCTCAAAATCAGTGATCAACGCCGTGTTATCTTCAGGGTCAAGCTCTAGCTCATCCCCTTCTATTTCCCAATCACCTTCTTCCTCCACATCTCCGTCGAAAAAGCTTAATTCACGCTCATAAGTATTATCCATGTTAAATTCGATCTTATAGGAGCTCTCTCGGTACAAATTATCACGATCATTACTATTAACATCACTGAATTCGGGATTTGCCGCTTCTATTTCAACGGACTCTAACTCCCATTCCCCCACAATAGGATTTACAGAAGGTCCGTCATCGTCACCACATGCCTGCAAGAAGAACGCTCCACCTGCCACCATCAAATAAATAAGTAAATTTTTCTTCATACGTATTAAATTTAGTTATAGTATAATATTCTGTATTTAATCAATTTACAAGAATTTTATTTAATTATAATCGATAATTATATATTAAATAACAAGTTTTTTAAACTAAAAACAGAATTAGAAATTAAATAAAACACTAATTTAATAAGCTTATATACCGTAATTTGGGGTATTTTTTATTAACTTCCTATAAATCATGTCTTTCTATTTTAACTTAACTGGCACGGGCTCAATGGAAGCGTTACAGGTAGGTTGTTGAGCATTGAATGATAGACAAAAACTGCTTTTATTTTACATAAATGAATAAAATTAAAAACTATTACTAGCTATCCAATTCGAGATGACAGGAATAAAAACCGTTATTTATCATCCTTGTAGCTGGCAGGATTTTTGAAAAACGCTTCTTTATTTATGGGGGATATAAAAGTCACCCTATAAACGATAACAGGAGCGATAGTTTGCAGAATTTTGATGTATAGTACCTTTACTATAAATAGCTACGGTATGTCACACTGGGATTATGAATTACACTTATCGAGGCTGTACATCGGACAGGTCGTATAGTTCCTACTAGCGACTCGTCCATATATCATATCCTTGATTTTAACCTCATGAGGGGACAGAGGACCCGCAACTTGAATTCGGATAACGGGAACAAAAAAACTATCGATTATCGTCCCTTGCGAATGAGCACATTTGCGCAAAAATGCTTGGAGTGAAGAGACAGAGTGAAAAACGGATCGTCATGGCGAGTGGTACCATTTTCACGAAAATGCATGGAGTTGGAATGACATAACGGGAAAAATAATCGTCACAGCTAGGCTGGCGTAGCCGGTGGGCGGGTTACGAAGCTGCCCCCTTCTTGTGTATGATCGAATGGACCTTGTTCTCGTTCCACGAGTGGGAGATCGCTTCACGCATCACTAAGGCCAGGCCCGCTGGGTTCGCGATGACGATAAAACAAAAGTATGTCATGGGTAATCCTTGGACAGGATTGTAGGGTTCGATGGGTAAGGATCACTATGCCTCCGTGTCAAAATAACCCTAAGCCCTTGATATTCTGGCACTTTTTCCTTTCGCAACGAATCATAGTCCATATTACAGGTTCAAAAAAAGGTATCCCAAAATTGGGATACCTTTTTACTAACATTTGTATTGTAATACAGCCGATCTTATTCCTTCATCAACCGGACTACAGCCATTCCTTCTTCTGCTGTTTCAACCAACACAAGGTAAACCCCTGGCGCCAGGCTAGTAATGTCTAGCTCGATTTCGGCCGAACTGGCTTGCACTTCCCGTTCAAGCAGAAGGCCACCGGCCATATCCGTAACACGGACCATAGCACCTCCTTCTTTAAAGTTTACTCCGCCGAGGGTCACAAAGCCCTGGGTAGGATTAGGATAGGCAACCAGCTTTCCAAAGCCTTCTTCCAGCGCTTCGGCCACGCTCTTTGCGTCAGCAACGGCTTTTCGCTCGTATGGATTGTTACTATCAATGACTTCGAATACGACAGTGTAGGGCTCGCCGTTAATGCCCCGGCCATTTTTGAATTGATGAGCCCTGGCGGTAAGGGCATGTAATGCAACACCCAGTCGTAAGGGAGTGAACCTGTTCCTGCCATCACCCGCTGCCGTGTAGGGAACCCTATTTTCTGTTTGCACTTCAGCACCATTTAAAGCGAATACAACACTTCCTACCTCTTCCCGGTTGAGTATCGCCTCGACCGTAAACCTTGGTAAAACAGCTAGGTCGATGACATCTCCTTCGTTAAGCGTACCTATTACTTGACTAGTATTGGTGTTGATAAGTGCAAACTCCGTGACAATTGCCAGGTTTTCCACTGCAAAGTTTAGATCAACCGGTACGCCCGCAATACCTCTACCATTCCTATCGGTATAAGGCGTTACAGTTAAACTATTTTCGCCTTTCACGGCTTCTCGAAATGACGCAAAATTTGTAGGAGAACCCCCGGATGCCGAGTAGGGCGCCGAATTTTCTACCTGCACCTGTTCATCTCCTAACTCAAAGATCGCGCTCCCCACTGTGCCCGTATTAAAATCGGCAGTAATGGTAAATTCCGGCACAATAGAAACATCGATGACGTCCATATCACTGATAGGTCCTACCACTACGTCATTCTTTGCATCTACCAGCTCAAAGGCAGTGACTTGCATCGTATTGACGACTTCGAAGGTCACCGTCCTGGAAATACCGGGGGTCCCTTTCCCGTTGCGCAGGGTGTAGGGGGTAGCGGTGATCACATTCGTTCCGGCCATTACCTCGAGCGGACGGAAGTTCCCGGGTCCTCCGCCGGCTGCGGCGTATGGGAAGGTATTTTCCGTGCGGGTTTTTCCATTGACCTCAAATACCACGCTACCGATAGCTTCGCGGTTGACGTTGGCAACTACGCTAAATTCCTCAAGGGTAGCTACATCTACTACATTGCCATTGTCTAGCGTACCTACGATGTCGTTGGTGCTGGCATCGACCAGGTCGAAACCGGTTACGCCCAAATCATCCGAGACCGTCACACTGAAAGAGGTTGTGGCAGTATTTCCAGCCCCATCCGTAGAAGTATAGCTTTCAGTAGTAGTACCTAATGGAAACAATGCCCCTGGTCCCAGCCCCTCAGAAAGTGTAGCCGGGAGCTCCGTTACGCTCTTTTCTGTAGTATTCAGGTTCATGATCCATTGATTACCGAAATTGATCGAAGCTAAGTCCGTTGGCTCCGGCAAATTGCAATTGGGCGTGGCTAAAAAGCTCGGCCCTGTAGCCGGCCCACCGTTAGATCCCGGCAACAGGCCACTGACGGCGCCATTCACTGCCGGCGTAAATAATTCTAACACTAGTGTAGCTCCACCGGGAACCGAAGTTCCTACGGGAATATTCACGAGGTCAAAGATGGTGCCCGCGGGGACAACGACCTCCGTGCTGGACAGGAGTTGTAAATTCTCAAATAAAAATTCACCCGTGAGCGTATAAAGATTTACAAATCCGGGAGAGGTTCCATCGCTCGTGGCAATGCCAATGTCAACGCTATTGACAAGCAATTCTCCCTCGATATCAAATTCATTTTGCAAGTCAAACACTCGAAGGTATCTATTATCACCTGAAGGGCAACGTACAGGTCCACCGGCTACTTCCTGGTTCACGGATTGTGTGATAGTATCACCAAACCCGCAATTGTCAATGCCGACAGGCACATCATAGATCACCTGTGCTTCAGTCACACCTTCTTCAACCGCGATAATGATATCCCCGGGACTAGCCAGTGTGGGTGCTTCAACATCCTGCACGGTGATCCGCTGTACGCACGTTCTTACAAAACCGTCAGGACCCCCTTCTTGGGCAATCCAAGTGATGGAGGTAGTTCCTACCGGGAATGCACCGCTAGGGTCTGCCTCACCTGTGAAGCTGTTGAGGACTACGGTGTTTTCGGTGGCATTTAGGATCGTAGGGGGTGCGATGGTCACCGTAGCTTCGCAAGTACCCGGTGTGTTATTTACCATAACATCATCGTTACATACGATCTCCAATAGTCCCGATTCGTCCAGCACCCTCACATTGTCAAATCCGAACCCTTCATTTTGTAATACACCGAATTGCAACGTTCCTACGACAACTCGCAAGATCACGGAAGACTCACCTCCCAGGCCGTTCAACGGGTGTGTGGCCGTTACCCACGTCCCGGGGGCAGTTCCCGAAGCACTGTTCCCTGACCAGGCATCCCCATTACTACCGAAAAACGCCAATGGATTCGTCGGGTTGATGTTGAATTCATTCCGGTCTACATTAGATTGATACCAGTTGTCCGGGTCGCCATTGCTTCCTATGGTCTGCCAGGTGGCGCCAAGGTCCGTGGAAGCTTGTACTATGGCTCCATTGAAAGGTAATCCTGAGAAAAGGGCAAATTCCCACCAAACATCCAGTTGGACATAAGGGTTGGGCACATCTGTAAAATCGAATACCGGGCTGACCACAAAAGAGCCTTCATTTAAATTATGCGGGCCTGAAAGGTTCGTAACGAAGGCCTGCTCACCTTCAGCAGCCCTGTTGATCACCGGCGCATTGGGGGCGCCTAGCTCCCAGGAAGAGTTTAAACCGTCGATAAACCAGCCCCCGGCATCTTCTTCAAATCCTTCTTGATAAGGAAAAGTCGCCACCAATGGGAAGTTGGTGATCGACTCCGAGACCGCGTCATTCGTTGGATTTTCATCACCAGCAATGCTTACTGTGGCGGTGAGTGAAAAAGTAGTACCCGTAACTGATAGATCGACCGGCGTACTGAAAGTGAAGGTTTCCTCCATACCACTGCCTAGCGTACCGGCAAAAGCTTCTGTCACCACGGCTCCACCGTCTAATTGGTAAGACACCTCGAAACCGGAGGCGTCTTGCAGCCCGTTGTTTGCGATCGTCACGCTTACAGTCTCGGCAGCCCCCAATCCACCCGCGGTGGTGGGAGAATCAATAGAGACTAACTGCAGATCGGTACCCGGAAAAACGATGGATATGTTATCAAAAGCCAGGCCTTCTTCGGTTTGGAGTCCATCTGACCCGAAGGCCACCCGTAACATTACGTTCGGATTACCTCCCAGGCCTTCTAGCTGCCGTGTGGCGCGGAGGTAACCACCGCTACTGCCATTCCAAGCGTCACCGTTGCCCCCGGTAAAATCCAATGCCCCGGTAGAGCCGCCGGATTGCAGGTTGATATTCCCATTGTACCAATTGCCCGGGTCGCCGAGCGCCCCTACATTCACCCATACCTGGCCTCCATCGATCGAATATTGTAAAGAAGCCCCGTCAAATAACTCTTCGGTGTCGTAGAAAATATCAAATGAGAAAATAGGATCTATGGTAAAGGCACTGAAGTCAAAGCAAGGCCCTAGTACAAAAGAATTTTCATTGTCGAAATAGTCGCCATCCAGGTTCGTTGCCCAAGCTTGCGTTCCGTCAGAAGCACCGCTGATGATCGCATTGGCCGGTGTTCCCAGCTCCCAGCTGGTGAAACCAAAAGTACCGTCAGTGATCCAGCCTCCCGGGTTGCTTTCGAAGCTCTCTTGGTAAGGAAAGCTGTTTACTAGCAATAAATTGGTAATGGAAACGGTGACCACCGCTTCCGGGCTCGCAGGCGTAGCACCTGCAAACGCACTGACTTGGTAAGTGTTCCCGTCTACAGACAGGTCAGCCGTAGTAACAAAGTCAACTTTGGTTTCTGTCTCCGCAGGAAGATCCACGTTAAAGGTTTCCGTGATCACTGCTCCCCCATCGACCTGGTAGGACACCTCGAAGCTTGACTGGTCATCCGAACCAAAGTTCCCGACGGTCACACTAATGGTTTCCGTTGCTCCTAACGTTGCACTATTCATCAGGTTGATCTCGGTGACACGGAGGTCAAAAGGGACCGTCTCACGATTTGAAGCGAGGGTCCACCCGATATCTTGGAATAGACCCCGGGTAATATCCCCGATATCCTGGATCACCTCGGCGGTACCGATCTGTGGGCTCATAAGTGAATTCGGATCACCGGCAGGAAAGGTAGCTTCGTCCCAGTGTGAATACGATGAGCCCCCATTAAAAGTAGTGGGTGCAAATATTTTTGGGATCACACCGCCTAGCGCTGCAACAGCGCTTGGGGCATTCATAAAAAGATCGTCGCTTATAATAGCGTCCCGTTGTGCCTGCGTTCCGAAGCCCAAGTCCAAGATGGGTGTCCCATCGCCTAGCTCCACAAATGTATCGTAGAGCCTTACCACTGCCCCATTTGAAAAGCCAACCCCATTGGCATTTCCTGTCCCGGAAAAGCCCAGTCCATGCCCGATCTCATGCAATGCCACGGACACAAAGTCCGTTAGCCCGCTCACGGGCACACCGTCCGTTGCAAAACTAAAAGGCAGGTTACCAATAGTAATGTTCATATCTGCGAGGCCCGGGGCCAGGTCAAACCCGGCAATGGCATCTGCCAGCGCACTGACATAATTGGTACCCGGCACACCGTTGGGAATATCTGTGAAATTCCTGGATCCTGCGGAGGCTAGCACCCCGGGCCCTAACGTACCAAATCGCGCATCGATACGAATGGGAATATCCGATACGATCTCCGTCTCCCAGATATCCGCAGCAAAACGCATGGCCACGGCGGCTTCGGGAAATTCTTCAAATCCTTCGATAAAATTAATTTCAATCCGGGAGGTCCTAAGCGTTTCAAAATGAGCTTGTTGAGCCGCAGTCATTACCCCACCGTTCGCACCTACTTCAGCAAAAAACTCATCTTTAGGCGGGATGGCTACCCCTACATTATGACCTGAAATGTAACATGTGTCATAGGTCATCGGAAGCTGTTTCCAAGCAGGTGTTAATACATCCTGGGCTTGCTGCCCCTGGACCATGGCTGACGTAAACGTCATCCATAAGAAAGCAGCCCGCCACAGGAAATTCCGCCTACGCCATAAGCTGCTACCAACATAATTTTTGGTAAAATAGTAAAGTTTCACAATAAATTTGATTTAGGTTAAGATGTTAAGAATCGATGAAACTAATAAATTGCAGTGGTTAACACAAATCATACTCATGGAAGAATTAAAAATGCGGAAGAGTGCCTTATATGGCATTAATATTGAAGGTGTTAACCCAACAAGTCCCTGTTTACGTCGTTGGAATTAATAGGGACATCGTGCTCGTGAACCATAAACCAGGTATAAATGTCGAAGATGCTTTATTCAAATGTGGGTATAACTTGTGTCGCTTTGTTTTTATTTGTTTCTATCCCGGGTTTAGGACAAGGATCAAAACCTGCGGTCCTTTTTTCACAGCAAAAGACCCCCTGTTATGGATACTGCCCCACGTACGAGTTGACTGTTTTTGAAGATGGTAGTGTCATATTTTTTGGTGAGGCCCACATAGAGCCTTTGGGAAAGCATGTTTCCAGGTTGAATGAATTAGAGCTCCTTTCTTTTAAAAAGGAATTTGAAAAGATCCGTTTTTTTGAATTAGAGGACAGCTATTATAAAGAGGTATCCGATCGTAGTACCACCTATGTTTATTATAAGGACGGGCTCCGTGAAAAGAAGATCATGGATTATTATGGCGCGCCGATCGAACTTAAAGCACTGGAAAGGAAGATCGAAGAACTCATAGGAAAACTGGCATGGGAAGCCATAAAAGAAGATTGACACCTGTTTTGTTTTACAAATCATTTTCAATCGCAGATCACTTTTTCTATTATGACGCCGAGTTATACAGGACTTCGCGGAGCTGACAAAAAGATGGACCATCCCTCCTTTGTGTATCTTTGGGCTGCTTCGTGAGCTTTGTGTAATAACAATACCTAGGAGGATCGACTTGCTGAACTCCTGGGCTTAGAATACCTTAATGACCAGGGAGGTGTTATTAAATGGAGTAAACCTATGAAAGACAATTTCTCAAAGCAGGCAGACGGTTATGCAAAGTTCCGGCCACATTACCCTGTAGAACTTTACCGGTATCTTTTTGAAAAAGTCAAGCCTAGAACGCAGGCTTGGGACTGTGGTACGGGCAACGGTCAAGTAGCCATCCGGCTGGCCGAGGAGTTTGGTAAAGTATATGCCACGGACATTAGCCAAGCCCAGCTAGACCATGCCCAAAAAGCTGATAACATCGAGTACCGGGTCGCACCTGCCGAAGATTCTACCTTACCACCCCAGTCGGCGGACTTGATCACGGTGGCCCAAGCCATTCACTGGTTTGATATGGAGCAATTCCATAGGGAAATACAACGTGTTGCTAAACCACAAGCCCTAGTCGCTTATTGGGCTTATTCTTTACCCAAGATCACGGCCGAAATAGACGAAGTTGTGTTGGACCTACATGATAATGTACTAGGTCCTTATTGGGATTTGGAGCGAGAGATATGGCGGGGCCAATACGGAAGTATAGCACTCCCTTTGCAAAATAAAGAAAAGCGAGACTTCGAGTATCATTCAACGTGGACCTACGAACACCTGGAAGGGTATCTTAATTCCTGGTCGTCCGTGCAACATTATATTGCCAAAACAGGAACTAACCCGGTGCCTGCTTACCTGCAGCCAATAAAACAACGATGGAAAGACCCCAAAAAGCTGGTTTTTCCTATCTTCTTGTATTCCGGGGTGGTTTGAATATCTAATGGTATGATGTTTTAGGTTCGTTTGAATAAAGACTTCTTTCTAAATCGTGACAGTTTCACGTGGCAATCAGGTCATGCTTAGTCCACCCGGGCAGGAAATTTGAATCGTTCAGTCCGCATTATTCATGACTCTTGGACTCACATAGCTAAAACCGGTCTTTAAAGCTTAAAAACGTGATTTTTCGATAGAATTACCAAAAAAACCAATAGCCCAAATTTGAGGGACGTGATTTTCGGCGCTTTCATTAAAAACGGCCTGTCGCACTGATTCACGTATGTTTCTCATTCTAGGATGCAATCTCATGAATTTTCCGGGCTAAACGCATGAATGATCCCGATCAAAACTTTCCTGTTGATCCCTGTAACCAGCGTCCCCGTCACTTCTTTTTCCCAAGATTCTTTTGCCCAACTGTTTTGGCTTTTGACTGGGTTGTGCGGAATATTAAAGTTTTACTGTTGGCTCGGTGAATTACTTGGAGCGAGCCAACTTGTAGTGCCGGACATTATTCCTTTCTTTGTAATTCTACTTTACGAAGTTAAGTTTTGTACTGCCGATCAATGTCAGCTCGCCAGGGCGCTGCTATGCCTTTGTTTTTCGCCCCGGGGGGGGGACCCCTTGTTGGAAAACCTAATAAATACGTATAATCCGGTCATCTTATACCCTGAAAGGTCCTAAGTGACCCCTGGTCTAAAACCCTTCCGTTTTTAATATCATCATCACCCATGCCTAACATGATTTTTTGTTCTTCTGTTAGTATGATGATCCCCAAAAAATAGGAAGTGAGCTTAGTTCTGAATTGACGACTAAATTAACGTGAGTTTTGGGTTTAATTGCCAAGTATTCTATGGCTTAACCGCGGGGAAATCGGGGAAGACCGCCGAGGGTCACAGGGATTACTCCGTGTCCCCTGTGTATTCACTGTGTCCTCTTCGGTTAAAAGCTGGTTTTCAATACTTTGCATTGAAGTGAAGTATTCTAGGTGGGTTGATTAACCCAAAATTCACGTTAAATTAAGTCATTAGTCAAGTCTCTTAACCTTAATATTTTTCCAAAAAACCTTGATCCCCCCACCGTCGTGAATTTGCAGGGCAATGCTCCCCTCTGCGGCACCTATTTTTTTATCGTCAATTGAGATCATTTTAGTGCCATTCAGCCAGGTGGTGACGTTATCACCAACTGCACGGATTTTCATTTTGTTCCACTTACCGTATTTGAGGGCCTTGTCTTTTTTAGGACCAGGTTTAATCAACCAACCGCGTCCATAAGATTCGTAAATGCCACCGGAATGTTTACCCGGTGGAGCTACCTCGGCCTGCCACCCGGTAATTTTAGTGCCTTGGATAGACGACCGAATGAACACTCCACTATTGCCGTCTGCTTCCTGCTTGAATTCCACGGTCAACTCAAAATCTTTGAAAGATTCTTTGGTTCCAAGGTATCCATAACCCGCATCCGGGCCGCTTTCCGAGACTAACAGTCCTTTCTCAACGTACCACTTTTCTGTACCATATATTTCCCACCCTGAAAGGTCTTTGCCATTAAAAAGATCAGCACTTTGAGCCAGGGCCTGTGGTAACACAAAAAAGCCTACTAAAACAAATGCAGTCAATTTTATTTTATAGATCATGTAACTATAAGGGTTTGATTTTTATGTTTTTATACCAAATGAAACTACCGTGATCCTGTATGCCTATCAAACCTGTTTTTGCCAGGCCATAGTCCGGATATTCGTCCCACTTTCCATCATTTCTTTTTGCATACCACTCATCTGTCCAAGGTGCAAACTCGACTATTTTCTGTCCATTCAACCAATGTTCTACTTTTTCCGGTGTAAAAATGATACGGGTTGTGTTCCATTCCCCGGCTGGTTTCACGATCTTTTTTCCTGGGTCAGCAGGGTGCATGGCGTAATCGGCACCCAGCATCTGCCAGTCTTTCAAGGGTTCAGTAAAGCCGATGTCATCCAAGATTTGGTACTCGGGGGCGTTTTCGTAGGGGGCCTTATATTTTTCTCCTTCCTTTACATGGTAAAAAACTCCACTGTTGCCCCCTTCGCTTATCTTCCACTCAAGTGTTAATTCGAAATTGTCAAACTCCCTGGCACCATATACGATATCCCCTCCTATGTCGCCGCCAGTACCCAGTGATTTCAGTGCACCGTCTTCTATGATCCAGTTCCCAGGTAATGATTGCTGGTTGAATCCTCTCCAACCTTCCGTAGATGTTCCGTCGAAAAGGGTTATCCATTCTTCCGTGGCAGTGCTTTCTGCCGTTCCATTCGCTAGACCAGGCTCTTCTTCAGCCGCTTGTTTTTTTCCGGCGCAATGGCTCATAAGCATACACAGAATGCCAAAAGCCAACATTTGCATCGAATTGATGATTATTCCTTTCATACATTTACGGCTTAGTTTATTACTTTCATGTTGTGAGGATCCCAATTGATGAAGCTGTTTTTATGATAACTATCATTGCACAAAAGCGCAGGGGCTGCTGCCCTAAAGCCAAATATGGGATCTTCGACAACCGTACCGCCTGTTCTGATGGCCCTGAAGAAATTACCAAAATGGTCATAATGGGCACCTTTATAGTCAGTTTCTGCCTTGTAGACGATCTCTTCGGGAGGAAGCATCTTTTTTCTATCTGCGTATCCTGTTCCGCTTTCTGCGGCTTTAGCCTGTGCAAAAGGATCCCCTGTTGAAAAGGTCTTGTTTCTCTTCAGTACCACCTCTCTCCACTTTACATCCATGGAACCTTCGCTGCCTACGAGCTTGAGATAGGTAGATCCACTGGTACCATCCACAAAATTGCATCGCAATGACAGGTTAAACCCCGGATGAGCGTCGGTTTCCGGGTATTGGAACATCCCCAGCAATACGTCCGGCACCTCACGTCCGTCTTTCCAATAACGTAGCCCGCCCATCGCACTTACCTGATTGGGGCCCAGCGAGTTTGTAATAAAATGCAGGCTTGAAAACAGGTGAACAAACAAATCACCCGACATTCCTGTACCATAATCCGTGTAATTTCTCCACCTGAAAAATCGCATAGCATCAAATGGCCGCTTGGTGGTATTGGCTATATATTTTTTCCAATTGACCGTTTTTTGAGAGGCATCTCCAGGAATATGATATTGCCATGCACCGGTGGGAGAATGCCTGGCCCAAAAACCTTCGGCATAATTGAGATTGCCAATGGCTCCTTCTGCCAGCAGCGTCTTTGCCTTTTCGTTGCCCAGTGATGAAAGCCCCTGGCTTCCTACCTGGTATATTTTGCCTGACTTACGCCATGCCTCTACCAACTCCACACCCTCAGCCACAGAATGTACCATCGGTTTTTCACAATATATATGTTTTCCCGCATTCAATGCGTCTATTGATATTTGCTTATGCCAATGATCGGGAGTAGCTATAATCACTGCATCAATATCTTTTCTTTTTAAAACGTCTTTGTAATCGTCAGTGGTAAAAAGATCCTCACCCCATTTTTGTTTGGCGCTTTGGAGCCTGCCTTTGTATAAGTCACAAACAGCCTTCAATTTAATTCCTTTATGCCTAAGGGCCGTATTAGTATCTTCGGTGCCCATACCACCTGCACCTATCAAGGCTATGTTGATCTCTTCTGAAGTGTTATTTACTTTTATCCTTCTAAGAAAGTTGATGGATCTTTTGTCGGCACCAAAGGTACTGCTCACCGTAGAAATAACGGCGGTAGATAAACCGATCTTCCTGATAAACTGTCTTCTACTTCGTTTTGCCATTTTGAAAGAGTTTTTTAAGGTTGTAGAACTAATATCGTACTTGTGGGTGCAACAAAAGGGGTAACAAACGGGGTATTGGGAAGAATTTTTGTGAAAATCAGGATTGCAAAGCCTCTGCTATATAACCTGTAAAACTTTTAGAAAAAGGCTCATTGTAAAAGTTGAAATAGGTCTTGCTGTAAGCTTCAAAAATATGCTTGGCCTGGGCATGTTTTCCTTCCCTGAAAAAAAGATTGAGTTGATAATTTAAAGCCTGCTCGTTTAAAGGATCTAACGTGGTCACTGTCTCTGTCAACCACAACATCAATTTTTTGTTTTCCAGGCACTTGCCAGAATAATAACAGGGTATCACCATTTCCAGGATTTCATTGGCAACCTCCCCTTTAAACCGATCGAGCCACTCGTATTCCAGTTTGGGAAGTAATGCTCCATTACCTACTATACCTAGCAAAGTAATCAATTGCTGCCCTGTTAATACCTGGTCGGGCAAGTCACTTTTAAAGACCTGGTAAGACTCCAGGTCACACAAAGTGAATGGCTGAAAATGGGCTTTCCACAGTTTGTCTTCATAGATAAGGCTGATACCGGTGTCCTTTGCTAGCAACTCCCGCAACCTGGCCACCTGGGTACCCCGGTTATTTTTAGCACTTTCTGCTGTGTAACCTGCCCACAATATATTAGTCATCTCGCTGGTCTCTATACCGCCCCTGCGAAGGGTATAAAGTAAAATAAGTAAAATAAGCTCTTTTCTTTGAGGGGAAAGCCTGCTTGCCAGAGAGATCCCGCTTTGATTTTTTAATTCAAAACTTCCAAACACCCTAAGGTGGTAAGTGGGAATATCTTTGGCAGGTGATGACAGGGCGTCATTTGCTTGTATGGGTTTATGGGATTTTTTGTTTTTGATATGCCAAAAGATAGATAATAACAGCACAGCAAAAACGGGCAAGCCAAACAGCCAATAATCAATAGCCTTCCCTCCCGGTTGGTGGTTGTCCTGGTCAAAAACCAACCGTACCTCTTCATCGCTCAGGGCTCTTGTCCATATTTTGAGATCATCCATTTTTCCAACAAAGTACTCATCCCAAAGATTGGTACCGATAATCAATGATTGTGAAGTTGGCTTGATAGTGGATGCCGGAAGGGTATTGATCAACCGGCCATTCAAATAAAAATAAATGAACTGGTCTGCATCGTAGACGAATGAAATGTGTGACCAGGTATTTTTCGGAATGGTCCTGGAATCGTTTATGTGATCGTGGATATCAGGGGTTGTAAATACGAGCTGTCCATTCAAAATTTTTGCCGAAAAAGACTCTCCCATTCCTACAATGCTTCTATTGAACGAAAGCTCATAGGGATAAACCCATACCGAAATAGCGATTTCACTTTCAATATTGCCGAGCACGTTTCCAAAATCAATGTATTTTTCTCTGCCTGAAAACTCCCCGACCCATCCCCTTTCCTGGTCTTTGATAAATTCTATATTGGCAAATCTGTGCGACAGGGATTGACCCGCGTTGTTGCCAAGGTTTTTATCAAAATCCAAAGCCAGCAGCAGCTCGTCGTTGAGCCTTCTTTTATGTGCTCTGAATACCTTAATGGATGATGCATTCTGCTGATTGAAATTGATCACATCCGGGGAAAACATGTATCCACGTTTATAAGGGCGAACCCTGTTCACCTGGGTGTGAATTTTGCCGTTGCTTTTAAGATTTGTAGTATCCCAAGAGACCTGGCCCAGCTTTACACCGTTTTCAATAACGATAGCATGGTAGTAGTTCTCATTGTTAATCGAATCGATGATCGGTTTTACTATCTCCGGACGGTCGGAAACAAAAATGTTTGGTAAATAACCTGAATCTCGGTATAGATCTCGAAGCCGCTTTTTAAGTGTTCGCACTGAAACAGCTGGATCATCTTCAAAAATCGTAAGATTGTTTGTGCTCAGCCGGTTTTCCCCAACGGGTTCTTTCAAGTAGCGGGAGGCATCCAGGTAATTACCGTCATAGCTGAAAACGTAAAGGTTACTGCCATTGCCAAACTTAGGGCCAAATACTGCATCATCGACAGATCCGCCATAAATAAATTCATTCAACTGCTTAAGATGATTCGGAGCGATCTTATCAAAGATCAAGATTAACTGTAAGCTGTCGGCGGCAAGAAAATCCTCTACCAGGTTAATTTCCTTGTCCGAGAAAGTATCGCCCTGCAAGAAAAAAGCCCTGTATCCTGTTTTAAGCTTTTCTTTGATATCTTCCGGGGAGGAATTGGCGAGGAAGCATTTTTCATCAAGATATTGCTGGGCAAGAGAAGCCCATGACCAAAAGGTAAGTAATGCAATAGCAATAGTTTTCGAAAACATGTTCACCCGGATCACCAACATTAAAAACCAGCTTACCTCTTTAAAGATACCTATTTTGATACCCTTAAGATAAGCTATATATCAATGATTTTCAGTGTATCAAAGACATAAAAAAAGCCCCGGAAGCAGGGGTTTTTGAGGATTTCAAATCAAAAATTACCTGTAAACTCAAGTTAAAAATATCCGATGAAAATTTTATTGCCGGAAGTAGGCTCTTTGGCCATCGGTTAACAAGGGAACGGGCGCTGCCTTTCCTGCTTTTTGGTTTGGTTTATCCTTGAGAAGACCAACCAAGGGTTGCAGATAGGTTGTAGCATGAGGCAGCCCTTTTTCACCCAGGTTCAACCTATGATCCAGAAGAACCAGGCCAGGCCTGTGCTTCCCTGCCCGTGTCATCATATTGATCATGGCACCTTCTTTTTCGTCTATTAACCCGGGAAATCCATTTGGAGAGGGGGTAATTTGGGTGTAAGGTGTTATTTTGAGATAGTTAGAAACAAAAACACACCTTACTAACTCCCCAAATATGAGCTATGAAGCTACCGCATTTTATCGAAGAAATACCCAAGTTTGCGTTGACTTTGCCGCGGGTGAGATCCGTTCAGACGGCGCGGTAGTTTTACTAGAAAAACTCGAGCGGCAACATAAACTCATCCAGTATTTCAGTGAGCACATGACCGATCGTCGTCATCCACTTCGCATCCTCCACAGCATGGATGTAACCCAGTTGAAAAATGATCCCCTCTTTGAAGATATCCTGGACGGGGAGATGGCCTCACAACCTACCTTCGAGGTCTGAGAACAGTTTGGGCAAGCAGGGTATTGTTGAGCTTTGCCATACTTGGGTGGATCGTTATGTAGCTTCCCTGGCAGGTCGTCAAGAGCTTATGATTGATATCGACGCCACCGACGATCCTACCTATGGCCGCCAGCAATTATCGATGTTCAATGGGTATTATGGCCAGTGGATGTACAACGAGTTGTTCTTCCACGACGGCCAAACCGGTCAAATTATTGTTCCCGTCCTACGACCGGGCAACAGCCATATTTCTAAATGCTACATATGGCGTAAGGGTAGCCCTAATATTCTAACTGTTCTTACCAGTAGGACCAGTTGATGATCCAAGAGAGGTCAATTAAGGACTATTAAGGAATTTTAGTTTCACAAATGCAGTCCGCATTCCACTTTGGCGGTATTTGCCCATCTCCCCGTACGTCCATGGCCTTTTGCGGTACAATGGGTACACCCGATGGAATCATATCCTTGGTTTACGAGCGGATGAGCCGGGAGATCATGGAGGTAAACATAAAGCTCCGCCTCCTCTTTGGTGATATCCAGGATGGGGTGAAACTTGACGATATCCCGTTTTTTCTCAAAAATATTGAGCTTGTCACGGTTTGCATTTTGATGTTTCATAAGGCCAGAGATCCAGAGCGTGTGCCTTTCCCTGAGTTCATTCACGGGTTGTACCTTATTTATGAAGCAGCATAGATCATGATTCTTTTGCCAGGTCCGGTTTTCATGGGTAAAGCGGGACCGGTTCGGTTTAGCGCTGACATCAATCACATTTAGCCCTAAATGCTGGGCCAGTTGGTTTCTGTAAGCAATGGTTTCTTTAAAATGGTGGGTAGTGTCCACAAAATAAACGGGATGCCCTGGCTTCACCTTACTGAGCATGTGTAACAATATAGCCGAAGACGCCCCGAAAGAAGAAGTCATGAGTATCTCCCGAGCGGGAAAACTGTCAAAAAGTAATTCCAGCCGTTCCCACGGGGTCAACGGTTTATATCGCTCATTCAATGTCCCGATCAGTGACTCCTTGTTACGAGTGTTGTGATGCCGTTCGCGCTTCAATTCTCCTGCTACGATCATTTATTTATTTCTTTTAACTATTGTTTACCGGGTATACTCTTTTTCTACCGTTTTGACGAGTTCATAAAAATGTTCATGGGTGCCCACTGCCTCTCCAATTACGATGAGCGCCGGTGCGGGGGGATTGTGTTCCCTTTTTAATGCCATCAAATCATGGACATGGCCGAAAAGTATTTGGCCGTCCGGCAATGAGCCTTTGGAAATAATAGCCGCCGGGGTACTCGTTTTCCCTGCCGCGGCATACGCTTTTACAATAGATTCCAGTTTTCCCAGCCCCATGAGAAAAATACCTGTGGCGGTAGATTGGGCTACAAGTCTCACATCTTTCGATAACTCCCCGGAGGATGTGGTGGCGGTCACTACCCAAAAGCTCTCGTTGATACCCCTGCGCGTAAGGGGCACGCCATAATACCCTGGCAGCGTAATACTCGAGATCCCGGGTACTACTGCTACAGGAATATTAAACGTTTCGGCATACTCTGCTTCTTCTTTTCCCCGGGCAAACACAAACGGATCTCCGCCCTTAAGCCTCACCACATGCCCTTCGTTTAAAGCAAAATCTACGATCAGGCGGTTGATCTCTTCTTGTTTGAAACTGTGCTGTCCTGCACGTTTGCCTACATACACCTTTCTCGCCTTCTTGGGAGCATGGTTCAGAAGGTCCGGGTGTACCAGCGCATCGTAAAGCACCACGTCTGCAGTGACCAATGCCTTTACACCTTTAATGCTGATCAAATCCGGGTCACCGGGCCCTGCTCCTACCAATGTTAATTTTGAATTCATAATTATGCTTTGTAATAGTTATCAACGACTAGTTTTTCTTGGTTAGCTTCGCCTGCATTGACCTGCAACTGGCGGAATTTTTTTACGCGGTCGAGGAATGAACCTGCAATTTCATGGTACTCCCTGGCAAACCCCTCGTTGGGTTCTTTCTTATTCAGGGACAATACCGTTTCTTCAAACGACCCTTTCCAGTGGAACCTGTCACTCTTCACAAAGTGCTCATTAAAGTCCCGTAAAATACCAATGTGTGTATTGCAGTGTTGATCTTCGCTGAGCAGCAGTGCTTTCGCTCCTATGATCAAGGTATTATAGCTATCGTAAATAGCTCCTGCCCAATGGTTTTCATGCAGGGCGGTGGATGATTTATCCCATTTTTCCTGGGCATCATTGATAATAGTACCAACTACATCTAATGTCACACCGGCACATTCGCCTACCCCAATTTCTGGGACAAACTGCTCGGAATGTCCCCAATCCACGTAATCTTCCGGGGCCAGGGCTTTAACATCCGCAAACTCTTTGAGCAAGTTGTAGAAATACATCTTTCCTTGCTGTTGATAGTAGGTATTGAAGTACGCTTCGTCCCCGGCATTGGCTTGGTAATCCTGCAAGATCGCCTTAAGTGCGGCAGGTATCTTTTTGCTAGGCAGCTTGATCACTTTATCTGCAATGAACCCTTTACCGGAATCATCTACTCCGCCACCGATCACCACTTGTAAAGCGGGGATGACCAAGGTGCCATTTTTAATAGAGCTGCCATGAAATCCTATATTGGCCACCATATGTTGTCCGCAAGAATTCATACATCCGCTGATCTTAATAGCGATATCATTTTCCACGACAAGCTCCTTGAATTCCTCGCGGATCATCTCTTCCAGCACAAGGCTAATGTCGGTGCTATTGGTCACACCGAGGTTACAGGTATCGGTACCGGGGCATGCCGTGATGTCTGCTATCGTCTCCGCCCCGGGCCGGGAAAGGTTGAGCTTGTCCAGCTCTTGGTAGATCACAGGGAGTAGCTCCGGGCGAACGTATTTGATCAGAATACCTTGCTGGATCGTCACTCGCATGTCATCCGCGGCATAGGTTTTCACCAACTGGGCCAGCTTCCGGGCAGTTTCCGCATGGATGTTGCCCAGGTCAATTTTGAGCTTAATGCTAAAAAAACCCGTTTGCTTCTGTTCAAAAACGTTGGTTTTTAACCAATAATCATACTTGGCCGGGTCGTCAATGGTTACCTCCTGCACCGGTGGACTGCTGGGAGGAAGGGCCTCTTTGACCGTGGTAATATCAATTGGATAAGTCTTATAAGGCAGCGCGGTACGCTCTTCCTCTACCAGTTGCCGGAATTTCTCCAATCCCAGTCCTTTTTTACCTTCTACCAAGAATTTCAGGCGCGCTTTAAAGCGCTTTTCTCGCTCCCCGTAACGGTCAAATACTCGAAGACTCGCCTCTATAAAAGGAATGATCTTATCTTCTTCCAAAAACTCGTAAGCCGTTTGGGCCAGCATGGCTTGGGCTCCGAGCCCACCTCCCACGAGTACCTTAAAGCCGCGGACCGTATTTCCACCCACCTCACGAATACGAGGAATGAATCCGAAGTCATGCAAAAACGCAAAAGCCGAATCCTTCTCGCTAGAGGAAAAGGCCATCTTTATTTTGCGCCCCATATCCTGGCACACAGGATTACGTAAGAAGTATTCAAAAACGGCCTGGGCATACGGCGCTACATCGAAGGGCTCATCCGGGTCTATGCCGGCTTTGGCAGAAGCGGTAATGTTTCTTACCGTGTTCCCGCAAGCTTCACGGGTAGTGATCCCTACTTCTTCCAATTGGCTCCACAAAGCAGGGGTATCTTCTAACTTGATGTAGTGCAACTGGACATTCTGGCGAGTGGTTAAATGCAGGTTGCCGTTGGTGTACTTTTCAGAAAGGTCAGCCAACCTTACGAGCTGTTCCGTTGTGATCTTGCCAAAGGGTAATTTAATACGGAACATTTGTACTCCCTGTTGGCGCTGCCCATAAACTCCGCGTGCCAGCCGAAATGCTTTAAAGCGCTCCTCGGCAATCTCACCTTTTCGGAAACTCTCTATTTTACCTTGTAGCTCGGTAATGTCTTTCTTGGCGACTTCACTTACTTTTTCGCTGATGGTTATGCTCATTTTTTAATGTTTTTAGTTCAATGTTTTTATCGTGGGTATGTATCCTGTCATGAATTAAAAAGGCCTTTGAAGATGTCTATCCGCAAAGGCCCCGTGATTAGATTGTAGCCTTTTCCAGATCAGCGGACAGTAAAATCCCTGTAACAGCAACAAATACAAATACAGCAACCGGGATTCTTAAAGGCTTTCATCTTCCTTATTTTTTGCTTTATGACTACATTTATAATTCATTTACCACCGTAGTGGCCAATTTCGATTGCCCTAGGGCGTTTTCTATATCTTCTAAAATATCATTGACATTTTCGAGCCCAACGGACACCCGGACCAATCCCGGGGTAATCCCTACTTGCAGGCGCTCCTCATCTGTAAGCTTAGAATGCGTAGTAGAAGCCGGGTGCGTGGCGATCGTTCGGGTGTCTCCAAGGTTAGCCGTCAACGAGATCATGTTAAGATGATCTAAAAAACTCTTTCCTCGCTCCAGTCCGCCTTTCACCTCGAAGGTGATAAGTCCTCCACCGTATTTCATTTGTTTTTGGGCTAGATCGTATTGAGGGTGGGACTTCAAAAAGGGGTATTTTACGGCAGATAACTCTTCGTGTCCTTCCAGGTACTCCGCAATCCTCAACGCATTTTCGCAATGTTTCTCCATACGTACTGGTAGAGTCTCCAAGCTCTTGGATAACAACCAAGCATTAAAGGGAGACAAAGCGGGGCCCGTATGGCGCGCGAAAAACCGAACCTTCTCGATCAAATCGCGATCACCGAGTATGGCCCCGCCGATGGTTCTTCCTTGTCCGTCGATAAATTTTGTAGCCGAATGACATACTAGGTGAGCGCCATAAGCTGCTGGTTTTTGTAAGTAAGGCGTAGCGAAGCAGTTGTCGACATTCAGGATCAGCCCGTGATGATCGGCCAACTCTCCCAGCCATTCCAGGTCAACCAGGTCGAGCCCGGGATTAGAGGGAGTCTCTACGAAGATCATTTTGGTGTTAGGCCGGATCAGTGACTCCCACATTTCGGCTTTGTCAATATCGGCATAGGTATGTTCTATGCCCCATTTGGTAAAGATCTGCGTGAGAATTTGATGAGTAGAGCCAAACAATGAGCGAGAAGCCAAAATATGATCACCTTGCTGTAGCAGCGCTGCCATACTGCTGAACATAGCGGACATACCGGAGGCCGTAGCCACACCATCTTCAGTCCCTTCCAAACGCGCCAGCTTTTCAATGAAATCATTAGTATTGGGATTAGAAAAGCGGGTATAGATGTTACCTTCCACCTCATCCGCAAACATGGCCCGGGCATGCTCGGCATCTTCAAAGGTGAAGCTTGACGTCATGTAGATCGGGGCAGCGTGCTCGCGATGCAGGCTGTTATCCGTTTGGATACGTACCGCTTGGGTCTCAAAATGCTTCTTCTCACTCATGGATATGTATTATAGGTGTAACCAGTCTTTTTTCGTTACCAGCTCCTCTTCGGATTCTTCGTAATCCGGGTCGGACACACAACAATCTACCGGGCACACCGCAGCGCATTGCGGTTCTTCATGAAAGCCAATGCACTCCGTACATTTGCCAGAGACGATATAATAAAATTCATCCGAGTACGGGGCCTGCTCTTCCGAGGCTGACACCGTGGTACCATCCTCCAGCTCCACTTCCTGCAGGCCTGTACCCCCTCCCCAGGTCCACTGGGCACCGCCTTCGTAGATAGCGGTATTCGGGCATTCCGGTTCGCAAGCCGCGCAGTTTATACATTCATCAGTGATCATTATTGCCATGGTAGAAAAAAATTAAAAGTTTGGATAAAATAAATCGAGAGGACTGACCTTTAGGACCAGCCTAGGACTACTTAACCAAGAAGACCTATTGAATAGATATTAGCAACAACAGCAACAACAACACGCTAGCAGGGAAGACCCCTTGCCATCCACACCCCATTGGGCATTAAAAAAATACTGCGATTCGAAATTTGTGTTGAAGATGTTCTTGTAATTGATCATAGCAATTCAATTTATATTCTCCTTCCGAATTCCATCGGACTGGATCAGGAAGTAGCACCTTTTCATCAGTATCGAGAGGTTGCTAGCGCTTCTTAGAGCCTGATCTCTCCACGCTTCTTTATAAATCAATTGCCTTAAGGAAATGCTTAAAAGCAAATGATGATACAATAGTTGTAATAAAATACGGCTTTTGCAAAAATTAGGTTCAAAAAAATTTATCGAAACCGTTTTCAGTCGGCTATGCGACCATTTTTTTTAAACCGTATCTAAAGAAAGTTGAACTTTCCAAGGTATGCAAAATGCCTGCTAAGTCTCCAGCTATTCCCATAGTTCGGCATGACAGCTTGATGTCCATCGTCACTCCGAGTGGTACCATTTTCAAGAAAATGCTTGGAGTTGAAATGACAAAAACGGGAAAAATAATCGTCACAGCAAGTGGTACCATTTTCACGAAAATGCTTGGAGTGGAGATGACAGGCAAAAAAACGGATCGTCTTGGCGAGGCTGGCGGTGAGGGTGCTGGGGGCTACGAAGCCATCCCCACAACAGGTGAGTCCGCTACACTGCTTACGAGCGTTAATAGTCGGGGGATCGCTTCACGCAAGCCCATGAACCCGCCCGCTGGGTTCGCGATGACGAAAAATGATAGTTTTTTAAGCTTGTTATACCCAAAAATGGATTTTGTAAAATTTTGATTTTCATCACTTTAAAAAAGTATGTCATAGGTAGGCTGGCAATGCCAGTGCAAGGGCTACGGAGCCATCCCCTCCAAACCAGGCCTAGGTTCGCAATGACGATAAGAACAAGGTTGTCATAGGTAGGCTGGCGCGGGCCGTGGGTGGGTTACGAAGCTGCCCCCTGTTGTAGTGCCCTGGGCACACTCCATTTTGCGTTTGACGAGTAGGGGATCGCTTCACGCCTTGCCAAAGCCAACACACTGCGTTCGCGAGAACGAAAGAACAAAATACGTCATGGGTAGTGGTACCATTTTCAAGAAAATGTAATAACTCGCAAGGACAGGTAAAACTTTTTATCAGGACCTGTTTAAATATTCTTATCCCAAACCAAGCACCAGGTATCCATACCTTTACTCAAGACTAAAGACTCACGACTCACTACTAATAGTCCACTTACTCGATCCGTTTACCAAACTATATCCCTACCTGTCAAATAAATCTTAACCGGATAATTTTCTTGGAGCAACTTCGCAGCAAACATAAAATACAAGCAACCATGAAGATATGTACTTTTCTTGTTGCCTTGATCTTGTGCTCGACAGTTTCCACCGGTTGGGCACAAAAAAAGAAAAAAGGCAAAAAAGATCCCGCAGCGACGGAGGAACCCAAGACTAAGAAGAATGGGAACGGGATAAAACCTTACAAACAAGTGATCACGGACGAAGCCGTCACAGACGATGGGCTGTTTACTGTACACAAGGTCAATGATAAATATTATTTCGAGATCCCGGACTCGTTGATGGGCCGGGAAATATTGGTAATCAGTCGTATTTCAGGCACTATTGACGGGTTCAATTTCGGGGGAGCCGGGATGAAAGCCCGCGGGCAGCAAGTATGGAGGTGGCAAAAGAAGGACAACCAATTGCTCCTGCGGTCCGTCTCCCACAACAGCGTGGCCAGCGAGGATAAACCTATTTATGAATCGGTTAGGAACAACAATTTCGAGCCCGTAGTGATGACGTTTGACCTTAAGACGTATGGTAAAGATTCTTCTTATGTGATACAGGTGAACGATCTATTTGCTACAGATGTACCTATGATCGGGCCCTTGCGCGACAGCCAGCGAAAAGATTTCCAGGTGAAAGGACTGGATAAGAAACGTAGCCTTATTATGTGGTCTAAGAGCTTCCCGCTAAATACGGAGGTACGCCATATCCTTACTTACAATGCCTCTAAGCTGCCTTCCAATCGAAATACGGGTACGCTTTCCATAGAAATGAACCAGTCCATGGTGTTATTACCCAAAGAGCCGATGTCTCCGCGGCTGTACGATCGCAGGGTAGGTTTTTTCAGCGTATCGAAGATCGACTACGGTATGGATGAGCAGAAGGCCACCCGGCGGCAGTATATCACCCGCTGGAAGTTGGAACCCAAAGACATGGAGGCCTTTAAAAGAGGGGAGCTAGTGGAGCCTGTGAAGCCTATTGTCTACTACATCGATCCTGCTACGCCGGTGAAATGGAGAAAATACCTAAAGCAGGGCGTAGACGATTGGCGGGCAGCCTTCGAGGAAGCGGGCTTTAAGAATGCCATTATGGCCAAAGATCCGCCGAGTAAAGAAGAAGACCCGGATTGGAGCCCGGAAGATGTGCGTTACTCGGTGATCCGTTACACGGCTAACCCCATTCAGAATGCACAAGGCCCGCACGTACACGATCCAAGATCAGGAGAGATCATCGAAAGTGACATTATCTGGTACCATAATGTCATGAATTTACTGCGGAACTGGTTCTTTGTACAAACCGCCGCAGTGAACGAAGATGCACGGGGAGTAAAATTCGACGATGACGTGATGGGGCGGCTGATACGTTTTGTATCAGCACACGAGGTAGGACACACTTTGGGCTTCCCGCATAACATGGGGGCCAGCTTTTCCTATCCCGTAGATTCCTTGCGGTCCGCAACATTTACTCGGACGATGGGTACCGCTCCTTCTATCATGGATTATGCCCGCTTTAACTATGTGGCCCAGCCTGGCGATGGCGCAGCGTTATTTCCTGACATAGGCATCTATGATAAATGGGTGGTGAAATGGGGGTATTCTCCGTTACCGAATGCCCAAGGACCAGATGAAGAAAAGAAAATCTTGGATCAATGGATCAAAGAAAGGGCCAATGATCCTATATATTGGTATGGCAGGCAGGCATTCAACCCAATAGACCCCAGGGCACAGACCGAAGATTTGGGTGACGATGCCATGAAAGCCAGTGACTATGGCATCGCCAATTTAAAAAGGATCATCCCTAACCTTGTGAACTGGACCAACGAAAACGGCAAAAACTACGATGACCTGGAGGAACTGTACGGGCAGGTGCTAGGTCAATGGAACCGGTACAATGGCCATGTCAAATCCAACATCGGGGGGTTATACGAAACACACAAGACGTATGATCAACAAGGTATAGTTTACCAGTACGTTCCTAAAGATGTACAGCAAAAAGCCATGAATTGGATGCTCAAAGAGACCTTTTCCACGCCTACCTGGATGCTGAACGAGGATGTTCTTAACCGGATCGAGGGAGCCGGCACGGTAGAAAGAATACGGTCACTGCAAGTGCGTGCACTTAACCAAGTGCTGGACCAAGGCCGCCTGGCCCGCTTGATAGAGGCGGAAGCTAAGTTGGGGAGTGCCACTTATACGCCTATAGAAATGATGCAAGACCTAAGGAATGGCCTATGGTCAGAATTAAGAAGGGGCAACCGGGTAGATACGTACAGGAGAAATCTCCAGAGGGCTTATATCGAAAGGATGCACCATTTTATGACCGAAGAGCAAAAGAACAGCTTTGGCAATACTAAAGTAGACGTAAGCCAGTCGGACATCAGGCCGCTGGTACGCGCCGAGCTGAAAGCCCTGCGCACACAGGTCCGCAATGGCCTAGGGCGAACATCAGACAGGATGACGAGGTATCACTTGGAAGACGCCATCGAAAGGATCGATCTTATTCTTGATCCAAAGTAACCTGTTTGGCTTAGGAACCCATCCGATCGCCTATCAAAATGGTTCTTGACAACTCGTAATCCCAAAGACACAGGAAGGCTTAATGCCTTCCTGTGTCCCTGAGTTGTAGATAAAAATCAAATTCCCAGCCGATTATAGTATGATCATGGGTCACAAACGAGAACGCCCGGATTACAAATCCTATTGCTCGATAAGTAGGCATTACGCTGCGCTAAATGCACACTAGGTAAAATTCAAGTGGCGCATGGAGGGGGACCTCCAAGAACAGCACAGCACGTTTGAGGTCTGTGGGTAACCGGCCTATAGCCGCTGGACAGTGCGTTTTGCGGGGAAAATGGGCTTGGTTGCTGGCGCTCTTTTCTTTTGTTTCGTTTTCTTTTGGGCGCGCAAAAGAAGAGACAATGCTTTCTCCCCAAGCTTCATAGCGAAGCCTTTCCATTCATTTTACTGAAAACTCTGTGTAGGTATAATACTTCTCTCCTTGCAGGTCAATCGTGTAATCGGTAAAGTATCTGCCGGGATGTAAACTCCCATTTTCGGGATTATCGTACCATGCGGCGCCTGCTGAATATTCAAAATCACGGGACGGTATAGGACATTGTAGGTTAGCTGTCGCGCAAAACACTTCACCGAGAACGGGCCTACCTACAAAAATAGGAGCCTTTTGTTTGCTTTTCCTATACACCCTAAGAAAGGTGGGATCTTGAATTGGAGCACAAAGATCATAGCAGGGTACCACTATTTCCTCTCCCGTATGGTTGGTCACTTTAAGCATGAACTGCACGTTAGCGCCAGTACTAAATTCGTTCCGTTCATTCCGTTCTTCATCTAACGTTACCAACTCAATTCCCAAGCGCCTTGTTTCATCTTCGTTACATCCTAACGATATCAATACTAAAAATGTAAGCAAGAAATAGTGTACTCTACACTTCATCATAGTGGACTTGATGTTATTTTTATAATAACCTCGTATCAATAAGACCCCATCAACTACCATTCCGTTGTAATGGGTTGGGCCTCATGCTACTTTTCAGGTTCAATTATTTGACAGACAGGAAGTTAACAATAAGAGAGCCCGTTGGATATCCTCATCAAAAACAAAAAACCTTCTTTATCGTCATTCTGCCAGCCTTGCAGGGTCAGCTATGCGCGAGAGCAAGAATCTGCTGGGTCGTTAACTGTAAAGGTTCTCTTTGTGAGTATGCCGGGTTCCTGTTCAACGACTTCACTGATTCCTTGTCGCGCGCATCCGTACACTAAGACCGCGAAGAATGATGATGTTAGAAAGTAAGGAATGACGTTCTTAGGTATGGGTGTTGGATGGATTTAGAACAGGAGGTTATCGTCAATCCTTTGTAGCTAGCTGGCACCTGGGAAAAGTAAAATCCTCACTACCCATTACTTAAATCTGAAAAAGTAGCAATAGTGTTAAGTTAACCTCAAATGACGTATCGGGTACAGGGTGGTCAATGTTTGAGGTATTGATCAGTTAGCAGTAGGCAAAAAAAAGGGTTACCGATTGCCAACTGCCGACTTTAAGAACGGGATTAGAAAAAATAGCTGACCGTCCAATTATACTTAACTTAAACACTGAGAGCTAACTACTAAAGCGTAAAAAGCGAACTCTTAATGTCAAAGAATTGCAATTCCTAACATTATAGGAACTTTCATCCGACAGCAGTCTCAGTCGAAAAGCCCGGAGCTCAAATAGCGATCTCCACGGTCACAAACGATGAACACAATCACCCCTGTCTCCAGGCTACTCGCCACTTGCAAGGCTGCCGTTAGGGCACCGCCACTGCTCATACCGGACATGATCACCTCCTCTTTTGCTAGCTTCCTTGCCATTTCGCGGGCTTGGTCTTCGCTCACGTCAATGGTACGATCCACGCGACTGGCTTCAAAGATCTTGGGTAAAAATTCCGGTGACCATCGTCTTATGCCCGGTATCCTGGAGCCTTCGGTGGGTTGCGTCCCCACGATCTGTACGTCTGTGTTCTTCTCTTTCAAATAGCGGGATACACCCATGATGGTTCCTGTCGTACCCATAGCAGAAACGAAATGTGTGATCTTACCAGCGGTATCCCTCCATATTTCGGGGCCAGTGGTTCGATAGTGCATCTTATAGTTATCAGGGTTAGCGAATTGGTTAAGCATAAAATATCCCTTATGGTTTGCCATTTCCTCTGCCAGTTCCCTAGAATATTCGATCGTCCTATCTCCCGGGGTCAAAATCACCTCGGCACCGTAAGCTTGCATGGCTTGTCTTCTTTCCACTGTGGCCGTCTCGGGCATCAGCAAGGTCATATTCAAGCCCATGGACTGGGCGATCATCGCTAGTGCAATCCCGGTATTTCCGCTGGTGGCCTCCACGAGCCTATCGCCTGGCCGGATCTCTCCCCGGTCCATAGCCGCTTTGATCATGCCATAGGCTGCACGGTCTTTTACGCTACCCCCGGGGTTTTGACCTTCCAGTTTGCCGTAAATGGTCACATTTTTATAAGGATTGAGCTTTTGTATCTCTACAAGCGGCGTATTGCCGATCAAATCAAAAATAGTCATATATATTACTTAATGATGATCAAGTCGGGGGATTCTCCCTCTTGGTGCAGGCTGACTTGATAATAAACTTTAGAATGGGGAGGTACGCTGCGTGTAAGCCACACATTACCGCCGATCACGGAAGAACTCCCGATCGTGGTATTTCCTCCTAAAATCGTAGCGCCAGCGTAGATCACCACGTGATCCTCAATGGTAGGGTGTCGTTTGGTTTCCGCATCATGTTTATCCACGCTCAATGCTCCTAGGGTGACACCTTGATAAATCTTAACATGATCACCAATGATGGTAGTTTCACCAATGACCACACCTGTGCCGTGATCGATGCAGAAATGTTCACCGATCTGTGCCCCCGGGTGAATGTCAATCCCTGTCCTACTGTGGGCATGTTCGGTGATCGAGCGAGTAATGTTCATCACACCAAGTTCATGGAGCCTATGGGCTACGCGATAAGCTGCTATGGCGTAAAATCCCGGGTAAGAACGGATCACCTCCTCGCGGGTCTTAGCAGCAGGGTCGCCTTCATACGTGGCCTGGATATCTTTTTGAAGTCCTTCATAGAGATAGGGAATGAAACCAAAAAAATCTTGGGTAACCTTTTTCAGGTCTGTTTCCCTTTCTTCCTTTAATAAGCCATCCAATTGGACTTTGAGTTGGTCAAAACCATTTTCCAATTTTTCCACGTTTGTAATGGGACGACTGGCAAAGTTAGGGAAGAGTAATCCTAGCAATGTCTCAAAAAAGTCGATCACCTCCTCTGATCGAGGGCACTTGTCACATTCTTGGTGGGCGTGGTAAATCTTATCTAAAAACGACCTGTTCATAGGTTCTATCAAACGAATCCTAAGGTGAGAATGTTCACCGGAAAGAGCAAAGACTTTGCGGTTATTCTAAAAAAATAACCCATCACCCCTTTCCCCGGGCTATCTACAAGACAGGCCGTTTTTTTGTCCCGGGGGGAATAACAAAAAGATCACTTTACCGCTTGGAGAGGCCCATGCCGGGAATAACTCCTTGGCTTTGAGCGCTGAAGCAGATCAATGCGGAACGTCAAAGCGAGCCTCCACTTCTATTTCCACCAAAGCAGTGGGCGAAAACAACCGCTCGATCTGTACCCACGTGGCTGCCGGTGTATTTCCATCGTAAAATGCCATCCTCGGGGCATTACTGGTTTTCATGGCCTCAATATCCTTGGTGTAGAGCACTTCCCTAACTACATCTGAAGAGGTCAAGCCATAAGCTTCCAGGGTTTTCGTAATTCTTTCATATATGCCTTTTACCTGCTCTTCCATTGTGGCACCTCTCGACACTGTTCCGGATACATAAAGCGTATTCCCTACTTTCCTGCCTTGGGCATAGCCCCAATCTATTTCTCCCTTGCCGAAATGAAACACACCATCCGGTGAAACTTCTTGGGCACTGGATGTATATGCCAAGAGAATAAAAATTAGTAAAGGTATTAGTCTTGTGATCATAGCTGTAAAACTTATTTAGTAAAAATATACTGATCTCTTACTCATATTTCAACGTTTCAGCAGGGTTAAGCAATGCCGCTTTCAAAGTTTGTACACCGACGGAAAGAAAGGCGACTAAGACCACGCTTATGCCGGCACCCAAAAACAAGAGGGGATTAAGGGCAATACGGTAAGGAAAAGATTGAAGCCAGCTATCCATTAACCACCACGCTAAGGGCCACGCGAGCAAGTTAGACAGGATCACCAATTGAATAAAATCCTTGGATAGCAGCAACACAATATTTGGAACGGTCGAGCCCAAAACTTTCCGGATGCCAATCTCCTTTGTCCTTTGCAGGGTCAAGAAAGAGGCCAGGCCGAACAGTCCCAAACTAGCGACAAAAATGGCAAGCAACGAGAAAAGCCCGAATACTTGGCCAAATTGGCGGTCTTTTTCGTATTGTTTGTTGAAGAAAGAGTCTAGGAAAAAATAATCAACAGGATTTCCCGGGAAGAAGGTATCCCAAGGTTCTTGTAAACCTGCCAATACATCACGAGAGGTGCCGGGTTCAATCTTGAACGAATAAAAGGAGCTACTCGAAACCAACCGGAATGCCAACGGAGCCACCTGGCTTTTCAGCGACATTTGGTGATAGTTTTCCAATACACCGGCAATCTCGAAAGTATCTCTTCCCAATCGTACATGCTGCCCAATGGCCGACTCCAACTCATCGAACTCAAGTGCTTCAGCCAGTGCTGTATTGAGAAGTATACGTTCGCGATCATTAGGAAATTCCTCGCTAAAATTACGGCCCGCGGTGACTTTGAGGTCAAACGCCGGCACGTAATCATGATCGATCCCTACGTTATAAACCGTGATCGCGCTTTCCGGTCCTCCTTGCAATCTCCGGATGCTACGCGTCCAGAAGATCTCGTCTCCCGGCACGTTAGTAGCCGCCGTCACTTGCTTTACGCCTGCTATATTTAAGGCCTCCAGCTTAAAGGATTCCAAATTTTGTTCATACAAAGAGTCCGTGATACCGGGCCCTTCAAGGACCAGTGTTTGATTGATATCGATTCCCAAGTCACGGTTTTTCATGTAGTTCAACTGCTGGTAAACGATCACTGTGCCGCATACCAGGATCACGGAAGAGGCAAATTGGAAAACGATCAGGCTTTTTCGCATAAGGTTACCCCCGGAGGTACGCATGATCTTCCCTTTTAGCACGGCCACTGGCCTGAAAGAAGAAAGTACCATGGCAGGATAAGAACCGGATAGTAAAGTACCGATCAAAAACAGGACCGTCACCAAACCCCAAAACTCTCCGTCTACAATATAATCTATTGGAATACTTCTGCCGGCTAGGTCGGCAAAACTGGGCCAGCACAGGCGCACAAGCAGTACGGCCACCGCGGCAGCCAGTAAGTTAATAAGGAAGGATTCAGCCATAAATTGCTTGACCAGCTGCCCTTTTTCAGCGCCCATCACTTTTCTTACCCCCACTTCATTGGCCCTTTCAAAAGACTTTGCCGTAGACAGGTTGACATAATTCACCCAGGCAATAACTAAGATGAAAAAAGCAATAATGGTAAGGAAGTAGACGGCATCACCATCCCCTTGTTCATCGGGTTCGGATTCTTGTAAGAGGTTGGAGTACAAGTGTATATCCTTCAGGGGTCTTAGGATAAACTCTTGGCGGTAATGATTTTGCCAATCCTCGCCCCTCTCCTCTTCTAAGTAGCTGTCCCATTTCGACTGTAGATCTTCCAGCGAAGCCTTTTCGTCTACCAACACATAGGTATTAAAATCATACCAGCCCCAAGAGGTTTCAGAGGCGTTTTCAGTTTCATCATTTAACGTTTGATAGGAAAAAAGAATATCAAACTTAATATGCGAGTTTTCGGGTACATTTTCCAGTATCCCGGTCACCTCAAAATCCATTTCTCCATCCCAGCTTAAGGTTTTACCCATGGGGTTTTCCTCACCGAAATACTTCTCTACAGCCCTCTTCGTGATCACGACTTTGTTAGGCCCTTCTAAGCAGGTCACCGGGTTTCCTTCGATCAATTTGAAATCAAAGACCTCGAAGACCGCCGGGTCCGTGATCTGCATTTTTTCTTCGCGAAAGGAAATGAACCCCCGTGCCGGGCTTTCATACGACAGCACGCCGCTTACTGGGAATAGCCTTGTGAATTGTCGCACCTCGGGAAAGTTATCCTTCAGCGCAGGTCCCACGGCCGGTACCGCTGCCGCACATTCTACCGTAACCTTCCCATTTTGAATGACATTGTATTGCACCCGGTAAATATTTTCCGCATTACTATGGAAGGTATCATAGCTTTTCTCATACTTCACATACTGGAGAATGAGAATACTGGCAGCTAACCCTAGTGATAGCCCAGCTATATTCAACAACGTGAACGAACGATGCTTTAAGAAATTCCTTAAAGCGGATTTCAGGTAGTTCCGGATCATGGATAGCCCAGTTTTGAGTTTTTGACTTTTCTTGTAAGTAGCTGATAAACAACGTACACAATATACTATTCGTATTTTAATATATCAGCAGGCTGCTTTCTTGTAGTACGGATCACATGATACGAGATGGTGAGAAGGGCAATGATCAAGGTAATAAGCCCCGTATACAGGAATGTTTCAAGGCCTACCTCGATACGATACGCAAATGTCTCTAACCAGGTGGACACGGTATAAATGGTAATGGGGATACTCACCGCTAAAGCCACAAGCACTAACGAAATGTACTCTTTTGAAAGCAGTAGCATCAACGCTCGTTGAGATGCCCCCAACACTTTGCGGATGCTTACCTCCCTAGTCCTTTTCTCTATGCCCAGGGACGCCAATGCAAATAAACCCATGCAGCCGATCATCATCGCCAATGCCGAGGCAATGGTCACAATCTCCGAAAGATTTTGTTCTTGCTGGTATTGTGTGGCCAGGACTTGGTCTACAAACTCGTATTCAAACTCTTCCCCCTGCATTATGCTATGCCAGGTATTTTCCAATGTGGCTAACCCTTGGGAGATCTCCCCGGCTCTTAGTCGTACAAATAGTTTTGGCAACGGGTTGGTGCCAATCCCTATATTTTCTACCCCGGACAGGACTAGCATAGGATTGATCACCATCACAAGTGGCTCAATGATACCGTGCAAAGAGCTGTAATTGAAATCCTGCACTACACCGATGATCTCGTGGTCTTCGAAATCATCTCCCGGAAGTTTTTGCCCTACCGCGGCGGGTAGGTTAAATTCTTTGATAAAGGCTTCATTGACCACCACGGCACGGCGAGCATCAGAGGTATACTCACGGCTAAATCCCCGGCCTTGTACGATATTCAACCGGGTAGTTTTTATGAAATCCTCATCCACCACCAGCATGTTAAAGTCACGATATTTTCCTCCAGGGCTTGAGAACCCTAATTTGGTCCATCCACCGGAGCCAAAAGTATGATTCCCCACACCTACGGAGGCGATCCCCGGCTTTCCTTCCAGTGCATTCACTAATACCCCGCTTTTTTCAAAACCTCCTGTGATCCGTTCAAATAGTTTGTCACCTTGTGGCACATTGAGTTGAACCACGGCGAGTTGGTCTTTATCGAAGCCCAGGTTTTTGTGTTGCAAAAAATGCAACTGGTCTCTTATGAGCAGGGTAGTACTGACCAGGGAAATCGTGAGGATAAACTGTACACCCACCAGCACTCGCCTGAATCCTTGTTTATAGGAGGTATTCCCAAGCTTCCCTTTCAGGATAGCCGTAGGTTTAAAACTTGCCAGCAATAAGGCAGGATAGCTACCCGAGATCATCCCGATGACGAGGATCAATACAAAAAGTGTCCACCATACCGTGGCGCCAAACTCGAAGACCAGTTGCTTCCCGGAAAGCTCGTTGAACCAGGTCAGGTTGGACATAGCGATGAGTAAACCCACCCCGGCGGCAAGCAGCGCCATAATTACGGCTTCGCACAAAAACTGCATCACCAGCTGGTTGCGTTGGGCTCCAACGGCTTTTCGCACCCCTACTTCTTTGGAGCGGTTGATCGATCGGCTGATAGAAAGAGCCACAAAATTAACACAGCCCAAAAACAAAATAAGCAATGCAATAGTAGCCAGAATATAAGTATAACGAGGGTCACTGACAGGAGCAATCCCGGCGGGCATATCATTGTTTAGGTGAATATCCCGCAGGGGTTGAAGGCCGATCGTATACTGGCCTTCCACATAATCTTCTCCAAGCACTTGTTTCATAAGCATGGGGGTCTTGGAGATGACCTCCTGCGCGTCGCGGTGTTCCTGGAGTACAATGTAGGTCTCTGGCATGATATGATACCAGCTGTTAAGCTCGCGTTCACCCATAAAAGCCGGATTATTCAATTCAGAAATGATCAAATCGAATCGAATGCTGGAATTGCTGGGTACATCTTCTACCACGGCTTTCACTGTAAAAATACGTTCACCGTCCCCCAAGTCCATACGCAGGGTTTCCCCTACAGCTTGGTCCGTGCCAAAATATTTCCGGGCCTGTTTACGGGTAAGTATCGCCGCGTCCCGGTCGAGTAAGACCTTCTTGACCTTGCCATGTACTACGGAAAAATCAAAAACATCAAAAAAAGACGGGGTGACCACCGTGATCTCTTCGTTGTATTGATCAAATCCCACCTTTACGACCTGGTTGATTTCGTTAAGCCTGGTAAATCCAGCTACTTCGTTAAAGCTTTCCGCGAGCGCCGGGCCTAAGGGGTACGCGGTTACTGTATTTAAAAATTGTTCGTCTTGACTGTAGTTTTCGAATGTCCAGGCCCGGTAAATACGATCTGCCTTGGTATGGAAGTTGTCAAAAGTCCATTCGTCTTTGACAAACAGCACAATAAGAATACAACAGGCTATCCCTACGGAAAGTCCTGCGAGCGTAATAATGGAATGTACTTTCGACCTCAAAATGTTGCGTAAGGCAACTTTGGCGTAATTTTTTAACATGAGTTGAGTTTTGACCTTTGTGTGTAGACTTAAATATCCCATTTTTTGTTTTCAACACAAATGATCTTGTCACCAACCCGTTTTAGAATGTAGCCAACCCTCGAAAAACTGCTTTGAACTGAAAAACAGCATAGCTGTTTTTCAAAAAACTCTCTCGTATATCATCCTACAGCTTCATGGCAAAAGTGCAAGCTAGGGAAAGCCCCCGGGTTCCCTGGGTACACTAGCTTCCTTCCCGAGGCACATAAAAGCAAGGGCTGCCTTTTCGAGACTGTCTCACTAGTTCTACTTTGCCACATTCAATGATTGGATAGACAGGGATTTAACGATAAAGGAGCCCGTTGGATATCCTCATCAAAAACGAAAAAAAACTTCTTTATCGTCATTCCTGCCGGCCTTGCAGGGTGAGCGATGCGTGAGAGCAGGAATCTGCTGTGTCGTTGAACGTGAACTTTTTTTTGAATATACAGGGTTTTCGTTTCACGACTTCGCAGATTCCTTGTCACGCCTAGCCCAACGCACAAGCTGCAAGGAATGACAATGGTAGAAAGCAAGGGAATGACGAGGTTAGAAAGTTAAGGAATGACGTTCTTAGGTACAGGTTTTGGATGGATTTAGAACAGGATGTGGATCACCCACCCTTGACAACTCGCTGGCGCTAGGCATGAAACTACAAACCTCGTTATCAATTATTTAAATCTAAAAAAGTCGTCCTAGGTATAGATCATTGTCAAGTTAATTGACGGTTAAACCATCTTTTCGGTCCTGTTCTCAAAATCAGCAGTCAACAATAAAAAATCAGCAACCCTATGTTTTGCCTACTGCCCTTTGCCCATTGCTTACCGATCGAGAGTTTCCCAATACCACGAATAGAGTTTGCTTATGTTTTCTTGAGAATCGCAGGTATTGTAAATTACGTGTGCAATGACCGGTAGGATAAGAACACCCGTTCGGACATGAGCTCGATCTTTACTCTTTGAAAACTGGGCCGTTCTTTGTTTAATAAGCCGTCTTCTTTTGGTAATGACAGGATCTTGATTTTGTTTTTCCAGCACCTCTTCTGCGGCGCAATCACGCGGGACCTGCTAGGCTTGGAGATTGAAAATAATGCATAGCGCAACGGCAAAGAAAGCAATCCTCCTTTCATTTTTGATGTGGGTTTAGGTTGAAAAAGTGATTTTTGTTACTAAATTCTTAAAATTTTTGACTTAAAATTTAAAATCATTGTCTAGTAAATTCATTATGATATCATTTCCAAGAATCATAATTTTGAATTAAATAAATATAATTTCTTATTTTTTAATGAAAAAATATCATTCAACTCGAATCAAAAAGCTGAGTTTCAACCGTCAAAAAAGAAAATACTACAAACATTATATACTACATATTGTTGTTACAGCAATACAGATGTAGTAGATGGGAAATTATTCGATCAAAGAGCTTGAGAAACTGTCTGGTATTAAGGCACACACTATCCGGATTTGGGAGAAACGGCACAACATAATAGAGCCCTCTCGAACCCAGACCAATATTCGATATTATTCTGATGAGGATTTAAAAAAGATTCTCAATATCTCTATCCTGAACAGCAATGGTTACAGGATATCAGAAATAGCGAGTTTATCTCGGATTGCTTTAGTTGATAAGGTAAAGAAACTATCGGAAGAAAAGAGTGATCCAGGCATTTACATCGATCAGCTTACTTTAAGTATGATTGATTTCGATGAGGCAAGGTTCGAAAAGCTTATCTCTACTTTTATTTTAAAATTAGGTTTCCAGCGTACTATGCTGGAGATCGTATATCCTTTCCTTACTAAGATCGGGGTTTTATGGTTATCCAATAACATCAGCCCTATCCAAGAGCACTTTATTACTAACCTCATACGTCAAAAGATCATTGTGGCCATCGATGGGTTAAATGCAAATGTGCCTGAGTCGGCTAAAAGAATAGTATTTTTCTTGCCGGATAATGAAATGCATGAGATAGGTCTGCTTTTCTTTCATTATTTGTTGAAGGAAATGGGATACAAAACTTTCTACTTGGGGCAGTATGTACCGTTAATCGATCTCGTAGAAAGTGTGAGAATGATCAACCCGGATAGTATGATCTGTTCGGTTTCTTACAGTCCTTCTGCAAAGCAATTAAAAAAATATTTGGCCGGGTTAGATGAAAAATTCCCAGGCATAGATATCTACATTACCGGTCAGCCTCTTTTAAAACAAGGTATCGCTGACTATGAAAAACTACACTACTTTAAAGATGCTTTGCACTTGCAGGAGATCTATTCCGAGGTACCTCAAGAAGTGTAGATCATACCTATACTTTTAATCACTTTCACACGGCTCATAACAATTATTGTTAATGAGTAGGTGGGTTTCTATTGTAAGTGGAAGCCCCGGTAGGATTTCCTTAAAAATTGTTTTTCGTCATAAACATCGCTCACCATCTTGATCTTTTTGTTTCGTTTTTGGGGCAAGCCAAAAACGAAAAAACCGGAAAAGTCAAAGTAACAAGGCCAATTTTCAAAAGCCTCCTAGGTAATTTTACCGATCTCAAAAAAGGTTTTCCCTGCTCCTGGGCCATATTTTAGTCATTCTGTACGGCTTTCTTACGCGTAACCCGTAATTCACGATTTAAGATTCAACACTTAAATCGTGCACGCGGCTACTGCTGAAATTTGGGGATAAGTTAAAAACCCTGTCGAGCTACTAACGGCTCGGCTAAACACGATCCCTCATGACCCAGATAGAATTCAATGAGCGTATTTCGACATTAAAAGAAACGCTTAAGATCGTAGCCAGGAAATTCACAAAAGACCCGGACGAAGTCCAAGACCTGGTTCAAGATACCATTTTAAAAGCGCTGACTTACCGGCATCAATATAAGCAAAACACTAATCTTATTGGGTGGCTCTATACAGTGATGAGAAGCACCTATGTGGACAAGTATCGTAGAGACCAGCGCATGAAAACGTCAATAGACAAAACCGAAGAACTCTACCACCTTAATGTAGAAGATACCCACACCTTTAACCAGCCGGATCGCAGCCTTGAGTATCAATTCGTTATGGAGTGCATCAATAAAATTGATCCCACCTTAAGAACTCCTTTCAAAATGTATATGGAAGGATTCAAATACCACGAAATTGTTGAAAAGTTAAACACTCCTATGGGCACCGTAAAAAACCGGATATTTAATGCCAGGAAGGAGATCCAAAAGCATTTGGCCGAGGAGAACACCTCTTTATAATGGATGGTAGAACAAGACCATAAACCCATTTTATCTCGGCCACCCCTCCCATGAACCTGCGGATCATTGAAATTGACAAAAACCCAGCGCTGTTAACTTCTTCTGAATTAGATGTTTAAACTCAATGTTTAACTTTAATCAAAAATTATTAAACAACACCATTGAAAAACCGCAGGATCTTCCTATATTTGTTTAAGGTTGATAAAGAAAAGTTAAACATCATGGCAACAGTAGAGTTCAATCACCAAATAGCTTCTTTGCACGAAACACTGGAGTTATTTACGAAAAGGTTTACTAAAGATCAAGAGGAGTCCGAAGATCTTATCCAAGACACAATATTGAAGGCACTGACCTACAGGGATAAGTTCAAGCAGAATACAAACCTGAAAGGTTGGCTCTATACAATCATGCGAAACACTTTCATTAACAATTACAGGAAGTCGCAGCGAGCCAAAACCACCTTAGACGACACAAAAGAGTCGTATTACCTTAACGTACCTGACAATTATACGTTCAATACCCCGGACGGAAATTATGAGTACAAGGATATCATGAAGTGTGTCAGTGAAATCAAGGAAGATCTCCTTGTTCCTTTCAGGATGCATACCGATGGATACAAGTACCATGAGATTGCAGAACACCTTAATATCCCAATTGGAACTGTAAAAAACAGAATTTTCCACGCGAGGAAAGAAATCCAGAAAAAATTAGTAGCTTATGCTTATTAATCAATAAGCATGGCAAAAAAAATAGCAGTTATAGGCTCTGGTTTTGCAGGGCTCTCTGCCGCCAGTTGTTTGGCGGATGCAGGGTGTGATGTCACCGTATTTGAGAAAAACAGCAGCCCCGGGGGCAGGGCCCGGCAATTTTCAGCCGAGGGTTTTGTATTTGATATGGGACCCAGCTGGTATTGGATGCCCGATGTTTTCGAGCAGTTTTTCAATAAATTTGGGAAGAAGGTTTCAGATTATTACGATCTAAAACGGCTCGATCCTTCTTACAGGGTTTTCTTCTCAGACCAAGCGCCTGTAGACATTCCTGCCCGGCTTGAGCAACTTTACGCATGGTTCGAAGAGCTGGAGCCAGGAAGCAGCACTCAACTCAAACGCTTTCTTAAAGAAGCAGCCTATAAATACGATGTAGGGATCAATGACCTTGTTTACAAGCCCGGGCAGTCCTTGGCAGAATTTGCCGATGCACGACTGATCAAGGGTGTTTTCAAGCTCCATGTCTTTCAATCGATCTCAAAATATATCCGGAAATATTTTAAGCACCCCAAACTGGTGCAGCTATTAGAATTTCCTGTATTGTTCCTAGGCGCTATGCCAAGTAAAACGCCAGCGCTTTACAGCCTTATGAACTATGCAGATATCGCCTTGGGCACCTGGTATCCCATGGGCGGTATGCATGAGATCGTAAAGGCCATGCATCAATTGGCTGTGTCGCTGGGCGTACGTTTTCATTTTGATTCGCCCGTGGAGCAGATCCACATGAACGCTGTTAAAGCCAAAGGATTAAAAGTTAACGGTGAATTTAAAGATTTTGATTACATCGTAGGCGGGGCGGATTATCACCACGTAGAGCAACATCTTCTCCCGAGCAAGTTCAGGATGTATAATGAAGATTACTGGGACAAAAGGGACATGGCCCCGTCAAGTTTGATCTATTATTTGGGAATCAATAAAAAACTAGACAATCTACAGCATCATAATCTCTTTTTTGACGAATCTTTTGAGGCACATGCCAAGGAGATCTATGAAGATCCCAAATGGCCTTCCAAGCCACTTTTTTATGTATGTTGTACTTCTAAAACCGATCCTTCCGCAGCCCCCGAAGGCATGGAGAATGTGTTTATCCTGATCCCAACCGCCCCGGGGCTTGAAGATTCCGACACCACACGGGAACAATACTTTGATGTAGTATTAAACCGAATGGAAAAGCTGACCGGCCAGCGCATCAAAGAGCACATCGTGTATAAAAGGAGTTATGCACACAATGATTTTACTGGCGATTACAATGCATACAAAGGAAATGCTTATGGTCTCGCAAACACTTTGAGGCAAACAGCGTTATTAAAGCCATCAATGGTTAATAAAAAAGTAAAGAATTTGTATTATGCCGGTCAGTTAACCGTACCCGGGCCGGGAGTTCCTCCCTCGTTGATCTCCGGACAGGTAGTGGCTAGCGAGATCATGAAAAAAATCAACGTCCCATGAAGCAATTGTTTGACCAAGTGTCGTCAAAGTGTAGTAAGATCGCCACTATCTCTTACAGCACGTCATTTTCTTTAGGAATCCGCTGTTTATCACCGGAGCTGAGAGACCCTATTTGCGGTATCTATGGTTTTGTACGGTTTGCAGATGAGATCGTAGATACCTTTCACGATTATGACAAAACGGAGCTGCTAGAACGATTCAAAAAAGACACTTATCAAGCGATTGAAGAAGGCATTAGCCTTAATCCTATATTAAATTCATTCCAGCATGTAGTCAGGAAATACAACGTGGATCATGAGCTCATTGACCAATTCCTCTACAGCATGGAGATGGATCTTACCCAGCAACATTACGATCAAGAAAAGTTTGAGACCTATATCCTCGGTTCCGCAGAGGTAGTGGGGTTGATGTGCTTAAAAGTGTTTTGTAAAGGCGACCAAGCCCAATATGATGAGTTGAAACCTTACGCGATGAAGTTGGGATCAGCGTTTCAAAAGATCAATTTCTTACGCGACCTGGAAGCTGATTATGTAGATATGGGACGAACTTATTTCCCGGGTTTGGAAATGTCTGAGTTCAATATCGAAAATAAAAAGACCATAGAAGAAGACATTGAAGAAGACTTCAAAATGGGCTTTGAAGGGATCAAAAAACTACCGCAAAGCGCCAAATTCGGTGTTTACCTGGCTTATGTCTACTATTACAACCTTTTCAAAAAGATCAAAAAAACACACCCGGCGCATGTTTTAAATCAAAGGATCAGGATCCCCAACCAGAGAAAATTGTCGATTCTTTGTTATTCTTATGTAAAACATCGCTTAAACCTGATCTAGCATGGAACATGTAGTGCTTGTTGATCGCCAGGATAACCCCCTCGGCACCATGGAAAAAATGGCTGCGCATGAGCGGGGGGTGTTACACCGTGCTTTTTCAGTGTTAGTATTCAATACTAAAGGGGAACTATTGCTTCAAAAAAGAGCGAAAAGCAAATACCACTCTGGCGGCCTGTGGACAAATACGTGTTGCAGTCATCCCCGGGCAAATGAGGCCATGAAAGTGGCAACACGAAGAAGACTGCAAGAAGAAATGGGCATCGATGTACAACCGGACTTCCTTTACAAGTTCATTTATCGCGCCGAGTTGGACAGGAACTTGATCGAACACGAGCTAGACCATGTTTACACCGCTGTTTATGACGGTGTGCCTTCCTTGAACTATGATGAAGTAGAAGATTGGAGGTTCATATCGTTGGATCGTCTACGCGCCCATATTACGAGTGAGCCCAATGCCTATACGGCTTGGTTTAAGATCATCATGGATCACTATACCCAAAAACTCGGGACTCCAGAGACTCACTGAACATCCCTACCCTTAAGCTGTTAGTTATATAGTAAAAAGGATAGTGGGAATCTCACGATTGTTTCCTGTACATGTGAGAAACCAAGGAGGTGAGCGATCGAGGTACAAAGAAGTGCCCTCGTGGTATTTATACCCATGAAGTTCCTTATCATATACTCTTTAAAAAGTAATTCAACGGTTTATCTATGTTTTCATTATTTAAAAGCGACCCGCTAAAGAAGCTCAAAAAGAAAAAATCTCAAATGCTGGAAGAGGCGATGCAAGTGCAACGCTCCGGGGATTTAAAATTATATGCCAAAAAGATGGAGGCCATCGAAGAGCTAGAACTTGAGATCAAAAAGCTCCAACAGGCCAATGGTTAAGGGACCTTTGAATATTTTTTGGTTCAGGCGTGACCTGCGCCTGGACGACAACCATGGCCTGTACGAGGCACTTAATGCCGACATACCTGTATTGCCGATCTTCATTTTTGACAAGGACATCTTGGATGACTTGGAAGATAAAAATGATACACGGTTACACTTTATACATGAAACCCTGGCCTCGATCAACGAAGTCTTACACGAAAAAGGAAGCAGCCTGCTGACCTTTTACGGTAAGCCATCGGAAGTTTGGCAAAAAATAGTGCAAGATCACGAGGTAAAAAACATTTTCCTGAACCGTGACTATGAGCCTTACGCCAGGGCACGAGACGAAGAGATAGAGCGCCTGGCCAAAGATCACGGGATAGGTTTCAAGACCTACAAAGATCATGTACTGTTAGAACCCAATGAAGTGCTTAAGGACGATGACACGCCCTACATGGTTTTTACCCCATACAGCAGAAGGTGGAGAGATGCGCTCACAAAGGAGCACTATGAGACATTTCCATCGGCCGAATACTTCACGAATTTCGCCAAGTTGTCCCCTCGCCCGGTCATTCCACTGCCGGAGATGGGATTCCGGCCCACGGATGTTGAGATACCACCAAGCAGGGTAGAAAATGGGATCTTAAAGAATTACGCCTCAAAACGAGATTACCCTTCTGTAAATGGGACCTCCCGTTTGGGAATACACTTGCGTTTTGGCACGGTAAGCATCCGGCAGATCGCTTTGGAGGCCAAGGAGAAAAGTGATACTTTTTTAAATGAATTGACCTGGAGAGAGTTCTACCAAATGATCTTGTGGCATTTTCCGCGGGTGGTGGATGAAAACTTCAAAAAACAATACGACGCCGTAAAGTGGCGAAACGATCCCCGGGAGTTTGAGGCCTGGTGCACAGGAAATACAGGCTATCCTATTGTAGATGCCGGTATGCGCCAGCTCAACCAAACGGGATATATGCACAACCGAGTACGGATGATCGTAGCCAGCTTCCTGGCCAAACACTTGCTGGTAGACTGGCGCTGGGGGGAGGCGTATTTCGCCAAAAAGCTCTTGGATTTCGAGTTGGCCTCAAATAATGGAGGATGGCAATGGGCCGCAGGTACAGGCACAGATGCCCAGCCCTATTTCAGGATCTTCAACCCCGAGTCACAAACCAAAAAATTTGATCCCGAGCTAACATACATTAAAACGTGGGTGCCGGAATTCCAAGAACTGGATTATCCAAAACCTATTGTAGATCATAAATTCGCCCGCGAACGTTGCTTAGAAACTTTTAAAGAAGCGCTGGCGTGAATGTATTGCTCACAGGGTCCACGGGATATATCGGCAGGCGGCTACTGCCGGTGTTGGTGAACCTGGGGCACGAAGTGATTTGTGTGGTTAGGGATAAACGACGCTTCGATTATACTGACTTCGATGAAGATTTCCTGCAACATGTGACCGTACTGGAAGCAGATTTCTGTAATGAAGAAAATTTAGAGAACTTGCCCTTAGAGATAGATGTTGCCTACTATCTCATCCATTCCCTGACACAATCTTACGGCCGATTTGAGCGAATGGAGCAGTCGGCTGCCCGTAATTTTTCCCAGTATATTGCCAACACCAGTTGCAAACAAATCATATACTTGGGCGGTATTGCCAATGACGATCAGCTCTCTAAACACCTATCCTCGAGAAAAAATGTAGAAAAAGAACTTACCCGGTCAAATGTCCCGGTCACCGTGCTAAGGGCGGCCATTATCATTGGTTCAGGCAGCGCCTCTTTTGAGATCATACGGGACCTGGTTGAAAAGCTGCCCATCATGGTGGCTCCCAGGTGGTTAAAAAGTAGGTGCCAGCCTATTGGCATCAGGAATGTCATCGAGTATTTAGTGGGAGTTATGCTGGATGAAGCTTCCTATCACCAGGTATTCGACTTGGGGGGGCCGGACATATTATCCTACAAGCAAATGTTAATGAAGTATGCGAAAGTCCGGAAGTTAGGCCGGCTTATCATAACGCTCCCCGTGCTTTCTCCAAAGCTGTCCTCACTGTGGCTTTATTTCGTTACCTCCACGGCTTATACACTCGCGAGAAACCTAGTGGATAGCATGAAGAACGACGTAATCGTCAAACACGAAGGAATTGACCGGCTCGTACCTGTTAAACGGCTCACTTTTGAAGAATCACTTCAGCTGGCATTTAGCAAGATCAGCCAAAAAAGTGTGATCTCCAGTTGGAAAGACGCCATTACGCACCATACAATCGATAAAAACTTCTTGGACTATGTGGAAGTGCCCACTTTCGGATGCTTTCATGATCTCAGGAAAGTAAAGTTTGAAAGAAATACCCAGGAGGTGCTTAAAAATGTATGGCAGATCGGTGGGGACCGGGGTTGGTATTATGGCAATTTTTTATGGAAGATCAGGGGACTCATGGACCAGGTGGCCGGTGGCGTGGGCCTGAGGAGAGGCCGCAGGGACCAGTTTGACTTAAAAGCGGGGGATTCGCTGGACTTTTGGCGCGTTTTGATGGCTGACCAAAAGAAGATGCACCTCTTGCTCTATGCGGAAATGAAACTACCCGGGGAAGCATGGCTGGAATTTAAGATCAAAGACTGTCCCGAAACGGGTAAACTATTGGAACAACGGGCCACATTCCGGCCACTAGGGCTTTGGGGAAGGCTTTATTGGTACTTAGTAGCCCCCTTTCATAACGTGATCTTTCCTAAAATGGCCAAAAACATAGTGAAGTACTGATTGTTTTAAAGGGTATGAAGGTATACAACATAAAAAGAAAACAATTTCTGCCGATCAGCTTAGAGGAAGCTTGGGACTTTTTCTCTTCTCCTAAAAACTTAAAAGAGATCACCCCGGCACACATGAAGTTCGATATCAAATACATATCAGGAGGCGATAGGATGTACGCAGGACAGATCATCCGGTACATAGTCAATGTACTTCCCGGTGTACCTGTAAAATGGACCACCGAGATCACACATGTAAAAGAACCTTTCTATTTCGTGGATGAGCAGCGATTCGGTCCGTATGCCCTTTGGCACCACCAACACCATTTCAAAGCTGTAGATGGTGGTGTGGAGATGATCGATGAAGTCAATTACGCGATCCCTTTTGGCATTTTAGGCAGGTTTGCCAATTGGCTATTTGTAGGCCGCCAGGTAAACGCTATCTTTGACTACCGTTTTGATGTATTAAAGGGCTTATTCCCAAAAAACAAAGTAGCTGCATGAACCTGCTAACCATTATTTTATGTGCATTCATCACCATCGCAGTTTTTTTATTTATGGAGTTCGTGGCCTGGTTCACCCATAAATATGTAATGCATGGATTCCTTTGGACATGGCACAAGTCCCATCATAAAAAACACGACCACGCCTTAGAGCGTAACGACCTTTTCGCCGTGGTTTTCAGTATCCCTAGCATTACCCTGATCTTGATCTCTACCTCGATCTACCCTTCTCCTTATCTCACCGCTGCAGGGATCGGTATTTTGTGCTACGGTATTTTTTACGTGGTATTTCACGACATCATTGTTCACCAAAGGATAAAGTGGAGACCTAAAAAACGAAGTAAATACCTGGAGCGAATGATCAAAGCCCATTATATCCATCACAAGGTAAGGACGAAAGAAAATGCCGAGGCTTTCGGGTTTCTATATGCCCCAAAGAAATATGAAGACGCTAAGGTCAGTGAGTAACGGTTATCGAGTTTATTAGGCTTCATTCACCACGGAAGTCTACGTCAATAGGGCTAGGATAAGTAGCAAAGTAGACCTCTTTGTGATTCTTTGAGCTTTGATGCCTTTAGTTCGTCGGGGAAACTTGGCCACCAAGACGCAAAATCCACAAAGGTTCACTAAACTTCCTAGCCAAAACTATCCTGGCTTACATTAAACTGGCAAATAGTTATCGAGTCCAGGTTGGGTAATCTCTTTGGAACGCTTAAACGAATATTCCTGGGCATCCTTAAAAATTCAAGTGGCGTACGGAGGGGAGACCTCCAGGAACAGCGCGGCACATTTGAGGCATGTGGGTAAGCAGGCCATAGGGGTTGGATAGCGCGTTTCGAGGGGAAAATGGGCTTTGTTGCTGGCGCCCTTTTCTTTTGTTTC
>JANQLQ010000166.1 GCA_028280565.1 Fulvivirga sp.
CTGTAAGGCGTTACCGATACGCCATCCCACTAAAGTGGAACTGTATCATCTTCAGTACAGCATGTTAAAGAACTTCGCTTTAACTTCATGGCACAAGCCGAGAGTCACAGAGATCACTCCGTGTCCTCTGCGGTTAAAAGCTGGTTTTCAATACTTTGCACTGAAGTGAAGTATTCTAGGTGGGTTGATTAACCCAAAACTCACGTTAAATTACCAGTAACCTGGCAGCATAAGGCTAATTCGCTCTCCCATCGTGAAAGGCTGCCCTTTTCCAAATACCTCTCTCATCTCTCCATACCTGTGTCACTTGGAAGGTCGCCTTCCTCCTGCGTCCATTCATGACCTGGTCGCTGTATACCCGTGTATTGACTACGGCTGTATTATCTAAGTAAGTGATACGCCGATCAGTGACCTGGTATTCCAAGATCCGGAGGGTACCGCTAGCCAAAGACTTTTCCCTGGACGACATGTAATTGAGCCAATCTTCCTTCCCGATGGGTGGGCTGCTACCATTGGTATGTACATAATCAGCCGAAACGAGTTGGTTAAGCTTCTTTGTGTCAGCGGCAACAAATGCGGCGTCGAATTCTTCGAGACGCGCCTCGAGCCTCTTCCGGGGGCCCGGTGGATAATTGGGAGGTTTATTCGTGGAAATAATCGCTTCTATCTTCCAATCATCTTTGATCTTCCTGTACACGGAGGTCCAAGCGAAAATTGTACTTTCTACCAGGGAGTCCCCACCAGCAACCGGGTATTTTATATCTACGATCTTCCGGGTATGCACGTAGGCGAGCGAGCCATCCCCTGAGAATTTCACGACTGGCTTGGTCAAATCATCCCATTTCAAAAACCTAACCGAGCCAAAATAACGATTGAAACGATCCAAGCTTTCCTGGTAGGCGGGTTCGGAAACTATCCCTTCGCTCACTGAAACAAAATCAGGGGTTAATAGGTCCACCAAAGCCTTGCTATCTTTATTAAAATGATAATCTTGCTGGGCCTGGTGAAGTTCCATAATCCTTTGGACCTCTGTATCCCGGTCAAACGAACCACAAGCAATAAAAAGAAAAAGTAATGCCGCTAGGTAAGAGTTACGCATATATGACTTGATCGGGTTTTCAAAATTCGTCAGACCTTCTATCCACCTATTAATTAATCAAATAACTCCTTTTTAAACGCTTGGTCCAACAATAGGTTTCTTATTATAAAGGCACCTGGTAATATCCTACTAGGTACTGTTTTAAAACGAGGTGTAAATTAACATTTTTATTAACTTGAGTTATCATTCGTTTAAAGGAATACGACTCGCAATGGCAAATTGAACTAATAGATCACCTCATACTCCTACTCCTAAATTAAGTCAAGTGTATGATGATTAAGTCGTACTACTTTTTATTTTGGGTAAAGCAATAAAAAGTAAAGGTGTTTTTAAGAATGAATAAAACAATACAAAGACAAGGGACTTTAAAATTTATCTTCAGTGAAGGTTGATCTTAAACTTGTCACGCTCGATACTTGGCATGATCTTGAAAAGCTTTTTGAAGGCCGTGGAGGGCCCCATAACTGCTGGTGTATGGTATGGAGAAAAAACTTACACGGGAACAGGCCCGTGACCAAGGCTGAAAAAAAGGAAGCGCTTTATCAATACATAAAAAAAGATATTCCTATTGGGATATTGGCTTACGCCGATGATCAGCCTGTTGGCTGGTGCTCCGTAGCGCCAAGGGATACTTACAGGAGCCTAGGCGGTGATGAAACAAAAGAAAAAGTATGGTCGCTTGCTTGCTTTTTCGTACACCGGTCGTACCGGCAGCAAGGATTGACCTTGAAGTTGGTAGAAAAAGCCATTGAAACTGCAAAAAATAACGGGGGAAAATACATCGAGGCCTACCCCGTGGAAGTAAACTCGCCCTCCTACCGGTTTATGGGATTTAAACCCGTTTTTGAGCGCTTGGGCTTTGAGTTTATAAAAAAAGCAGGAAGCCGTCGGCATGTTATGGTCAAAATGATTTAGCCTCCCTGTACTGGTGCTTAGTCTAAGTGTAATTGGACGTTTAGCTATTTTTTCCAATCCCGTTCTTAAAGTCGGCAGTCGGCAAAAGGCAATCGGCAACCCTATATTTTCTTGCCTATCGCCTTTTGCCTATTGCCCACTGATCAATACCTCAAACATAGCTCATCCTGTACTCTACACGTCATTTGAGACTTAACCTAACACCAAGAATATACTTAGCAATTTTTCGGTTGCATTCTTGCTGGGAATTGAAGGTATTTGCTACAAAAAGAAATGAGCAACTACAACAGTTTCGTTCGTCTGCACCAAGCAGATCAACCCTTGGTATTGGGTAATGCATGGGATGTAAACAGTGCCCGGGTTATGGCAAAAAGTGGCTACAATGCTTTAGGGACTTCCAGTGCCGCTGTAGCCCATACACTGGGTTACCAAGATGGGGAACAGGTCTCCTTCGAAGAATTACTCTTTATCGTGGAGCGGATCGCCGCCAACGTCGATCTCCCCTTAACGGTAGATATCGAAGGAGGATTCGGTCGGGACCCGGATCAAATTGTCAAGAATATCGAAAAGCTTCATCGGCTTGGAATAATTGGAGTGAACCTCGAAGATTCTGTAGTGACTGGTGAAAGAAATATCTTACCCACGGACGAATTTGCACAGGTGGTCAAAACCATTAGTAGCCAACTGAAAAGCAAGGGAATAGAAGTATTTTTGAACATTCGAACCGATACCTTCCTCCTTCCCGTTCCAACCCCTTTAGAAGAAACTTTGGCTAGGCTATCGGCGTATGAGGAAAGCGGCGCCGATGGTATTTTTGTACCTTGCATGGTAAAGGAAGAGGATATAAACCGTGTGACAAACGCTACGAAATTACCGATAAATGTCATGTGTATGCCGGGCCTGCCCTCATTCGACAAGCTGCAAGCACTAGGAGTACGCCGGATCAGCATGGGAAATGCACTTCACCTACAGGTCACGCGATCGATGAAGTCTTTTTGCCGGGCTATCCTAGAGGACCAGTCTTTTCATTCTTTATTCCCAGCATCATGATCTCCGAACCTGCTAAAATAAAGGAATACTACCAGGCGCTCACAGACAGGAACAGTCAATACCTAGGCATATTTTATGTGGCTGTTAAAACCACCAATATTTTCTGTATTGCCACATGCAGGGCCAGGAAGCCAAAACTAGAAAATGTAGTATTCTATGCCACGTCCAAAGAAGCCCTTCAGCATGGATTCCGTCCTTGTAAGGTGTGCCGTCCCATGGAAAATGTGTCCGAGCCCCCGGATGAGGTCAAAGACCTTATGGACCTGGTAGCCACCCACCCGGGAAAGAAAATCAGTGATGCCGAGCTTCGGCAGTTAGGCTACAGCCCGGGGAAGATCAGGCGTTGGTTCAAAACCCACCACGACATGACGTTCCAAACTTATCAACGAATGACCCGGATCAATGCCGCCTATGAGAATTTAAAAAACGGGAACCGGGTGACAGCCTCTGCCTTTGGGTCAGGGTATGAATCGTTAAGCGGTTTTGGGTATACATTTAAGAATGTTTTTGACATCTCACCGGGGCATGCAGACCAGGTCAATGTCATCTACCTGCACCGGTTTACCACCCCGCTCGGCCCTATGTATGCCGGAGCTACGGCGAAGGGCATTTGCCTGCTGGAATTTACGGACCGCAGAATGCTCGAGTCAGAATTTAAAGACTTGACCAAACGGTTAAAGGCCAAGATCATCGTAGGTAAAAATGATCATTCGCGCCAGGCGCAACAGCAGGTGCAAGAGTATTTTGAGAGAAGTCGTACCCAGTTTGATGTAGTCCTAGATACCCCAGGCTCTGAATTTCAACAAAGGGTTTGGGATGAATTAAAAAAAGTACCCTTTGGAACTACCAGGACCTACAAGCAACAAGCAAATGTGATCGGGCAGCCAAGTGCCATAAGAGCTGTAGCCAGTGCCAATGGCCATAATCGTGTATCCATCATTATTCCATGTCACAGGATCATCGGGTCAGACGGTCATCTGACGGGTTACGGCGGGGGACTTGCCCGAAAGAAATGGCTCCTAGAGCATGAAAAGGAGGTAGTAGGGAAAGACCACTCCGAATAGGACTCAAGACCCTTGTAAAACTACTATTGGTCAAAACATAGTGCCTTAGTTGAGGGCATCATTGAAAACTCAAGTGTGTATGGAGGGTAGACCTCCAGGGACAGCGCGGCCCATTGGAGGCCCTTGGGTAAGCGGCCTGTAGCGGCTGGTTGTGCGTTTGCACGGAAAATGGGCTTTGTTGCTGGCGTCCTTTTCTTTTGGTTCGTTTTCTTTCCCCGAAGGGATGCCTATGGCATGGGCGTGCAAAAGAAAATGAAAACTGGACTTAGAACCCCAAAATCCCGCGTATACTACTCATTTCGAGGCTCCCATTCCCCGAAACATCTTGAAAATATAGCTTAACTTGCCAAAATTAAACGTCTTACAATCAAAGCTAATTTGTTTTCAAGAGCGCCCAGCTTTAGACGGCAATATCCTATTTAGGGAATCCACCGGGCAAATTGAACTCTCCCCGGCCTTCCCGGAAATTGTACGATACTGGGTATCATGCCCAATCCTATCATAAAAATTCTCTATCTTCGCTGCCGCAAATTAGAGAAAGTAAAGCGTGAGTAAGTCGGTCTGTGTAGAAGCTAACTATCGGGGTATTTTCGAAAGCCAATCAGAGAAGCTAAGGAACTTCATGTACTATCGTTGTGGAGACCTGGACAAAGCGGAAGATCTCATGCAAGAAGCTTTCGTTCGATTGTGGGAAAATTGTAAAAAAGTGGTCATCGCCCAGGCCAAATCTTATCTTTTCACTACAGCCCACCGCCTCTTTTTGAACCAGGTAGAACATGAGAAGGTAGTACTGGCATTCGAAAAGCAACCTCACCCCGGGGCAGACATACACGATCCTGAATTCCAATTAAGAAGTAAAGAGTTCAAAACACGGCTCGAAAAAGCCATATCAGACCTGCCCAGCGGACAGCGAGAGGTATTTCTCATGCACCGCATCGATAAAGTACCCTTCGAAGAGATCGCCCGTATGCAGGGAGTTAGCCTCGGAGCCGTGCATAAAAAAATTTATAAAGCGCTCGATAGACTTAAAAAAAGTGTCAATGAACTGCGGGACAGGAAGTTTTAAAAAAAATATATAGAGGGGGTGGTATTCTTGTGAACACACCTGTTCTATAATTGAGATGAATGACCGTCCAGATCATAACGAACTTATCATTCGCTGGCTTAATGGTGAATTAAGCCCGGAAGAATTGGCCGACTTTGAAAAGAGTGATGAATATGCGCAATACAAAGCCATACTCGATGAAACAGATCGCTGGTCCCTCCCTCCGCTGGATATCGATTCAAGTTATGACAGGCTGACGCAAAAAAAATCCAAAACACGATCTATTTACTGGTACCAGGCGCCTGTTACAAGGTTAGCCGCAGTGTTCTTGCTTTTATTAGTGGCTATTCTTTACTTCACCCTAGGGAGTTCATCCCTAGTGGAATATAACACTGACTTAGCCGAAACACAGGACATAAAACTCCCAGGGCTATCAAAAGTACACCTAGGGCCGTCGTCTTTATTATCCTTTGATGAATCGGGATGGAATAAGGCACGAAAACTGGAACTCAAAGGGACCGCTTATTTTCAAGTCACCAAAGGGGCACCTTTCCAGGTCACTTTTTTACAAGGGACCGTAGCGGTACATGGGACCGAATTTGAGATCAAGAGCTTTGATAATTATGCTTCCATAATGTGTTATGAAGGTACGGTAGAAGTGCTCACTGGTGATAGCACCGTTATGCTCACCAAGGGGAAAGGGGTTAAGATCAGCCTTTCAAGGACCCGGGCCTTTGATTTTCAAAACACCTCGTGGTCTCGCAGCAGCACCCGGTTCAACCAAGCGCCGTTGTCCGTTGTTTTGAAATCGTTAGGTTCAAGGTTTGGCGTCAAAGTACTTAGCGATAATATCGACACCCAGCGTACCTTTACCGGGGCTTACACGCATGACAGCCTGGAGGTTGCCTTAAATACTGTTTGTACAACCATGGGATTGACTTATGAAAAAAATGGCAATACTGTAACTTTGCAATAAGTTGTCATTTTATGATTAAATTTTTTGTTCAACTATTTTTTTGGCTTTTTGTTTCACCTATAATCACCTTGGCCCAGCCAAGTTTCACCCCCCTGCGGGAGGCCTTGAATTACCGCGAAGTAAGACACACGATTACTTTCTCATATGCTGATGACCTTATAGATCGCCTAGGCGTCTCTTTCAACTACCAAGAGGACTCCTTGGATCGTTTTTTTGAAAACGTGAGCAAGGAAACCGGGATCGTATTTGAGCAAGCGGGAGAGAATCTCTTCCTTGTAAAAGAGGACGTATACGATCTTTGTGCCCGGCTAATTGACTCCGACATGCGGGATGGAATGCCGGGGGTGCAGGTCCTGGTAAATGGGCGCCCTTCTAATATTACCACGGGTGCCGATGGTTATGCCCGTTTCCGTAAAGCGGTCACCTTCCAAGATACCGTAAGTTTTCGTTTTCTCGGGTATGATCCTGCGCATGTAACCGTAAGAGAATTAACCCGGGAAGATTGCCTGACCCTACCCTTGGAATTCAGCTCCACTACCCTTGACGAGGTGGTGGTCAGCTACCTGAGTACTGGTATCAACCTATCAAAACGGGATCATCGCATGGAAATCCGCACCCGTGATATGGCGCTTTTACCGGGTGAAACGGACGGGGACGTTTTTCTTGCCGTAAAAAACCTGCCCGGTATCTCGGCCCCGAATGGTAAAGCGGGCAATTTACAAGTACGCGGCAGTACCACTGATCAAACATTAGTGCTCTTCGATAACATTCCTATCTACCACAAGGGGCATTATTTCGGAGCGATCTCACCCTATAATCCCTGGATAGTAGAAACGGTAAGCGTCTACCGTAGTGGATTCACTCCTGCATTAGGCGGGCGCGTGGGAGGTGTCTTGGAGTTGGAAAGTAAAAGGTCTATACCGGACTCAGCCATCTACAAAGCGGGGATCAACAGTTATTACGGCGCCGCTTTTGTCAATATTCCCATAGGTGAAAGCGTAGCAATCAATTCTGCCATACGCCAATCCTATCCCGGTAACTGGCGCTCTCCCAAGCTAGAGGCGATCAACGAAATGGTATTTCAACCTTCTTCTACCTCGCTAGCAGAAGATAACCCTACTCAAGATGTACTGGATGACGATTTTAATTTCCGGGACTGGAATTTCAACCTTTCCGCCAACCTTAAAAATAGCCAAGTTTTCGTGAGCGTGCTGGACGTAGATAATCAACAGGACGTTACCATCCTGGACAGGAACAACAATAGCCAGCAATTTACAGATTACAGCTTGCGGAACCAGGGGGTTAACCTACAATGGTTGTCTTATTGGAGCCGTACATTCAATACCAACCTTTCCTTGATGAGATCAACGTACCAATACAGCAGCATCATACGCATCGCCCCCAACAACCGTGACGCTTTTTTGCAAGATAATTTTAATAACGAGATCAACGATTGGCATGTTAAAATTGAAAGCAACTATACGCCAATGCAGGTAAAAAGTAATCATTTGCAATTTGGCTACGAGTTAAACCGTCACCGGGTAGTAAATGGTCGACGGGGACGTGACCAAGGCCAACCCGGCACCCCGGTAGTCTCTGAAAGGCTTGCCTTTTTGCATGCCTTTTTTGTGAATTATGATTTTGAACCTTTGGACAGGTGGACGGTCAACCTGGGGGTAAGGAGTAACGCCTACTCGATCACCAACAGCTTTAGGTTAGAGCCACGTGCTTCCATGAATTATCAAGTCAACGAAAACTGGTCTGTTAAATCAAGCGCCGGCTCTTACAGTCAATACATTAGCCAGGCCCTCTTTTTTGACTTTGAAGATACCAGGGCAGAAAACCTTTCATGGAGCCTGGCAGATGACGACAGGCCCTTTATCAAAAGCTCCCAGTGGATGCTGGGCGGGCTTTGGAGCAAAAACGATTGGGTGATTGACTTCGAAGTATATTACAAACAAGTAGATGACCTATTTACGAATTCACCCAATCCTCCTCGCGGCGGCGGTGATGCATTTGTATCGGGAGACCTCAACATCTATGGGGCAGACCTGCTAGTGCGTAAGAAATGGGGCGCTTTGGATACATGGATAAGCTATAGCCATTTGTCCACGGACATGGACTTTTCGGCCCTGAACCAGCGAAGTTTCAAGGCCTACTACGAGCAGCCCCATGTCTTCAACATAACGGGCACTGTCCCTTGGAAAAAGTGGAAACTCTCTGCGGGATGGCATTTTTCCTCCGGGGTTCCTAATTTTTCGCAAGCTACCTTTTTTCCAAGCCCCGGACCTCCCCAAGAGCCACCCGCCCCGGGTGAACCTATCCCTTCCGAAACCAATGATGGCCGTTTTTCATCCCAGCACCAATTAGATATGGCCGTGGTGTATGATTTCTCTCCACCCCAAAAAGGCTGGAAAGGTTCCCTAGGGCTTTCGCTACTCAATATTTACGACCGGGATAACTTGGTGGAAGAAGGTGAAGTCACCTTCGGGCCGAATACTTCCGTAGAAGCCCGGTATGCCATAGGGTTTGCTCCAAACCTCATGATCACTGTCCAATGGTAACACGGTTTAACCCGGGTCCTAAGCGTTAACCGCCTTTTACCTGGCCCCACACCGTACGCAGCTTCCCGATAGGCCGGGTGATAAAGGTCATAAGTTTTACCATCGATGTAAGAAAAAGAACCGCCAATATCCCAATGTAATGCGAGGAATAATCTTTTTCGGGCTTCGAAACCTGTTTTACAATATTGGCAGCCGTAGATAGTGGCAACGTGGCAGAAGCAAACTCCCCTTCATCCATGATGGGAAAGCCGGTCTGTGCATAGCTAGCTTGCCTGTAGCCATGGTCTTGCACCATATTCCGACGAGATGAACGTGAAGATTCGAACGCCCAAAGATTCAGCGAAATTAACATGATCCCCATGAGAGTATATACCCTAGCTCTAGAAAGCATGGGGGTTAAGAATATATTCATAATCCCAGTAAGGACCTTCGACAATAAAACAAACGTGTTATTATGTTTCTGATGGGTCATAATGTTTAGGATTTTCATAATTTTTCTATTCCAGCTATATATGAGACAGGTGAGGGCAGCATAATACCCCCCCCTTAAAAACTAATTATTAAAAGGGTTCGACCATTTTTCGTCGGTGTAAACTGCGGTACCTGAAAGGGTATGCAAAAAGGCAATGATGGCGTTCTTTTCCTCGTCCGTAAGTTGTAGGTTTTGTCCACCTCCCCTACCTGCAAGCCGTCGGTCAAGATTGGTGTTACCAGGGTCAATCATGATCCGATCATAATGCTCCAATACTTCCTGCAGGGTAGCCAGGCTGCCATCGTGCATAAAAGGGCCGTTAGAAGAGCCTGTTGGCCCTACAAGGTCTCTCAACGTGGGGGATCTTGTCACCTCCAGGTCTAAGGCCTCATCATCCGTGATCCTACCGACCACGCCATTATTCAGTGTATTGGGGTCAATGTCGAATTCCGGGGCCCTATGGCAGCCTGCACAACCTGCTCCACCCTGGCCAGGGGGATCCATGAACAATCTTTTTCCAAGGTTTTCTCCAGGTGTGAAATTGGGAAAATCTTGCTGGTCGTTATTCACTTGCCCCCTGCCCTCGTCATACTTACTATCAAAAGACTGTATGCTCCTTACGAACTGTGCCAAAGCTGTTTGCATCCGTTCCTCGGTAATACCGGCGTCACCATAGGCCAGTTCAAAAAGTTCGCGATAGTACCCGATCCCTTCTAACCTGTTGATCAGTTCATCTATCCCCGGATCACCTTCCTGCCCACTAAAGCCCATCTCAATGTGATCTTGGATCGGCTGGGTAGTTTGTGCTTCAAGGTCCCCTGCTCTTTCGTCCCAGAAAAATCGCCTTTCCGCTGAGAATCGCGCATTGACCAACCGCATAGAATGGCGGCCCGTAGTACCATTGACACCAGTGCTTGCGATTTGAGTATCGCTAAAAGCATGTTGCTGTTGATGACAGCTGGCGCACGAAATACTGTTGTCCAGTGAAAGTTTTTTGTCGTAAAACAAAACCCTGCCTAAGGTAGCCCCGGCATCTGTCACCGGGTTGCGGCCGGCATTATCTTGCTGGATATACCCCGGTATTTCCTGCCGAGCATAATTGTCAAGCGCATCCACTTGTATCCTGCCCTCAAAAGTATTCTCAATGTTAGTGAAGTTTTCAGCTTGGGTGGAGACCTCTCCCGGTGTATCACTACAAGAAACTAAGAATATAACACCCGCTAGCATCCCCAATATTTCTCCTATTCTTCTTTCCATCCTCTTCATTACTAGGTCATTCTTTCTTATTGAGACCGGCTTAGTAATAAAAATACCACCCCTCTTGAAAAAATCTTTATGACTTGGCGGAGTTGTCGGCTGTTCATTGCCGACTGCCGACTTTAAGCGAAGGACTTGGAAAATAGTTTAGCCCGGATCATACATTAGCGAAAAGTAGGTTTGCCTGGCAAGAGACAGGAGACATCAAAAAACTCTCTTACTCCTAGGATATGAACTAATAAAGCACTCTTTGTCCATGTAACTGAAATTTTTGAAAATTATTGCAAAAAATAAGAATTACAGCCTATCTTAAAGCCGTGGTTTAGGCGACTTACACTTTCTCAAAACTTTACCCGCCTATTAGGATGGCCTGGCATTACGCCAGGAAAGATAAAAAGGAGGCAGAGGCAATATTTAGGTAAATTTTCTCATACCCTTCCCCTAACGTGGGGATTGATTTTGGTTTAGGTTAAGCCTTGTGCCTATTTCTTGCATTTCGTAAAATAGGCGCCTCCTTTTTAATGCTGTTAGACCTGTTTATAATAAAATTTTCGTAACCAGCGGAAAATGGCTGCTTAATAGGCCTTCACTCTTAAATGATTCCCCAATCTTTCAAAAGATTTATACCATTCGGCATTATCTAACCCACAGTCTTTTTGATTGATAGAGATCTCGTAATACAAATTTTGGCTTTTGTATAAGCTAGGTCGTAATTCGAAATACTCAAGCGTTTCCAGGAAACTATTCAGCCGGTCTATCCGCTCCACGTTACCTTTGTCACTGCTGATACGCTCTAAGGCTTTGAAGACAGTCTTCGCCGCGTGTTGTTCTAAGGACAAGCTATGGTCGAATTTCACATCCCATTTTTCGAATTCTCCCCGTATCCGTTCCAGCTCTTCCATATCGATGTGATCCTCATTCAGGGTGGCCACTAGATCGGCATTCAGCACATACTGGAGGGTAGTGGTGTAGGCACTTGGTAGCGGGATATCATCGTTCTTTAACGTATTGATGAGCTGGTAATCACGGTTATATATTCTACGGAAAGAAGCCTCTACCTGTCCCAGGCTTCTATCCATGATACCTTTCAGGACTTTCCTTTTCTGATCTTTGAACAGGTGCCATAAATTATACTTCTCAGGGCCGAAGTACTTTTGCATAATACTAAATATCTCCCCGAGGTTACTCTCGTCGAAGGCGTGTGTGAGCATGCCGTACATTTCGTCAAATTTATCACGGGACATATCCAGGGATATATTGCCAATGATATTTTGCTGGCCGAGGTACAGTACCGCAAAGCTAAACTTCTTCTCAGAACGTGTAACATTAGACCTTATGCGCGATACTCCAACGGCCAGGCGTTGGATACCCGCCTCTTTCCGCTCAAAGAAATCGTTGATCGTGGTATGATTAAACACCGGAAAAGATTCCGGGTCCTCCACGAAAATACTGGACACCGAATAGTGCATCCCTACCCTTGCCAGGTTCACACGTGCGGGCACCACATACTTCATGTAAACATTGGCAGCATGGTCCAACCCGGGCATGTTACTTTTTGCCTCTGACAGCAGCGCTAAAAACTCATACTCCAGGTCAATTCCTCCTTCCTGGCTGGCGAGTTGGATAGCCCTGCAGGCATATTGCAGGATCTGGGTAGTTTCTATTCCCGAAACTTCATCGAAAAACCACCCACAGCTTGTGTACATGAGTAAAGCATGGCGTTGCATCTCTAAAAGACGTAACGCCTTGGTATTGTGCTGCATATCCTTAAGGGTAGCCTTCAAAAACGCATCGACATTAGCTTCTTCCCGGTCCAGGATCACCTTAATATATTCATCCCGTGCCTGCCAAGGGTCTTTGAAGATCTTCTTGCCCTCTTCTTCATAGATCACCTCAAGGCGGTCCCTCAGCCAGTCCATGGATTCACGTAAGGGCTTACGCCAGCGCTGGTTCCAATCCGGGTGCCCCCCGGTATGACATCCGCAGTCTTCTTTCCATCGGCCCACCCCGTGAACACAACTCCACGAGCTGTCTTCAACGATCTTTGCTTCATACTGGACCTCGAACTTTGCGAGGAACTCCCCATAGTTTGTCAGCTTGGCCTTTTTGCTTTTCTCAATGTAATCCAAGCAAAACGCCAACGCCATATCCCCGTGCTTATGATGGTGACCGTAGCTTTCCCCATCGGTGGCAATGTGCACTAGTTCTGCGCCTTTATGTTCATGGTTAAGCCCTTTGATCAATTCGTTGGCAAAACGCTGACCATCATTGAGCAAACCGTTGAAGGCAACGGCCTGCGAAATGTCTCCATCGTAAAAATACAAATAGATCGACCCCCCGGAAGGCAGGTTAAAAAGGTAAGGAACCCGGGTGTTTACGGAAAGGTCGGATACATCTTGCCATTCCTCCTCCCCTATTTTTCGTACGGCCTTCGCCTGCCGGGGTGCCAATACGGTGTATTTAATGCCATTCTCAGCCAACACCTCCAACGACTCCGTATCTACCGCCGTTTCAGAAAGCCACATCCCCTCGGGTTTCCGGCCAAATCTTTTTTCAAAATCATAGACCCCCCACTTCACCTGGGTCTCTTTGTCCCTCCGGTTGGCGAGGGGCATAATGATGTGGTTATAAACTTGGGCCAGTGCCGAACCGTGTCCATCAAAATGCTCGAGGCTGATCTTGTCCGCCTCTACGATGGCCTCGTACGTTTCATGATCGTGTAACTCCAACCATGATAAAAGTGTAGGGCCGAAATTGAAACTTATTTTCGAATAGTTGTTCTGTATATTTTTGATCACATCACTCTTATCCAAGATCCTGGATGCAGAGTTAGGACCATAACATTCGTGCGTTATCCGTTCATTCCAATCGTGGAAAGGATAAGCCGAATCCTGCAATTCTACCTCTTCCAGCCATGCATTTTCACGAGGCGGCTGGTAAAAGTGACCGTGGATACAAATGTATTTTTCCATAATTGATTTATACCTTTCATCAGTAGTTTGGCCTGTGATTTAACACATAAAAGATAATTTAACTAGAAAAGCGGCAGAAATGTTTCCCCTTATTTATCGTCTTTTTTATAACAAACGATTGAAATACCTAATGGTGGCAATGTTAGGCTTATCGAATAATCACGTCCGTGAAAAGGTTCCGGGGAGGACTGCAGCGGCCCGCCGTTGGTCACCCCACTTCCATGGTATTTTTCATCGTCACTGTTGATCACCTCATGCCATGATCCTTCAAGCGGCACACCCACGCGGTAGTCATTCCGGACCGCGGGAGTGAAGTTGCAGGCCACTAATAAAACATCATTTTCATCCTTCCCACGCCTCATGAATAATATGACACTGCTATGGGTATCCGAATAATCAATCCATTGGAACCCCTTGTGGTCAAAGGCATAGTCGTACAATGCCGGGCTATTTTTATAAAACGCATTGAGGTCTTTGATGAACGTTTGCACGCCCCGGTGGAAATCATATTGTAACAGGTGCCAGTCTAGGCTATGATTATGATCCCACTCCGAGGATTGGGCTAATTCCCCGCCCATGAATAGCAACTTCGTACCCGGGTGAGCATACATGTACCCATAAAGTAGCCTCAAATTGGCAAATCGCTGCCATTCATCCCCGGGCATCCTACTCAGCAAGGAACCTTTGCCATGTACTACCTCGTCATGGGAAAGCGGCAGCATAAAATTTTCCGTAAAGGCATACATTATGGCAAATGTGATCTCATTTTGGTGGTACTGGCGATAAATAGGATCCTTTTTGAAGTATTCAAGGGTATCGTGCATCCAGCCCATCATCCATTTTTGTCCAAAACCCAGGCCACCGATATAGGTAGGTTTAGATACCATAGGCCAGGAGGTCGATTCCTCGGCTATCGTGATCGCATCGGGGAATTGACCATAGACTGCCACGTTCATTTCTTTTAAGAACTCAATGGCTTCAATATTCTCACGCCCGCCATATTCATTAGGGATCCATTCCCCTTCCTCCCTGGAATAATCCAAATAAAGCATGGAAGCTACTGCGTCTACCCTGAGTCCGTCTACATGGTATTGATCCAGCCAAAATAATGCATTACTAATGAGAAAGGACCGCACCTCGTTCCGGCCGTAGTTGAAGATGTAGCTTTTCCAGTCCGGGTGAAATCCTTGCCTAGCGTCCGCGTGTTCGTACAGGTGGGTCCCGTCAAACCGGTAAAGCCCGTGCGCATCCCCGGGAAAATGGGAAGGTACCCAGTCTAAGATCACCCCGATGCCTGCCTCGTGAAAGGCATCCATCATTGCTTTAAAATCTTCGGGCGACCCAAACCGGCTCGTAGGTGCAAAGTACCCCGTGATCTGGTACCCCCAAGAGCCATAAAAGGGATGCTCCATCAAAGGCATGAATTCCACATGGGTATAGCCCATATCCTTGACATACTCAGCCAGTTCCAAGCCGATCTCACGATAGGAAAGTGACCGGTCTTCCAGTGTATTTTTCCTCCACGAGCCTAGGTGGACTTCGTAAACCGCGTAGGGCTTTTCTTTACCCGCTTCTGCTTTCCTTTTTGCCATCCATTCGGTATCCTTCCACTCATATCCTGCATCCCATATAATGGAAGCGGTTTTGGGAGGTTGCTCCCAATACGTGGCAAACGGATCTCCTTTTTCCAGCAACTCTCCCTCTTGGGTTTCTATGGCATACTTGTAGGCCTCCCCATGGCCTATACCCGGGATGAAGGCCTCCCAAATGCCCGACGAGTCCCAACGGGGGAAAAGAGGTGTTTCCCCCCTATTCCAATGGTTAAAGTTACCGACAACGGACACATGCTTAGCGCTGGGTGCCCAAACTGCAAAAAAGGTGCCTTTTTGCTTCTCCACCGTCACTACGTGAGCCCCTAGTTTCTCGTGCAATTTGTAGTGCTTCCCTTCTTTGAAAAGATGGATATCAAAGTCCGTCAATAAGGAGAAGAACTCTTCTTCTTTTACGGTACTCTTCGCGGTTTTAACTAAAGATTCCTTTTTCTTGGTAGTCGTTTTTTTTACTTTTTTAGCAGTTTCCGACTTATTTCCTTTTTTGCCATCGCTTGGCTTGGACTTTTTTGCCATAATCAGTGAATTTGTGCGTATTGGTCAATCAAATATTTTATGCCTCGTAGTGGGATGATCACCCAATCCGGGCGGTTATTCAGTTCGTACCCCAGCTCATAGATCGCCTTTTCCAGTAGGTACGTCCTTATCATTACTTTATTGCTTTCCGATAGATCTTTGTCCATTCCCATCCTATCGAGATAGGCCTGCAGGTAAAAACGACTTACGTAATGATGCCATTGCTCAGCCCAGGTCTCTAGGTATTCCAGGTCTCCCCGGTTTTTATAGTGCTCATTCAGGAGGATCTTTCCATACGCAGCGTAGTGAAAAGACCGCATCATACCGGCCACATCCTTCATCGGGCTTTTCTTCAGCCGGCGTTCACTAAAAGCTGAGCCGGGCTCTCCCTGGAAATCGATGATCACATAATCATTTCCATCGAAAAGTACCTGGCCCAAGTGGTAATTCCCGTGAATACGGATCTTTACTCCTTCCATTTTCTGCTTATGGAATTGGCCAAAGTGGTCCAGGATCTCATCTTGACGTTTCAGCAGCTCCTTGCCGAGTTTTTTTGCAGGTTTAGGGAGGTCGCCTATGACTTGTAACAAAAGGTTAAAACGATCCTTGACCAGCCTCCTTAATGATGAGTATACGGCCCGTTGATAATTAGTAGTGATACGATCAGGGGCAAAGGCCAAGTCCGTATCGTCAGAAGAAAGTGCCAGGTGCATTTGGGCAGTACGCTGGGCTAATACTTCCACACGCTGGACGTAGATGTTACCGATCAACTCCTGTACCAATACAGGAGCTTTATCGAATGGCAGTACCAACTCATTATCCATTTCCGGGGGGATATCCCCTTTTTTGACTTTCGTGAATACCCTGTCAAAATACCGGCCTAGCGCATCGGCGGTCATTTCCCAGGCATCCCCGTGGTTCTCCACTACGCCTTGTAGCAGGCCAAATACTACGTTATCGCCCTCATTAGATTTATACTCTATGCCTCCAATGTACTGCGGAGAATAATTGAAGGTGGTTTTCTCGGAAAGGAATCGAACTGTTTCCAAATCGGGGTTGATCTCCTTTTCTATTTTGCGGTAGAGTTTTAAAAAGTACTTGTCATTGTACAGGATGGCTGTACTGCTCTCATCTGCTTTCAAGATCTTTGAGCGAATGTCTTTTTTGGCCACGTTGATCTTATTGAAGGTGGCCATATTGAAGCCCAACTCACCCAGGTCTGATTTGATCTTTTGTCGCACACTCATGGCGTAGAGCAGGTAGTTCCTAAACTTAGCATCGTAGGCGCTGTCGATCAGGAAACCCTGTGTTTTACTGAAATCGATCCGGCAGATGATGCTTTGAGGGTTATAATCGACATCTTCCAGTACGTCCACCGACGGGATGAAGGACACGGGCAGGAAGTAATATCCCGGCAGTTTTTGAAGATAAGATACCTCGAGGATAAGAAGATAGACCGATTGGTTATTTATTTTCAGGGTTAAGAATTGGTCTAACTTGACTTTGCTCATGCCATTGGTATGGTCCTTGAACCACTTCGCTTTTTTCAAAAAAGCAGGCAAAACCTGGGCTTCAAGCATGTTGACATCGCGAAGGTTAGTAAAGAGTTTTTCCCATGAAGCCTCGGCCTTGACCAGTTTCAGCTCTTCGATCTCTTCTTGTGCCTCTACTGCCTTTTCTTCCACCTGGAACCAGAAATATCCGTAAGGCCCTATGGTGACGGGGTATTCACTTCCGGATACCATGGGGAATACATTCTGACTGAATACTTCGGTAAGCGCACTGCCTTCAAGACCCGGCAAATGAATAGATGCCGCTTGTGAGTACTTAGATAAGTTAGTCACTATAATAATACGCTGCTGATCATATACCCGGGAAAATACCAGGATCTTGGAATTATTACTTTCCAAAAAGGAAATGTCTCCACGGCCAAGCGCCTTTAGGCGCTTCCGCATGGCAATAGCATTTTTAAGCCACCATAATAAGGATGAAATATTATTTTGCTGAACAGCCACACTGACTGCCTCGTAGCGGTATACAGGGTCAGATATGACCGGGAGATATAATTGTTGTGGATTGGCATTGGAAAAGCCCGCATTGACGTTTGAATTCCACTGCATGGGGGTTCGCACTCCATACCGGTCGCCAAGGAACACATTATCCCCCATCCCGATCTCGTCGCCATAGTAAATAATAGGCGAGCCCGGCAAGGAAAGCAGGAGCGTGTACATAAGCTCCACTTTGCGCCGGTCATTGTCCAGCATCGGAGCCAGCCTGCGCCGGATGCCAATGTTGTGCTTTGTGTTAGGATCAGCGGCAAAGGCCTTGTACAAGTAGTCTTTTTCCTCTTCCGTGACCATTTCTAACCCGAGGGAATCATGGTTTCTCAAGAACAGCGCCCACTGTCCGTTGCCTGGCGCCTTAGGGGTTTGCTCAATGATATCTATGACCGGGTAGTTATCTTCCGTATGCATGGCCATAAAAAGCCGTGGCATCAAAGAATAATGCACGGTGACATGGCACTCTTTACCATCACCAAAATAAGAGGCTGCTTCCTCGGGCCATAAATTCGCCTCGGCCAGCAGTATTCGGCCCGGGTAGTTTTTCTCTACATACGATCGGATCTTTCTAAGAAACTGGTGGGTTTCCGGCAAATTCTCACAATTTGTGCCTTCCCGCTCAAACAAATAGGGCACAGAGGCCAGTCGAAGCCCATCTACCCCCATCTTTAACCAAAAGTCTATTATTTTGGTCACCTCAAGCTGAACGTCAGGGCTGTCATAGTTCAGGTCGGGCATGTGGTGGTAAAAACGGTGCCAGTAGTAGGATTTAGCCACGGGATCCCAGCTCCAGTTCGAGGTTTCATAGTCGGTAAAGATAACCCTTGCTTCCTCGAACTTATCCGGTTTATTGCTCCATACATAGAAGTTACGCCACTTCGATCCCTGCCGTGATTTCCGGGACTGCTGGAACCAAGGGTGCTGGTCAGAAGTATGATTCAGCGGGAGGGCAATAACGACCTTCATGGACAGGTCATGGGCTTTTTTTAGAAATCTTTTAAAATCGCCAATCGTGCCGTAACTAGGATGCACATCCGCATAATTTGTAACATCGTACCCGTCATCTTTTAACGGCGAAGGATAAAATGGCAGTAACCATATGGTATTCACCCCGAGGTCTTCCAAGTAATCCAGCTTTTTGATCAAACCGGGAAAATCACCGATCCCGTCGGCATCGCTATCGTAAAACGCCCTCGGATGTACCTCGTAAATGATAGAATCTTTAAACCAAAGATTGTTATCCTCCATTGTGCTCATAATTATACTTCGTAGCCCCTATTTCCAACAAATGATACGCTATGAAACCACTTTCACCGCTTATCACTTTAATAACAATTATGTATTCATTATTTATTGCCTCAAGATAGATAATCACATCATGGTTCTCAACACCACGAAACCGACTTTTATCATATTATTTCAAAATGACGGATGAATAGGCAGATACGGTGATATTGTCACCATTTATGACATCTTCGCCTGACGTTGAGAATGTAATTCCCGATCCCGCTCCCGGCATCGTAAATGAAATAGGTTCGGAAGATAGGTTATGGATGATCATGTGTTGCTCATTTTCATACGTACGCTTGTAGATCACCAATCGCTCATCGGCGTTTTTTACTGGGGCAATCTCTCCCAAAGTCAGTATATTACTGTTTCTCCTTAGCTCCATCAAGCGTTTGTAATGCGAGAAAATCGAAGAGGGGTCCTGCCGCTGTTCCGAGAGTGGTTTTATGGTATCATCCGTGGAATAGGAAGGCTCTTCCCATGTAGTTCTGCCCTGGTCTTGCCCGCGGGGCTCCCATAAGAAAGGCTCACGGATCATTTCGTCGGGCTTCATCCCGAGCATGCCTAATTCTTCCCCATAATAAAGATAGGGTGAACCCGGTAAGGTAAGCAGTATGGACGCAGCCAGCTTTATCTTTTCCGGGTGAGCATCAAGCATAGAAGCTACGCGATTCTGATCATGATTGCTGAGAAAAGTAGCGTTAATAAAACCGGGACTATAAGCGCGAAAAGCATTAAGGTTTTGAATAAACCCATCGACCAGCGAGATACTATCGATCACCTGCCATGAAGACCCTGCTATGACGGCCGATTGAGACTTTTCGGATTGGATCGAGGTTAAAATGCTAAAAGCAAGATCGAAATTGAAAAGGGCATGTAGTCCGCGGGTATAGGGAGCGCTTACTTCCGTAGTGGCCCACACCTCTCCTATGAGGTAGACATCGGGTTTCACCTTTTCCATTTCTTCACGGAATTCTACCCAGAAGGCGTGGTTATCTTCCGGCCGTTCATCAGGATAAATATGTTTGGCGGCATCTAACCGGAAACCATCCACCCCAATTTCTGTTAACCAAAACCTGCCAATATCGTATATCTCCTCCCGGAGAGGCTGATGATCAAAGTTAAGATCAGGCATGCCTCCCCAGAAGAACCCATAATACAATTCTCCTTCGTCATCTCCTTCCACCTCGTGCCATTGAGTAATATTGCCGGAATCACCGGTCGTTTCCTTCTTATTGACCTGGTCCGCTATGGAATCACGATCCGCCCAAACGTAATAGGGTCGGAATTGCGGGTCATTTTCCAAGGCTTTTTGGAACCAAGGATGCCGGACACTGGAATGGTTGATGATCAAATCAATGACCACTTTAATGCCGTTCTTATGGGCTTGTTGCACAAAGGTTTTGAATTCATCCATAGTGCCATAGTCGGGATGAACCGCACGGTAATCCGTTACGTCATATTTATGGTACGTTGGGGAGGGCATGATCGGCATGAGCCAAACGGCCTCTACCCCTAGGTCTACCAAATAAGGGATCTTTTCGGTTAAGCCGTTAAAATCGCCTATGCCATTGCCATCGGTATCGTAAAAAGACTGTACAAATATTTCGTACGTAACTCCAATGGGCCATTCAGAAACGCTTGGGCTAGTAATTGCACCCGTTTCATCCGGCTTTGGCTTACAAGAGAAAATGAATACTAGGAATAAATAAATTGGCCAGGAGGGAAAACCTTTCATGTATAAAAATTAAGAATTTAAAATTGCTTAAAAACTGTTGACAAACAAACTATCGAGCCTCTTTAGGCCATTAAAATCGTCGTAAACGTTTGCGGAGAAAATGATCGGGCAGCACGGATACCTAACCCCGGTCAAGGCTTTCTCCATAAAAAAAGTAAGGCAGCAGTAGAGATTAACAGCCCTAAAAATTCGCGGCTTTCTTCGATGTACATTTTGCCTGCTTTCATTTCTTCTACCAGCTCCCCGGCCTGGCCTTCTGTCCACCACTCATACAGCCCGGGAAGGTAGAGCAGGTTGTAAGAGATCAACCCAACGGTAGTCGCTAAGATCAATTCCCTGGAAACTTTTTGGAAGGCACTGGCTAAGAATAACAGGGCGACAAAACCGTAAATAAACATCCAAAGCAAGGGGTCGGGGTCGTTGTATTGCAAGGCTGCAAATGCGATGAAAATGAGGGCCAAGACCAGTTTTATGATTTTCATGGCCGCAAGTTACGGCAATTCGACTTCATTAATGAAATACGAAATCGGAAATCAGAAATTACTGGTATCCGGTTAAAATCAAGTTTTCCAAAAAAAGGCGGTTTCACAAAGAATCAAGGCGAATTTTGGGCGTACTGAAAATGACCCCTCAAT
>JANQLQ010000204.1 GCA_028280565.1 Fulvivirga sp.
CGATCATTAAAGGCATCTCCTCCCAGCTCGTCGATATAATCGCTGGCAAAGTTCAGCGAGGCTCTTAATACAAGCTTCTCGGTTTCATAAGAAAGCGATGCATTGAACATGTTTTCGGCAGTACCGGGCAGTGGCAGATCTTCTCCTTCCCGCCCCTCGATACCTTCGGTATCCGATTGTGTATGCGTGTAGTTCAAGTACACGCCAAAACCTTTCAGGAAACCGGGCAGGAAGTCCAATTGACGCTGTAGTGAAACCTCAAAACCGTACACTTGGGCTGTACCGCCGTTTTCAGGCGTTTCAAATTCTACATCCGTGGCATCGATACCCAAGGGCCGGGCATCGAAATTTTCGATCGATCGGGAGTAGATGAAGTCATCGATATCTTTGTAAAAACCACCTGCAGAAACTATCCCGATGGATTTAAAATAGTTTTCTATCATGAGATCGAAATTCATCGAAACCGCGGGGTCCAGGTTCGGATTTCCCGCACCCAGGGCAGGACCATCCGGGTCAAACTCCCTGAAGGGCACCAAGTCAAAATAATTGGGGCGGGCAATGGTATTGGTCCATGCCAATCGAATGATGGTGTTTTCGGTAAAATCATATTTAAAGTGTAGCCCCGGCAAAAGATTGGTGTAGCTGTCAGAACCCTCCGTAGTGCCTACTTCTTCCGTTTCTTCATCAAATGAAAACCCGCTGTAGTCGATCGATGTATGTTCTAACCGAAGCCCACCGAGTACAGAAAACTTGGGATTGATTTGGTAATCAAACATGGCGTAACCCCCAGAGATATTTTCGCGCGCGGAGTAGTTGCCGGGCGCGTATTCACTGGGTTCGTCGCTAATAGTAAACTGCGATGGGTCCCGGAGCGCCAAGTTGCCTAGGAATTCTTTGTCAGCATAGAACCCGGCATCATACTCATCGCCGGCCAAGTAGTCATCCTTGGTCAGATCTTCCACCGGCACGTTTGACATAGGTTCAAAACGTGCATCGTCCGTAGGACTGTAGTCGAAAAAGCTGTTCTCCCTTTTCTTAAATTTACTACGATACCGCCCTCCTGCTTTAAATATGAGCTGGTCGTTGAAGGGGAATTGTACATCAACACGTCCATTCCAGTCCTCTTCAAACGTATATTGCCTTTCGTCGGTGATCTCGTTAAGCGACAAAGATCTCCATTGATTTTCGGCCGCGCTCGTCACCAACGGTCTTTCAGGGTCCCTGATATCGATGCGTACGGGCAAGCCTTCATCACTGAAACTCATGTAACGCTCATCAGGACGCTCTTCCGATGCCCTGGCGTAAGTACCTGACCAGGTCAGCTTCAAGCGATCTAAGAAGTGCTCTCCACGCAGCGATACATTACGCATGCGTTGGTCTTCCAGCCTTGCGCTTTGCACGCGGTCGGAACCGATACCTCCTTTGGTCTGCCGTTCTATTTCAGCTACCCCCTCGAATATTCCGGGAGACACTTCTGTGAACAAGCCATCGTCAAAAGAGTCTTCCATACCACTGGCCCGGTAGCGGAACCTGTTTTCCCAATCGTCTCGCCAATTGTAAATACTACTCAAAAAGAGGGTGTGATTGCTATTGATCTTGTAGTCGAGGTTAAGAGATGCGCTCCTTCTCACCCGCTGGACCGTGTACGTACGGATGTCAAATTCGTCCAATACAGGCCCAAAGTCATCCGTATCGATCCATACGGCTTCTACATTATCTGATCCGAAGTTGTGATTGTTATAAGAAGCTGAAAATATAACGCCTAGCTTATCATCGAGTAGGCGGTCACCCACTACCAATGCACCTGTCCATATCGGCTCTTCAGAGAGGAAGTTAAAACCACTGGCTAGTGTGCCCGACAGCCGGAGCCCTGAAGGCGCCTCCCGCGTTACCAAGTTTACCGCGCCCCCAATCGCATCGGCATCCATATCGGGAGTGACCGCCTTATTGACTTGGATCGTTTGGATCATATCGGCCGGGATCAGGTCCATTTGTATCCTTCTATTGTCTCCTTCCGCTGAAGGGATCCTTTCCCCGTTGAGCATTACGGAGTTGAGTTGGGGGGCTAGCCCGCGGATGATAATATCCCTGGCCTCTCCTTGGTCGTTTTGCATCGTAATGCCGGGTACCCTTTTCAGTGCGTCCCCAACATTAGCATCGGGAAATCTCCCGATCTGGTCCGCGGCTATCACATTCGTGATGTTTGAGTTCGTCTTTTGTTGGTTCAGGGCTTTGGCCTGTCCTTTGAGCCGGTCCCCGAGTACGAGTACTTCGTCCCCCAATACCACTCCCGGGGATAAGCTGATATCTAGCGAACTTGTGGTTCCTGACGTCACGGATACAGCCTGTGAGAGGGTCTCATAGCCTATGTACGATACCGTTACCGTATAATCGCCGGGGGACAGGTCAGTGATGCTAAACTCTCCTCGAAGATTAGTTATGGCACCCTTAGCGTTTTCCTTTAAAACTACGGTGGCACCGGGCAGCGGTAAGCCATTCTCATCCAAGACACGCCCTGACAGGTTTCCTGTTACCAGCTTTACTTTTGACTTGGCCTTCACTTTGGCTTTTTCTACCACTATGTTGTAATTGATTTGTTTAAATCTCAACCTAGTGCTACGAGCAATTTCAGTGAGCAAACCTCCCAGGCTTTCATAGTCGTTGCCCAGGTACACCGCCACCTGTGTGTCTACTTTATCATCACTGTAAACGAACGAAAAGGAGGTGGAGGATTCAATGGCATGGAAAAACTCTTTTAGTGAGGCTTTCCGAAGATCTAATTCTATTTCTACATCAAATACACTTTGGGCCGTGGTCTCCTTGGCAAGCAGGGAGCTCAGCAAGAGCATTTGAATGATCAGTCCATAAAGGGAGTACTTACTAAGCATTAGAATAGTTAGTAAAAGCTTTTTTTTCATAATTTTAAATAGGTTTGAAGTTAATAGGTCATTGACTTTAAACATTCAGCTCCCTTATCAGTCGTTTTCCAGGCGTAGTGATAAGGAGGCTGTTCGATTAAAGTCGGGCACTGTGCCCGGCTTTTTTATTTGCATGCAGATCCGCTAAAGACTACATGGTTGTCATTTTGTTCATAATTGATCCCTGTACTTATTTTAATTGATTTTAGAACGTTGGTTAAACTCTCGTTTTTGAAACTTCCGGTAAGTCTGCACTCCTTTATCGCCGCGTTTTCAAATGCCACGGTAATGCCATACCATTTTGTCAGCGCTTCGGCCACTTGTTTCAAGGTAGATTTTTCGAACCACAGGATATTTTCCTTCCAGGCAATGGCCCTATCCAATCGAGACGGTTGCTTAGCCAACTCCTTTTTTTTCGTATTGTAAATGGCTTCTTGCGCAGGCTCCAGTTCTACATTTTGTCCTGCTTCATTAGCCACACGTACTTTTCCCGTTACAACAGAGACTACGGCACTTTCATCTTCTTCAAAAGCGCGTACGTTAAAAGAGGTACCCAGCACAGTAGTGGAAATACCAGGGGTTTCTACTATGAATGGCCGGCTCGGATCTTTTACTACCTCGAAGAAAGCCTCCCCGTTGAGTATTACCCTGCGCTCATCTCCTGTAAACTCCCCGGGAAATAGCAGTGTACTGCCAGAATTAAGCTTCACCTTAGATCCGTCACTAAGCTTAAAGGTAGATTTTTGCCCATAGGGGTTTGATTTTTCAACATTTGCCTGCTTTAGGGTTGGTTTGTAGGGGCTGATGTAAAGTCCAACATATGCTACAGCTAATATTACCAAGGCAGCTGCAATCGCCCAGGCACTCCGCCTCACGGTGAGTCGACGGACTTTATTTTCATGCGCTTCAATTTTCTGGTTCAATCGATCCATGCCTTTTTCGACATTAAATTTGGCAATGGGAGTATATTCCTTTCGATAAGCTTTCCTGTAGGCAGCCAGTACGTCATGATGGCTATGGTCTTGTGCTAACCAGTATTGAAGGCGCTCCTCTTCCTCTTTGGAGGCCTCCCCGGCTAAATGTTTGAGAATGAGTTTTCCTGGTATGTTATCCTGCATTATGGCTCTTTTGATGATAGAGAGTATCTACAGGACTTTTCACCCCTATGTAAGGTGTGTTATGTAATTGTTACTATGTCAAGAATTAGAGTAATGTGCGGATAATATTCACTATTGTCTTATGAGGGGCCTAGATCCAAGTAAGGAGTTTTGTAAGCGAAATAAGCCGGGTAGCGGTGGGTTAGCATCCATCATTTCTCCCTCTTCAATAGCTCTCGGCCAGTCTTCTCAACTTCCAGCTTGCTAAATTTTACCATAGAACGTGCCTACCACACTGTACAAGCACGTCTCGATAAAGGTTGTCCTATGGAAAACTAAACCGCCAAGGTTCAAATTTCATGTTCACCAGCGACTGGCTGAATACTGCTAACCTGTATCCAATACTGTTGAGTTAAGGCTGGCGGTTACCCCTAAATCCAGCGGCGCAGTGGATAGCCTTTCCAGGGGTGAAAGGGGAATATGTCCTACTACGATTGACTCGTTCCGCCTAGTTGCCAGGCAAGCTTATCTTTTTAGAAGATACTTTTTTTGAGGCTTTTGTTTCAGCCTAATTCTTGCGAACGTTCCACATCGTATTCCAATACCGCCGCCCGGATCATTCTAAGTGCTTTTAACATCTGGTTCTCCACGGTCTTTATCGAGATTTCCAAAACCTCGCTCACCTCGTGGTACTTTAGCCCGTCTATTTTGTGCAGCTTAAAGACAAGTTGGCACCTCGAGGGTAAACGTTCGAAGGCAGATTGATACGTTTTATCTAATTCATTGTATAAATAAGTACTTTCAGGTGTCTGGTCACTGGTGATTCGTCCCTGGATCTCTTCGATCTGCTGGAAGAAAGGCTGTTGAACTTTACTGGTGCGCAATGCATGATTTCGAACCGCTTTAAAAAGGTAAGCTCTCACGGAACACGAAATTCCAAGGCGGTGACGATCCCTCCAAAGAATAAAAAAAATATCGGCAACCACCTCCTCTGCTATCTCGGCTTTTTTGACAATGTGTAGTGCAAAATTGCAAAGGGGAGCATAATAATGACGAAAAAGCATATCCAATGCTTTTTTATCATTTTTTTTCATCTTGTCGAATAAGAAAAGTTCCTCCTTGCGGGTCATTTCATACAATTGAACTATCGTGAAAATTGATGGATAGCGACCGCTTCCACAAAAAATGTCAATTATTAAATGTTTAAATTTTTTACCTTCTTGGTGATAAGTCAGCCCTAGTGTCCAGTCAAGGCTCAAGGGGCTTGCCGGGTACAGGATGGGTTATGTTCGAGGTATTGATCCGTCGGCAATCGGCAAAAGGCAGTAGGCAAAATGTGTCACTTGAATTTCAACTCTTCACCTAGTGCTCACCTAGTGCGCATTTAGCGCAGCGTAATGCGTACTTATCGAGCAATAGGATTTGTAATCCGGGTGTTCTCGTTTATGACTCATGATCCTATAAAAGGACGTCCTTGAAAATTAACTTGATAGTGGGACGTTTAATTTTGTCAAGTTAAGCTATGAGTTTAGGATGTTTCGGGTAATGCCAGCCTGCTAAGTTAAGCTTCCAATGACGTACCGGGTACGGGATGAATTATGTTCGAGGTATTGATCAATGGGCAGTAGGCAAAAAAATACAGGATTGCCGACGGCTTATTGCTAACTGCCGACTTTAAGCACAGGATTGGAAAAAATAGCTAACTGTCCAAGTACACTTCACTTAACACCAGGGCACGGCATGAAACTCCTCTTCCAAAATGTTAACGAGATGTTAAAAGCGCCATCGATTACACGGTAATTTGCTAATTTACAATAACGAGGAATTCATGTAGGATGAAACGTAACACCATTCGTGCACTTATTATCCTTGCCACCATTAGTATATTGGGTATCGCCGGGGTACAGGTATATTGGTTCAATCGTGCCTTCGATGCAGAGGAAGAACGGTTCAATAGGGACGTAAGCACGGCGCTCTTTAATGTAGCCAACCAGTTTGTCCAGATCAGTGAATCCGCTATACCCGCTAATAATCCCATCAAGCGCCTGAGTACAGACTACTACGTAGTCATGATCAACAACGAAATTGATGCTAATCTTTTGGAATATTTGCTGACCACTGAATTTGAAAAACGAAGCATCAAGGTAGATTTTGAGTACGGTATTTATGACTGCGCGAATGATGAAATGGTATATGGTAACTATGTAAGCTTTGGCCAAGATTTTACAAAAGACGGAACTAAAACGCTCCCGAAATGGGATGACCAGGGTTACTACTTTGGCGTACAATTTCCCAAAAAAGCCACAATAATAACCAACCGGATGGGAGTTTGGATCTTCTCCTCTTCGGTGTTGCTGCTGGTGATCATTTTTTTCGCGTATGCGATGTTTGTGATCTTAAAACAAAAAAGACTTTCCGAGATACAGAAGGATTTTATTAACAATATGACCCATGAGTTTAAAACCCCCATCTCAACCATTGCCGTTTCTACGGAAGTTCTTAAAAATCCAGCTATAATTCACCAGCCGGAAAGGCTTTTGAGCTATACTTCCATCATAGAAAATGAGAATCGTCGATTAAAAAACCAGGTCGAGCATGTACTACAAATGGCAAGAATGGACAAAACAGATCTCAAACTGGAGAAAGAGCCAATTTCCTTACATGCCATGATCGATGAAGTTTTGAAGTCCATGCGTACAAACTTAGATGAGAATGGCATCGAACTGGCCTGTAATTTACGAGCTCAAAATGATCAACTGGTAGGGGACAAACTTCACCTGGTCAATGTGCTGTATAACTTGCTCGATAATGCGATTAAGTACCGCGGGAAGGAGCCTGTCATCCACATCAGCACCTATAACTATAAAGACTGGTTAAAGCTGGAAATAACGGACAACGGGATTGGTATAGCCAAAGCCCACGTGAAACGGATTTTTGATAGATTTTATCGTGTACCCACCGGAAATATTCACGATGTTAAAGGTTTTGGAATAGGCTTGCATTATGTTAACCTGGTCATAAAAGCACACGGTGGCCAAATACACGTGGCCAGCGACCTTGGAAAAGAAACTACATTCGTTGTCACTTTAAAAAATAGCCTTGGCCATTAAGAGTTCTATGGTGAATTTTCGGATTTAAAGTTTGAGGCTTTCAAAAACAATCAATAATCAACAAATTGCGCCAATGCCCGGGGACTTGATTTTGCTGGTAGAAGATGATGAAAACCTAGGGTTTGTCATAAAAGACAACCTGCAGTTGCACGGGTATGACGTACACTGGTGTAAAGACGGGGTATCCGGGATGAACAACTATCGCTCCGGCGGCTACAAGCTCTGCATATTGGATGTAATGCTGCCGAAAAAAGACGGCTTCAGTATGGCAGAAGAAATACGAGCCGAAAACCACCAGGTGCCGATCCTTTTTCTTACGGCCAGGTCGATGCTGGAAGATAGGCTGGAAGGTTTTAAACGGGGTGGTGATGACTACATCAGTAAGCCGTTCAGCATGGACGAGCTGGTCTACAGGATCGAAGTATTTCTCCGGAGAAGCGAGGCCCGCAGCATACACGATGTGTACCAACTAGGCCAATACGAATTTGACTTTAATAACCTAAGGCTTTCACTGAACGGCCATGAGCAAGCACTTACCCAAAAAGAAGCCGAAGTCTTAAAATACCTTGCCAATAATCTCGATAAAGTCGTAAAGCGTGAAAATATACTCAAAGCCATCTGGGGTGAAAATGACTACTTCATGGGTCGCAGCCTGGATGTGTTCATCTCTAAGCTACGAAAGTATTTGAAGGGAGAACCGCGGCTGGAGATCACAAATTTCCATGGAGTGGGGTTTAAATTGACCCTAAAAAACCAAAAGTAGCATCATTCCTTTAAAAACCGGTTAGGCTTTAAACCAACCTATGTATTTCTTACTATCTTCTATAAGGTAAATAATATTTATTTGGAGAAATTTGCCTAAATTATACTATATACCTAACCATTAATTAATATGAGGAAAATTTACCATTCATTGTTTTTCATGTTGTGCGTCCTTTTTGGGGCGCATTTATCTTTTTCTCAAGGAGTAACTACGGCCTCTTTGAACGGAAAGATCACCGATACCAACGGCGACGGCCTCCCTGGCGCTACGATCATCGCGCTGCACCAACCTACCGGGACCCAATACGGCACCTCCACACGTCCCGACGGTCGCTACACCCTGCCGAATTTAAGAATAGGTGGCCCCTATAAAGTGACCGTGAGCTTTGTAGGTTTTTCAGAACAATCGCGAGAAGGTATTAATCTTTTGCTAGGACAAAATCTCAAGTTAGATATAAAACTAGCCGAGGACGTCCAGACCTTAGGCGAGGTGGTGGTTACCGCGGATAATGAAACGTTCAATAACGACAGGACCGGCCAGGCGGTAAGTTTTAGCAATGAAGAGATACAGAAATTACCCACGATCACTCGCTCGGCTAGTGACATTTACAGGTTAACCCCTTCATCAGACGGTAACTCGTTTGCAGGTAGAAATGACCAGTTTAACAACTTTTCACTAGACGGATCCATATTCAATAATCCTTTCGGGTTAGATGCTGCCACCCCGGGAGGGCAAACGGACGCGCAACCTATCTCGCTCGACGCCATAGACCAAATACAAGTGGCCGTGGCTCCTTACGACATTACACAGTCAGGATTTACAGGAGCTTCCGTAAACGCCGTCACAAAAAGTGGGACAAATGAGTTCCACGGCACCGCCTTCTCTTTTTATCGTACGGATGAGCTCACAGGCTCCAGGGTAGAAGGAGAAGATGTATTTGTGCCGGATCTTACACAATTGCAGTACGGCTTTAGCATAGGCGGTCCTATTATCAAAGACAAGCTTTTCTTCTTTGCCAATGCAGAGATAGAACGTCGCGAGAACCTGGGCTCCAGCTTTTTTGCCAACAGGGGCCAAGAGGGGAATAACGTATCAAGAGTAACCGCGGCAGACTTTGAAACCGTAGGTGCCGCATTGAGGTCTATTGGCTATGAGCCGGGGCCATTTGAAGGATATACGCATGACACCGAAAATGAAAAAGGTATCGTAAAGATTGATTGGAACATCACTAAAAATCATACCCTTACGGCCACATACAATTTCCTCAATGCCTCCCGTGATTTACCGGCCAATCCTACCGCGATAGGAAGAAGGGGTCCCGACGCGGTGACCTTACAATTCTTCAATTCAGGGTATAGGATCAACAATTCTATCAATTCCGGCCTGCTAGAATTAAGGAGCATCTTTGGAAATAAGTATTCGAATAAATTCCAGGTGGGCTATTCCGAATTTAATGATACCCGGGACCCGTTCAGCGCACCGTTCCCTGTTTTGAACATCAACCAGGACGGCGTTCGGTACATTGTGGCTGGTCACGAGCCTTTTTCTGTCAATAACCGGTTGGACCAGTTCGTTTTCCAAATCACCAATAACTTCGAAATATACGCCGGCGATCACACCCTCACCATTGGGGCTAACCTCGAACGTTTCAGCTTCGATAATTCGTTCAACTTGGGAGCATACGAACCCTTTGAAAATAGTGATACCGGGCCGTTTGGAGGAAATACAGACTTTTATCCCGGGGGCACCTTCGGCCCGGGCTTCAATAGCGTGGATGAGTTTTTGGATTTTGTCAACACCGGTCAGCTCACTACCATAGCTAATTTTTCACAGGGCGTGTTTGATAATAACAATGCAAATGATTCTTGGGCACTGGCAGAGTCCACTATCGGCCAGTTTGCGTTTTATGTGCAAGATCGATGGCAAGCCACTGACAACTTGACCCTCACCTACGGGATCCGGATGGACCTCCCTTTGTATTTCGATACGGAAGATAAGATACTGGAAAACATTGAAAGAAAAGGAGGGGTTTTTGACCCGGATAACAATCCTTTTGCCACCTATGATCCTTCTATCGAATATTTTGATGAAAATGGGAATACGATCTTTTTTGATCAAACAGAGCTACCCGGGCAAACCCCCCTGCTCTCTCCTAGGGTAGGCTTTAACTGGGATGTAAAAGGTGACCAAAGTCTCCAGCTCAGGGGAGGTACAGGACTATTTACCGGGCGCCTTCCCTTTGTATGGCTCGGCAACCAAGTGGCTAATCCTGACAACTTTTTCTACCAGACCACGGATCCCGACTTTAAATTTCCACGAGTTTGGAGAACTAGTTTAGGAGCCGATAAAGACCTTGGAAACGGCTTGGTCGGGACCCTGGACCTATCTTATACGAGGGACATAAATGCTCAATTTGTAGGAAACTATGGCCTTGGCACCCCCACGGCAAGGTTAGTGGGTGTTGATAACCGGGCTATTTACGATCCCGAGGCAGATCGCAACAGCGCCGGGAACAATGCCTACGTATTCACTAACACTGACGAAGGAAGGGCATTCAATCTTACAGCCGAAGTAAAAAAACGCTGGAGCACCGGCATTTACGCTACATTGGCGTATAACTACCTCAATGCCAAAGATGCCAGCTCGCTGAGAGCAGAGATAAACAGCGATGTTTTTGATTTGAACCCGGCAGTCGGTAATGTCAATCGACCGGTATTATCCAATTCCATTTATGGGAACAGGCATCGCTTCGTAGGAACAGCCAATAAAACATTCGAATATGGAAATGGCAATTGGGCCACGACCTTTTCATTGTTTTACGAATATGCAGAAGGCGGTAGGTTCAGCTATACCTATAGCGGGGACTTGAACAATGATGGCTCGGCGAATAACGACCTCATTTATATACCTACTGATGCTGAAATTGACCAGGTGAATTTTGCAGAAGTAGATAACAACAATGACGGTAGCATCGATAATACCGCGGCTGCGCAAAGAGATGCCTTGAGAGCATTCATAGCGCAAGATGATTACCTTAGCGAGAACAGGGGAAGCTATGCGGAGCGAAATTCCAGCCTCAATCCTTGGTTTTCCAGGTGGGATATACGCCTATTGCAAGATTTCAGGTTCAATAATGGAAACTCCATCCAGTTCAGTATAGATATCCTTAACGCCGGCAATTTGATCAGTTCCGATTGGGGAGTGAGAGAGTTTCCGACCAACACCCAGCCGATAGGGCTTCTTAGGGATAGCTTTGGAAACACCATACTGGCCGAGGATGGCTCACCCATCTTTACTTTCGATCCTAACCTAAGAGAAACGTTCACCCCGGATACTGGGCTCCTTTCCAGGTGGCAGCTACAGTTCGGGTTACGCTACAGCTTTTAGCCAACATATTCTGTAGTGGCGATTCATGAATCGCCACTACTACTCGTTACCTCGATAACTTTTTCCCATCCCTAAGTATTGCAACTTTTGACCGATTCTGGTGGTGTTCTATTTGATTTTTCTTTATTTGTATGATGAAATAGACTCTAAACTTTGTCTTTTAGTCGATAGTGGCTTCAAAAATTCGTAAAATATCCACTCTTTCGAACCTGCATGAAAAGGACACACCGGTTGATATTGAGCAGGTTTACAGGAAATATTTTGACCGGCTTTTCTCTTATGCCAGGATAATATGTGACTCGGAAGAGCTGGCTAAGGATGTGGTCTCGGATTTTTTTGACCGGCTACTGAAGAATAAGACAGACCTGTCAAAGGTGGATAACGTGGAGGTTTACCTGGCCGTAGGGGTTAAGAATTTATGCATCCAGCGGTTAAAAAAGTCGTTAAAGGTCAAGCAAAATGCTGTCCTGCTTACTACGGTTGATTACATTGATCCCCAGCAAGTCCTCTTAGGAAAAGAGCTTAAGGCATTACTTGACAAAATTGTTAATGAACTTCCCGATCAATGCCAGCTGATCTTTCGCATGTCCAAAGAGCAAGGTATGACTAACCGGGAGATTGCCGATGAACTTCAAATAGGGTTGGGAACGGTAAAAACTCAATTGATCCGCGCGCAGTCTAAGATCCGTGATGGCATTACCTCGCATTACAAGGAAAGAAATATCAAGCGCTCCCACTGGAGGCTGATCGGGCAATTCCTGTTGAACTTTGGGGCTATCTGATGGCTCCCTCCTTTCAAAAGTGACACTCTACCTGTGCTTGCCCCAATAGTGTACAACTTCACCTTGCCCGGGAGGAGAAAATATGTCTTCAAGAGAGGGACGTTCGTTGTAAAATTAGCAATAGAACAAGCAATTTTATGCAATTTTTTTATTGATCGGGTGCCCTGGCTGAAGAAAATACATTTATTCCAAGCTTTGTATACCAAAACGGCCTTAGACCTCTCCTTACGGCAAGAGATAATGAGGTACCCACCCTTCTACCATGCAAGACCTTATATACAAGTATCTAAATAAAACCATTTCACCGGCAGAAAGCGAACAGCTAAGAAACTGGATAGAATTACAGGAAGAGAACCGCGCAACATTTAATAAACTCGCTGCATTCTATAAAAATGATGAATCCAAGCTTCCCGTGATGAAGGAAATGGTATGGGCTGAAATCAGTCAACGATTTGGAGAGGATCCTACCTCCCGGTACACGCGGCCTGCATGGAATTGGGAAATGATGTTTAAAGTAGCCGCGGTGCTGCTAATAATCTCGGCGATTGTTTTTAGGGCATACCAAATTTCAATCGAGGATAATGACCAGCAACTTAGCGTGGTAAATACGATCACCAAAGAAGCCCCGCTTGGCGCCAGGATAACGACGAAACTACCGGGTGGTTCGATGGTAACACTTAATTCAGGCAGTAAAATTTCATTCCCGGCGGAGTTCCGGGGGAATACCAGGGAAGTAATACTATCCGGCGAAGCCTACTTCGAAGTAGAACATGATCCGGGCAAACCATTTTTGGTGAAGATGAAGGGAGATGTTGTGCGTGTATTGGGCACATCGTTCAACATTCGATCCTACCCGGCTGATAGCGCAGTCTATGTATCCGTTGCTTCGGGCAAGGTATCCTACAGCATACCCTCGGGGGATGAAGTTATCCTGGAGCCGGGGCGGATGGCAACCTATACGCCTGGTAAAGGGAGTCTTGAGACGGGGGAAGTTAATTCCCTACAGGCTTTCGGGTGGAAGGACAAGATCCTTTATTTCAACAACCTGGCATTTGATAAAATCAGCGTGGAGTTAGAAAGGTGGTACGGGGTGGAGCTCTCGTATGACGAGGACATCACGTTTGATGGCACCTATACGGAGCAGTTCCACAATGCCACCCTGCGGGAAGTACTGCACAGCTTGTCTTTTGTTTACCGGTTTGAATTTGAAATACAAGGAGAAAAAATAATAATCACCAAAAAACAACTTAAAATGTAGGCTTATGCAACACAGATAGATAAACAAAAAACCCACAAACCTGCCTCATCTCTCACAAATCACCAGGTACTGTGGGCCCACGTTTTCGATAATTAATGACCAAAAACATGTTTTTAGTATGAATCCAAATTTACCTAAAATACTAATCAAGATGTCAAAAATTTGTATTTATGGCATTGTTTTACAATTATCCGTTTTCACGTTTGCGATAGCGCTAAACAGCGACGCCCAGTCAAAGAGCATCAACGAGATCAATGTTATTGTAGATCTTAAAGGCCCTGTCACCTTGGAGGATTTGATCGAGTTGCTGGAGAACTCTACAGGGTTCAGCTTTTCGCACATCAAACAAGAACTAAATACTTCCTCGTATACGGTTACGTTAGGTTCCCGCGAGTATACCCTGGGAGAGCTCTTGAGAAATGTAGCTAGCCAAACGGATCTTTCATTTCACCGGGTCAATGAATACATCCAAATTAGACAGAGGGCGTCGAATGTAGACCCCGTGATTGAAGAAATTATTTCTAGTAAAACCGTATCGGGCACCATTGTCGACGAAAATGACGACCCCATGCCGGGCGCTTCCATTTTAGAAAAAGGGACAACCAATGGAACGATATCGGATGCAGAAGGAAAGTTTTCTTTAAATGTTAGGGAGGGAGCTACATTGATCATTTCTTTCGTCGGGTATAAGCGGCAGGAAATATTGGTAAACTCCCAGTCCGTTATACAAGTGTCCCTCCAACCGGATTTTCAAAGCTTGGTAGAAGTGGTAGTGATCGGGTATGGCACCAAGAAAAGAGATGATGTGATCACGTCCATATCCTCTATAAAGACCGATGAAATACTAAAAGTACCATCGTCTGACATAGGCGAAATGCTAAGAGGTAGGGCCGCCGGGGTCTTTGTTACCGTGGGGGACGCCGGGCCAGGCAGTTCTTCCAACATCCTGATCAGGGGGAGAAGATCCTTAGCCGGTGGAAATGCCCCCCTCGTAATCGCCGATGGTGTGCCCGTGGGATCGATCAATGATATTAATCCTAACGACATCGAAACCATGGACATCCTCAAAGATGCCACGGCACAAGCTATTTATGGCGCCAGGGCAGCGAATGGGGTGATCTTGATCACAACCAAACGGGGAGAAGAAGGCAAAACGTCCATCGACTATAACGGGTACTACGGGATGCAAACCGTGAGAAGAAATTTTGATGTTTACAGCCCGGAAGAGTTTATCCAGCTGAAAAGAGAAGCTTTCCGAACGGAAAATAACGGCATTTACAGGTCTGACAGGGAAATTTTTACACCTACTGAACTGGAGGTGATGGAAAGCGGTGAATATATCGACTGGGAAGAGGAACTTCTCGAGATAGCACCCATTACTCAACACAATCTCAGTGTTTCTTCTGCCAATGAAAAAACCTCGGTGTATGCCAGCTTAAATTACCTCGCGCAGGATGGTGTGGTACCGGGCACCGATTTCCAGCGGGGGACCATTCGTTTAAATGCAGATCAAAAATTGACGGAATGGCTAAAGGTCGGGGTCAATACTTCCTGGCAATTGTCACAGAACAATACCCCGGGTACTGAAAATACACTCTTACGATCCATCACCTCCTCGCCATTAGGGAAAATTTATAATGAGGATGGTTCCTTAAGGTTAAATCCTTCTGGTGTGCAAGAAAGCTTTAACCCCCTTCTAGATATCGAAACAACGTCCACTTTGCAAGATGATCGCAATGATATTATGAACTTGTTCTTAGAGGTAACCCCGTTCGAACGCTTCAAATATAAATTCAATGGCAGTAGAAGATCATGGAACCGGAAGACCACCAGCTACTCCACGGCAGAATCACTGGTCGGTATCCAGCGTGGAGGACAAGGGTATGGTTTTATCGTCTTTGAGGACAATGTAGAATGGCAATTAGAGAATATCCTTTCCTACAATTTTGATGTTGCCGAAAATCATTCATTTAACATTACCGGGGTCCAAAGCATCATACATAGCGAGTACAACCTGTTCAGGAATGAAGCCTCCAATTTTCCTAATGACATTCTTGGTGTCTACGGATTGGCAACCGCGGATATCAATACTCCTTCTGTAGCCGGGAACAGCAGGAGCCTTGTTTCTTTTGCCGGCCGCATCGAATACGATCATGATAATCGATATTTTGCTACAGCCTCTATCCGTACGGATGGTTCCACCGTTTTTGGCGCAAATAACAAATGGGCAAGTTTCCCAGCGCTAGCCGCGGGATGGAATGTAAGTAATGAAAGCTTCTTTCCTACCAGCCCTGTCAATTTGCTGAAGATAAGGGCAAGTTATGGTAGTGTAGGGGAACAGGGGATTCCCCCGTATGGCAGTCAAAGCCTGGCCGTGCAAAGCAATTATATTTTTGGCGGAACCAAAGTCACGGGATATGTGCCCGGGACAACACTCCCTAACCCGGACTTGAAATGGGAGACCTCCACTACGTTAAACATAGGGGTGGATTTTGGCATTTGGACCAGCAGGCTTACCGGTACCATAGAGGCATACGATACCCGGACCACAGATTTGCTTGTAAATCAAACCCTAAATGCGGCCAGTGGCTATACCAACATGCTGACCAACCTGGGGGAGGTCCAAAATAAAGGCCTTGAGCTCTCTTTAAACGGCATCTTGGTGGAAGAAGATGGGCTGCTGGTCAGTTTGGGATTTAATGCTTCGAGAAACATCAATAAGATCATTAGCCTTTATGGTGAGGATGAGGATGGCGATGGAGAAGAGGACGATGATATCGGTAACCGGTGGTTTATCGGTCATCCCATTGACGTGCTTCACAGGTTTGAAGTGGTTGGAATATTCCAAGAAGGTGAAAACATTGTAGATAACACGCACCAGCCGGACGCCAAGCCCGGTGATCTTAAGCTCTACGACAGGGACCCCGAAGATGGCCAGTTAAATGCAACCGATAGGGTGATCACGTCACTTGATCCCGAGTGGTACGGTTCTTTTAACCTCAATGTGGAGTATAAAGGTTTTGACTTTACCGCCACGGTCTATACCGTTCAAGGCATTGTGAAAGATAATCCCTACTTGTACCAATACTCAAGGGGAGGATCACTTAGGGCCGTTTTCAGCGGGATAAGGCAAAATTACTGGACCCCGGAAAACCCAACGGGCAACTGGCCTAGGCCAAATGCCGGCATTGATCCTGAAAACATGTTTGCGCTAGGCACCCAGGATGCTTCATACATCAGGCTGCAAAATGTTACCGTCGGTTATAGCCTCCCTAATCGTCTTATTCCCGGGTTAGGCATCAATAGGCTGAGACTTTATGCTACCGGACAAAATCTCTTTACCTGGACGGATTATCAATCGTACAGTCCTGAAAAAACACCCGACCAGTACCCCGAGGCTATTATGATCACTGGAGGTATCCAGTTAGGGTTTTAAAAAAAGGTTTATCGCTGCCGGCGAGCACATGATGTTCTTCGCTCCCGGCATACGCTTAAAATATATTACTATGAAATCAATTTATTCGTTTTTGATACTGGCCCTAGCCGCGTTCATTTCATCGTGTGAAGATTTTCTCGAGGAAGGTAATCCGCCTACGGCCATTGCGGTTGATTACATCTACTCTACCCCGGATGGCTTCGAGGTGGGAGTGAACGCCCTTTACAATCTCCAGAGAAGTAATAATTTCCCGTCAGGCTATGGAGACCAGCTTTGGTCCAATGTTTTTTTCTATGCGGGAACGGACCTGGCGTTGGCCAGGGCTTGGAATATTCCTTACGACGGCAGGTTTAATGCACTGAATTTTCCCGGGTACAAGTGGGAACGGTCCTACCAGGTCATTGACAGGGCCAATGCGCTGATTGATGCTGCCCCGGGCATCGTTATGAATGAGGATGAAAAAAATCAACTGCTGGCGCAAGCCAAGGTGATCAGGGGGGAACTTTATTTTGACTTGATCCGGATGTATAACAACATCCTTTTGGATACGATCCTCACCACGCCGGAAAATGCCTTTGATTCGGTAACATTTGCGGTAGCCGACCCATCCGATGTGTACGACCTTATTGATTCGGATCTCGACTTTGCTATTGAACACCTCGATTGGGATGTGCCGTCAGGCAGGTACGGACAAGGCGTGGCCAGGCATATTCGTGGTAAGAGTGCCATGTGGCAGGGAGATTGGGCGGAAGCGGCAGCCCAATTTGATGCTATCGTGGAGAGTGGTGCCCATCAATTGGTCCCCAGCCCACAAGGGGTATTTAGCGGCGATAGAAATCATACCGAGTCTTTGCTTACGTATCAGTTCGACCTTGAAGCCGGTGGTAGCGCAGACCTGGCCGGTGGAGAATGGCATATATTCCCGGGGCTTTTCAATAACAGGAGTTACGAAATGGTCGGCTTAAGGGTTCGCGATGTTGACAATGGCGGCCAAGCGCTTGGCTGGTATTATCCGAACGACTATCTACTATCGCTTTATGATCGAGTAAATGACCGCAGGTTCAACGCCTACTATTATCCTATTGAGCTGATCATTAATGACCCGGATAATCCAAGGTTTGGACAGCTATTTGAACCGGGAGACTATTCCGTTAACTATCGTGAATACCACTGGAGCTTAAGAAAGTACCACGACCCGGAGAAGCCACTATTAAGTGATCGCAGCTATTCTAACGTGATATATTACCGCTATGCGGAGGTTCTTCTTTTGGGCGCAGAAGCGCATTGGAGGCTATCGGACCGAAACTCGGCAGATCCCACCGCGATAGACTACATGAACCGGGTGATCGAAAGAGCTTATGGCAACCCATCGCAAAGTATCACCTCGTTTACCTTGGAAACCTATTTGGAAGAATCGGCCAGGGAACTCGCTTTTGAAAAAAACAGGTGGTTCCTCTTGAAAAGGACCGGGAAGTTACTGGAGCAGGTTAATGCTTATCATACCACCGGCTCCAACGCAGGGAACAGGGTACTCAACCCGATGTCTGCGCATATGACACGATTGCCGATACCGCAGGCTCAAATTGACCTGATGGGCACCTTCCCCCAAAACTCAGGATATTAAATTCAAAATGATGAAAAGCTATGAGAGAAGATAAAAACAAATTCAAAATGAAGCTGTCCCGATTACTATTTTATGGGATAGGGCTCTTGCTCATACCCCTTCTATGCGTTGGATGCAGTGAAGACGATCCCGGGACACAAGACCAAGAGGAGGAAGAGCAACCGGACAACCGGGCCATAAAGGAGAAAGCATCCTTTAAAATAGGTGCTGCTGTCAAATCCAGTCATTTATCCATCGAAGAATTTGCTAATACACTGGAAGGAAATTTCAATAGGATCTCCGCAGAGTTTGAAATGAAAATGACACCCATATGGGGATCTGAAACCAGTTATAACTGGGAAAAATTTGATTTTCTTGTGGATTATGCCACTAGCCATGATATGGAGATCCATGGTCATGTATTGCTATGGTACAGGGAGTATCCCACCTGGTTCAAGAATGCGCAATATGATTCAGCGGAATTTGAGACCTTGATAAAAGAATATATCACTACCGTGGTTTCAAGGCATAAAGGAAAAATAGCCAGCTGGGATGTGGCCAACGAGATTTTCAATGATAACGGCACCCTGCGCGTTGACGAGTTTGCCTATGTAACCTTCGATGATCCCATAGCTTTTTATGGCAGGTGTTTCCAGTATGCGCGAGACGCTGACCCCGATGCCAAGCTTTTTTACAATGACTACAACGTAGTGATCGCCTCGGGAAAAAGATTCGCCATCTCGGAGATGGTAAAGCGCTTCGAGAACGAAGGATACCCCATTGATGGAATTGGGGGACAGTTTCATTATGACGTCAATACCCCCGAGACAACCATAGAAAATGGTCTCAGGGATATGGCGAATACCGGGTTACTCTTTCACATCTCGGAGCTTGATTTAAAGGTAAACGTGAACCGGTCAAATGCCTACCAGTTTACCGCGGGAGAACAACAACGGCAGGGGGATAAATACCAGGCCATAGTAGAGATCTACGAGAGCGTACTTCCCGATGAGCAGAAATTTGGTATTACCACGTGGGGGGTTACGGATCAATACACCTGGCTCACGGATTTTTGGCACGAGAAAGAATACCCATTGCTTTTCGATGCATCCTACAATAAAAAGAAGGCCTACGATGGCTTTCTCGCCGGGCTTAATGATTCGGAAGATTGACAAAAAGAAATGACAAACCAGGTTAGTTATGAAAAATACAACAAAATACACGGCGTTTTTCTTTTTACTTTTCGCCATACTCATTTTTGCCTGCGAGGAGGACCAGGATCCGACCCAGCTATTTGAACCCCCGGTTTTTGGCGCTATGTCCACGGCTACTGCTATCCAATTTGGGCGGGATATCATATTTACGGATACTTCCACGAAAGTTTTTTTACGTCAATGGAGTTTTCCTGGCGGTAACCCGGCCGCTTCTACGGATTCGGTGGTCACGGTCAGCTACCCGTCAGGCGGAGATTATGAAGCTTCACTCGTGGTAACCCATGTCGATAACCAGGTTTTCGAAAAGAAATTTGTGGTTAATGTAGAAGGGCCAAAAGTTCAAACCTTTGGATTTTATTCCGAGGCTCCGAATGTAAGCTTTGGTCATGCCCTGGCCTTTGAAGGCAACAACGGGTTTGATATTTCAGCGGTCACCACTGAGAAATTCGAAGGCGAAAGGAGCATTGAATTTAAGTTTAAGAAAGAAGATACATGGGGAGTACAAGGTAGCCTTAGGCCATCAGGAGTGAACTCAATAGATATTTCTGCCTATGCCGAAGGAACCTATAAATTGGCGATAAAAACATCATCCCAATTACCTATGCTGCTCCGCTTACATAGTAATAATGGTACGGAGCAAAGGGCGATCCTCGAATTGGACCCAGTGGCGGAAACGTACGGGCTAAAACGGGATGGGCAGTGGCATCAACTGGAGATCCCTATGCAGGATTTTATCGCCGCAAATGACCAGCTCGACCTCACAGCGGTAACACATATTTTGGTCTTGAGGAGTGGTACGGCTGATGTGAAAAGTACGGACGATTGGGATTGGTACATTGATAACTTTTTCCTCGAGCTTCAAATTTAACCCGGTGGATAATTTCGATGTATACCAGCTGAACTGCATTTGACCTGGGGATTAAGAACCGATCACAACAACACTAATTGCAAAAACAAATCACATACCTAGTTATGAAATTTATGAAGACAAGAATACCACTTTTGCTATTGGTATTCATATTTATAGCCGGCGGGCTCGTTTCCTGCGAGGAAGACGATAGGCCAAGGGCAGCATTAACCGTTTTGGATTTTGATTTTTCTGCCGAAGAGGTAAATACTCTTAAAGTCAGTTTTACGAATGAGTCAGAAAATGCTGTCTCTTACAGCTGGGATTTCGGGGACGGGTCAGGTTTAGTTACCGATGAAAACCCTACGCATCAATATGTGAAAGGAGGTACATATAACGTGATCCTTACCGGGACAGGTGAAAGCGGGAATGTGAAAAAGGTTTCAAGGGAAGTTATTTTAACGACCCCAAATACTAATCCTGGCTTCACTTACACTAATGAACTAAATTCAGCGATCGTAATCTTTACCAACACATCCACAAATGCAGATAGCTATAGTTGGGATTTTGGTGACGGATCGGATTTAGTAACGGAGGAAAATCCTATGCACGAATTCCCGGGAGCAGGTACTTATACCGTAGTGCTCACGGCTACTGATTCCGAAGGTATTTTTGAACAGGTCACTTCTTCTGTAGAAATAACAATTGAGATAGTAAAGGCGGACTTCTCGTATACGAATGAAGCCAATTCGCTCATTGTAAATTTTACCAATACCTCTGAATTTGCCAGCAGCTATAGTTGGGATTTTGGAGATGGTACAGCCGCATCCACGGAGGAAAACCCCGTCCACGAATATGCCGGCGCGGGAACCTACCGTGTGATACTTACAGTTACGGGCCTTGGTAGTTTTGCAGCTAAAGATTCAACTGATATTACCGTAACCACGGCCGGTTTCGTTGCAGGCCCCGGGGATGTGTTTGATTTCTTTACAGGGGTAAGCAGTGATGCTAACGTTGAGTGGGTGGTAGAGCCAGCCATAACGCTCGAGCACGGCGTTGATTTTCAAGATGAAAAAGTGGGTAAGTATACAAGAAGCAGTTCTGTCGGGTCATCCTTCGATAAAATTTTCGTAAGGCCCCTGCCCGGGGATGTGGATTGGACTGAACGCACCGTCTTTTCCATAGACGTTTACTTTCCAAGCAGTAACACCTATTCCGATGATAGGTCTACCGGGATCACTAAAAACGTGGAGTTTCGACTGAGACAAGATAAGACAGACGGATCCGGTTCTGACTCGGGTACCGAGATCAGGCTTATCAAGGAGGTCCCGACCCTCGACGACTGGGTCACGATCGAATTCGATATGTCTGGAGCGGCGCACTGGTCAGGAGACCCTGCGTTTGATCCCGGCGCACCGTATACCACGCTCATAATAATGCTGGGCAGAGATGGAGGGCTTTTCGAAGGTGAATTTTACCTGAAGAATTTTAAGAGACTTTAAGACAGGTCATCATGAACCAGCCAGGGAGGTTCCCCTATTGCGCTAGAATAGGGGCCTCTTATGTTGAACGATGGAAATGACAGGGCAAAAATCAAGCCTCACGTTTTTGTTTTCATAGCTTGTTTTCCTGTTGAAGCCGGGCTAAACCGGGCATGTATTAAAATAAGAGAGGCCATAGTTATCTCTTTCTCCCGGCACACATATCACCCATTATTGGTCAGTTAATCACATAATCAAAAATTTACATTAAAATGAAATATCATAAAATTTTAGGACCCCCAGCGCAGGTATTCTTTGCGTGCTTGCTGGTCTTTTGTGTTATTCAATCCAAAGGACAGACCATTAGCCCATACCTTTACGGGCAGAATGCCTGGATGCCTTCTTTTATTTACAATGGCCATTTCGAGCGGGTTATTGATAACCTGCGTAACGCCGGCAACAGGCCATTTAAAGTTATCAGGATCGGTGGAACTACTTTTGATGACAATCCTCCTACATGGGCCCAGTATGAAAATCTCATCCATAAAATCAGGTCAATAGGCGCGGAACCCCTGGTGCAGGTATCTATAGCCTCAAACTCTACTTATGCCGCTAATTTTGTTCATTGGTTAAATAACACCAGGGGATTGAACGTCAAGTATTTCAGTATTGGAAACGAGCCTGACCTGGGCTGGGTCAATGAGCGTGTTGATGGTAATACCATCACTTGGGGCAATGACATTGCCAGTTACTTTAAAAGTCGCGCTTCAGCCATGAAAGCCGTGGACCCTACCATCAAGATATTTGGCCCGGATTTTTCCTTTTTCGTAGACAATGTAGATAACCCGAACTGGGACCCAATGGCCAGGTGGCAATATCCATTATTAAATAATAACGACCATGGCCTGTGGGGCCAGGATGCCAACGGTAACTATTACATTGATTATTATGCGTTTCATGTTTACCAGTACGTGACCCCATCAAATGTAGAGAGAAAACTGGATACGGTACTCGACAAAATATCGGCTATCAATTCCAATTACAGGGATGCGGCTAATCCGCTGGGCTGGGCCATTACGGAGACAAACATCACCACCAACAATGATAATGTCGGGACGCACGATAAGACCTGGAGCTTTTATACAGGCCAGCACATTGCCCAGCTATTGGGGTTAGGCATGAAGTACAAAGCTTTCACCGTAGCCCCCTGGAGCATTCATGAAAGTAATGGCGCCAGGACAGCCCTTGATCTTGGCTTTTTTGATAGCAGCCCCTCTTACAGCCCGCGATCTGCCTACTATCATCTACAAATGTTGTCCGCGAAGGCTAAGAAAAACTATGCCTGGGGATATACCAATAATGCAAAAGTAAAGCAGGTGGCCACATGGGATGAAACAGGTTATGCCGTAATGGTAATGAATGATAATACCACGGGAGGTAATTACACGCTACGATTAAACTATGACACGCAATTCAACACCTACCTCGTTTATATAGATGTGGGATTAGCGAAACAATACCAAAGCTATCTTGGTCCGAACGAGACACAAATGGTATTCTTCGATACCCATGGAAATTACGTAGGGAAGATCACTTATAACAAAACCAATGCCGGTAACAGGCAGCCACCCTCCTACACGGGAAGCACCCCGGACAGAACAAATTCAAGGGTGGCCAACGGAGCAAAGACGTTAGTATCTACCACCGGCCCGGGGCTGGAAGTTCGATATAGCACAACAGGACTGAATATCATAAACAAAGCAGTAAAAACCGGGCTAGAGGTACGGATTATGGATCTGTCTGGCAGGCTTCTTTACAATACATCGGTTGATAGCCCACAGGGAACTACAACCATCCCATATGCTTTTGAAAGGCATAAGATCTACCTGTGCAAAACAATCTTTAAAGACCATGTAGTCCAGGACAAACTCGTATTTGAATAAAACCATAATACTCTTCGCTTAGGTTGTGGGGGCGATTCATGGATCGCCCCCACAACCTAATGTAATAATTCACTTATTCTTTGGAAGCCTGGCTTTCCAATGCTTTCACTCTTTTATAAGGGGCTATGGGATTCTTCAAGGTGCCGGCAAATTGCAAACTGCCTACGGGATCTGCCAGGTCGAGCATTTGTTTATGATTACGAAGCTGTAACCTGTTCAGGCAGGAAAGGGTGAATTCCGGGGCGAACAGGTCGTAGCGATCAAACTTTTCGGCAAGATGGGTATTTTCCTGCTGGTAGTCATGGACACATTCTGCGACTAGCTTCCAAAATTGCTGGTCAGGGTACTGGCAATGCTGGACAAGGATTTGGGAAAGGAACCGGAAAAAACAGTCAAATATATCGGTGAATATCGATAGGATCTTTAGCTCTTCCGGGACTTCTACGCAGATACGTTTTGCCTTTTCGGGTATCGATGGATGGTCGTTAAACACGACTATTTCTTCCGTAATATCTTTCATAATGGCCTTTACCGGTACATGCGATTCCATGACCAGGATGAGATTTTCGCCATGGGGCATAAAGACCAGCTCATACTGGTAAAAGCAATGCAATAGCGGGGCCAAGTAACATTGCAGGTACTTTTTTAGCCAGGTGGCTGTATCTTCACCGGAAGCGGCAATTAACCCGGGCAGCAGGGCAGCCCCGTTACGGTCTACATGCAAGAGGGCGGCCATGGTCATTAATTGCTGCCCGGGCTCCACCACAGAAGCAGGACTTTCGCGCCACAGGGCAGCAAGCATCTTGTTATAAGCGGAATGTTTACCGAACGGTTCGTAATAGGCATTGCGATACCCTACAGTAGCTACCTCGCATAGCATGGTATACCCCTGCTTCCTGATGTAGGGATCTTCGGCCACGGTACTTTTTATCCATTTTGTGATGGGAGGTGTGGTATCCATGTAATAAGGAGTAAGGCCGCGTACGAACCCCATGTTCAAAACAGAAAGCGCTGTTTTGGTATAGAACTTTCCGGGATGGCTCGTATTGTAAAAGGTACGGATGGATTGCTGTGCACTATAGTCATCTTTCCCGTAGCCTAAGCAAACCAATTGTTGGGTCGCAATATCAGGGGCAAAGATCATGGCTAATTTATTGTACCACTGCCACGGGTGCAGGGGAATAAAATAATATTCACCGGGATCCAGCCCTTTTTCTTCCAAGATTTGCTGAAACGAGGCGAGCGTTTCCGGGTCTAATTCCCTTTCCAGCAGCGTGGCATATGGGAGTTCGTCTACTCCATTGTAGGCCGTCCTGCTTTTATGCCCTGCCAGCCAGGTTAACCGGATGGGCTGGTCCGCTTCGGGAGCGTATTTATGGTAGTCATCGGAGTCAAAACCGACACGGCCGTTATTGGCCACAAAGCAGGGGTGGCCACCAGTCATGGCATGCTCAAAGGTTTGGTAATCTGCATGAACCAACTGCTCAGCAGGAAGGCTGTTTTTCGAGAGCATATACGCGCTGCCGTACAGCGTATTGGTGATCTCTTCGAGATAGCCGGGCAGCTGAACATCATCTATGCCCAGGGCGTCCTTAAATTCAAGAATGAACCGGAGACTGTCAAGAGAAACCTCTTCTCCACCCTCTTGCTTTTTGATGGTATCACTATCGATGTACCAATGCCGGAGACTTAATACCTGTGCGCAAAACCAATATTCTATCCCCGTTTCTCCCGGGGGAACAAGCTTGTAATGTTCCCATTCATTTTCCTCATGTTGTGGTATGGGAGAAATAAGTAGCTCATGGGCAAACTCACTGATGGCCTTGCAAATGAGTAATTTGTTTGCCTTCAGCCATGTCCCGGCTTGCAAGTGCTCTACTGCTTCTGCCGGGGTTTGGAGAGTAATGGTGCTCGCAGGGTGCGTATCTTTATTCATTTCTTTTTTCATAGCGGTTTGGTATTGTGCCCGTGTGCAAAATGCCAGGTGGGCGGTTTTATGAGGTAATTGGATTATTTTTTGGTATTCAAATCCCACTCGCTTGTTCAGCGGGTGGATCTTTTCGTTGTTAACATCCGGTTCTACCACGATCCTATGGACTAGGGGATCATTGAACATGAAATCCATCAAGGCCGTGAACACCTGCCAGGTAAAATGACGGATGGGTTTTACCGGCGGGCCTACAAGAATATGCATGCCAAGGTCTCCTTCCCGTACCGGGTAATGCTGCCCGACAGGGTCCCCCATAGGGTCGTAGCATTCTAACAGGAAGGAGCGTTTGCCATTGAACATGCCTATAAAAGCCGCTGAATACCCGGAAGACATTATTTTAGCATACTCTTCTTTTACTTCTTCGGCAGATTTGTCGTGCATTCCCCAGTACCGGGCGTAGTCCCTTGTTACCCAGTCGTAGAGCAGGGGGATATCCTTTTCAAGATCCAACGGCCGAAACTCGATCGTTCCAAAACCGGGTACCTTCCTAGTGTACACGGGGGAATGAGTACTTGTTTTAAACGTAAAGAGTGAGCTATTCAGTACGGGGCTTTCCATGTGTTATTGGGTTATTTTTGTTAATGGGCGTGGAGCCATTGACCGGGCTTTTATCGTGAAATAGTAAAGGGAAATGCACAGGGTAAACCCGGTGATGGCCACTAAAAAAGGGCTTTGTAAGCTATATTTCCCTATTAAAAGGCCTGAAGAAAAGGAGGCTAGTAAGACCCCGAGGTTTTGAAAAAAATGTATTTTGCTGTAATCCGTAGCATAAGATCCAGGGGTACTCAAACCAAATAATAGGGCGTCAAAACGGACCATGGCCTGGAAAATACCCCACCCGTATACCAGCCTGCCGAGGAACACTACTACCGCGGAGGGATATCCTTGTAGCATTAACCCGGCTAGCCCTAACAACATGGCAGTGATAATGCCATCATAAAGACCCCTGCTGCCTTTACGCCTCCGGTTGCTCCACAAAGCTATTAAGGCTACCAGGGCCGGGATAGCGTATACCAGCCCCGAGATAATTTTACTATCATAGATGGACAGTGATTCCCAATAACGAACGAAGAAGGGCCGAATGATAAAATCACTGGAATAGAGAATGAGGGTAATTACGCCGATCTTAAGCACGAAACCTTTAAACCCTCCCGTGGCCTTTGTTGGGCCTGCGTTACTATCATCGTCAGCGCTAAGGGTGGGGCGCTCACGCTTCAGTAGGTAGAGACTTGCCCCCATCTGTATAAAATCACCCGTGGCCATGACCAGGAATATGTAGGCGGGATGTATAAATTCAAGTACCATGCCGCCCAGTACTGCGCCTGCTACACTGCCAAAATGAACGATCACCGATAACAGGCCTATGGTGTTCACATGGTTTTCTTTGCTCGTAATTTTGAGTATATAAGGATAGACCAATAAGTAGCTGCCTTTAAAGGCGATCATGCAAAGCGACAGGGCCCAGAATAGGGTGTACGACGTAACAAAGAAGCAACCGATCCCGAGTATACCGGCTGCGAACTGTGTATACACCAATATCCTAAGCTCCGGTACCTTTTTCGAGACCTGGGCCCATAATGGAAAGGCGATCATAACCACGAAACAAATGGCGCTGAAGTAAAACCCGACCTGTTTCGGATCTGCCACCCCAAACCTCATTTCGAAAAAATGCGGGTAAAAGGGATGTAGCAGGTAATCACTGATGACCGCCACAAGGGTTATCGCTACCAGGACAGACTTTAAGCTCATGTTATACGGCTAATTCGGGCGTAACTTTATGCACCTGCTCATCCCCAGCTATTCCAAATTGCTGGAAGGTTATTTTTTGTTCCACGGGATAATGGTTTTCCCCGGTCATTTCTTTGATGATGTAGGCGTTACGATAACATCCCATGCCCAAATCCGGCGCTGTAAAACCATGGGTATGCAGCTCCGCATTCTGCACGAAGATCTCGCACCCCTTATGATCGATACTGTAGTTCCTGTTGACATCAAACCTACCTTTTTCATCCCATTTTATCCGCGAGGAGATCCCTTGTACAAAGCCGGGGAGCTGGTAGGCATACCCGGTGGCCAGGACCAATGCCTCTGTTGCCCTGCGGTAGGATCTATTTTGTTCTTTTTGACGGAACAGCAGGTCAAAACTGTTCCCAGGTCCATTGAATGTTGCCTGTTGTAGCTCCGAATTGGTGAATAGGTGCACCTTAATGTCGCTGCTTAAGCTTTTTGTGTACAGCAGGTCATATATGGCGGCGACCAGGTCATTGTTGATCCCTTTGTATAGGTGCTTTTGTTGTGACAGCAGGTGGTCTTTTTCCTGTTGAGGTAAGCTGTAAAAATAGTCGATGTATCCGGGCGATGTCATCTCGAGGGTCAGCTTACTGTATTCCAATGGAAAAAAACGCGGAGAGCGTGTGATCCAGCTCAACTCGTAATTGTACCGGTCGATATCTTGCAGGAGGTCATAGTATACTTCCGCGGCGCTTTGCCCACTGCCTAGGATGGTAATGGATCTTTTTGATTGCAGCGCTTCCTTTTCAAAAAGATACGAGGCAGAATGAATAGCCTTATCCATAATGTCTACGCAACAGGCAGGAACGTAGGGTACTGTTCCTGTACCTAACACCAGCCTTTTGGCCCGGTAGGTTTTGGCCTGGTCGGTTTTCGTGCAAAGGCAATGTACATGGTAAATGCCTGTATCTTCCTCAAATTCTATTTTTTCTACCGACGTGTTAAAATGTATATTGGGGAGCTGTTCTATCACCCATCGGCAATAATGGTTGTATTCGTTTCGCAGCACCAGGAAATTCTCCCGGATATAAAAGGAGTAGATCCTGCCCTTCGCTTTCAAATAACTCAGGAAACTAAAAGGACTTGTAGGGTCGGCCAGTGTGACCAGGTCAGCCATAAAGGGTATTTGCAGGGTAGTATCTTGCAGAAGCATCCCGGGGTGCCAATTGAATTGTTCACTTTTATCCAGGAATACGCCGTCTAACGTTTCGATCGGCGCGGTAAGACAGGCCAGTCCCAGGTTAAAAGGGCCCACGCCTACCGCTATAAAGTCATAGGTTCTTTCCATGGTGTATTAGTTTTTAATGAATTATTGAAATAGGTCATCGCATGTTTTTTGATCAGCGCTATGATCTCCCGGATATCTTCTAATTGAGTCAATGGATTTAGCAGCGTAAACTTCAAATACACTTCGTCGTTGATCTTAGTAGAAGCTAACAAAGCCTGCCCTTCGCTGAACATACACTTACGGATATGTGCATTTAAATGGGAAGCCTGCCCCGGGCTTAACTTCTTTTCCAAGGGTATAAAGCGGAATACAATAGCGCTCATTTCCGGTGTGTTCAATAGTTCGAATGCGTCATCTTTTTCTAGCAGGTCGGCAGACTTTTCTGCGAGATCAATGACGTGGTCAATACACTGCCCTAAGCGCTTAACACCGGTTACCCTCAAAGTCATCCATAATTTGAGGGCATCAAATCGCCGGGTAGTTTGAATGGATTTTTTCACCATATTGGGGACACCATCGGCTTCCTGTTCTTTGGAATTCAGGTAATCCGCATAATAGCTGATATGGCGAATGAATTTTTTATCGCGCATAAAGAACCCGCTGGAGCTTACCGGCTGGAAAAAGGTTTTATGATAATCAATGGTGGCGGAATCGGACTGTTCGATCCCGTTGAGCTTCGGCCTGTGCTGATCACTCAGGATAAGCCCTCCGCCGTACGCCGCGTCTACATGGAACCATACATTATGCTCCCGGGCAATTTTTGCTATTTCAGCCAGGGGGTCGATAGAACCGAAATCTGTTGTTCCGGCCGTGGCTACAATGGCAATGGGGATATTTCCCTGTGCCTTTAAGCTATGAATGGCCTTGTTTAAAGAGATGACATCCATCTTATACTGCCGGTCTACCGGTATGGGGACAATGGACTTTTGCCCTAACCCCAGCAGGCTGGCACTTTTTTTAAGGCTGAAGTGGCTGATCTCCGAGCAAAGTATCCTGAACTTGCCAGCCTCCACGGGTATGCCCTCTGTTTTAGGATCTAGCTTATAGCTCTCTTTGATGAAATGATCCCTTGCCAGTAATAGCCCCATAAGGTTAGATTGCGTACCGCCACTGGTAAATACCCCATCTGCCCCATGTGGATAACCGATCTTAGTTAGGGTCCATTCAATTAACTTTAGTTCGATCAACGTAGCGCCTATGCTTTGATCCCAGGTATCCATGGAAGAGTTGACCGAGCTAATGATCATTTCCGCCGCCAACGCCGGGATGAGTATAGGGCAATTTAGGTGCGCAACATATTTTGGGTGGTGAAAGGCGACAGCATCGTTAAGGTAAAGCTCTTTTAATTCCTCTAAGGTCTCTCTTAAGGTGAGCTCATTGCCTTCGCCAATAAAGACCTGGCTGAACTTCTCCATTAACTGGTCCGTCGGGATGCCGGTAAATGGAGTGTCTCTTTCTTCCAGGAACTCCAGGATCGCACTGGTAGCTTGATTGATACTCTTTTGGTAGTTTGATTTACTCCCAGCCAGGTGATTGAAAAAATGTTCGTGGAGATGCTGTTGCCTGTAGAGCCGTTGATTACCTATGATCGTATTTTCTTTGTCTCCCATGTTCCTGTTTTTTCGATTTAAGTGGTACCTGATCCATAGATCAGCCAACATCATTTAGAGTCATTCTAAATAAATTTCTTAGACAAATGTCATGTTTCATAATGCGCCGGACAATCGCCCTTGCGGCGTATTTTTCTCCTCGCCGGATCTAAGTATGGAAATACCAAAGGTGGGGTAACCGGGGGGTTACCCTGCCGTGATGAGGTATAGCAAAGTTTTGGGTAGTGGTGATTTGACCAGGCTTTAATTCCAAGGGATATTCCTCGATCGCTTGGCTGCTGAAAGACTAAATATGTTTTAAAAATAGTCTCAAAAACAGTCGATTGCGTTTTCTTAAGTGACGATTATCATTGAAGCCCTGGGCCGGCTTCTGCACGAGTGCTCTCGCGCGGGTCTTCACATTGGTATTAGGTTAAGCGCAGCGGTCCTAATACCAGGGATACAGTTGTAGGGGCGATTCACGAATCGCCCCTACAACCTATCGTGAGCGATCGCTCTTAGAGGTTGAGTTTACTTAACGGTTTTAAGAGCTACTTGGCTAGGGTCAATAGGTTTTACAAGCGCTTTACGGCGGCTATTGTGTTTGGCGGTTTTCCGGTTTCTTCCCCACCATAGTAAGAAACCCGTTACGGGGAGGCTGGCTACCATGAGGCTGGCTAAAAAGGCCAGTATTTTCCCGGGTAATCCTAAGATGGCGCCAATATGGATATCATAATTCATGCGAATGATCTTATCCGGGAGGTCGGCATTTTCATAGATCCCGTATACGCTTGGGGTCTGCAGCTCCTTTAAGGTATATTGATTGTAAAAACGATAATCTGAACTGTAGGATACCCCTTCGTCATAATAGATCTCCACGTAGATACTGGCCGAGTCGGTATAGGGGTAATGGATCTCAAAGTGTTTAGCCCGTGGAAACTCTACCTTTAGCCTGGGGAGTAATTGATCGATGGGCTGGATGGCATCTCCCGTCTCATGAGATGAAAGCGGTGAATGATCGGGAATGGTAAAGGCCAGTGATTTATCTCCTCCCAGGGTTTGGTACGTTGCCTTCTCAAACCAGTCGAAGGCCATCACCAATCCTGTAAATGCAATAAGTAGGGCGACAAAACTCGCATAAAATCCTACCACGGAATGGAGATCGTAATTTTTACGCTTCCATTGTGTAGTCGATTTCCAATCGAACCGGAAGCGTTGTTTCCTGTTGCGTTTATTCCGGGGCCACCACAATACGATGCCGGTGATCAGCATCACTACGAATATGAGCGTAGACCATGAAACGATCTGCGAGCCTACCTGTGCAGGCAGCCATAAGTTCAGGTGGCCATCCAGTACAAAAGCAAAAAAGCCTTGTAAATGATCTTCTGTGTGTAGGATCTCGGCGTTATATGGGTTGAGAAAAACAGACCGGTAGAACTCCGGTTCCATTTCATAAAAGATCACCTCCACAGCCTGCGGGTCATCCCCGTACAGTACTCCATGAATACTTCTGCCAGGATATACCGCTTTGGCGACCTGTTTTGCCTTGGTGGGGGTGATCAAGGGCCTGTTCTCTTTGCTTACCTGCTTGTAGTCAAAAGACAAGCTTCTTATCTCCTCCTGGAATACCCAACAGCAGCCGGTGATGGCTACGACAAAGACGACGAGCCCTGTGGATAAGCCCAGTACCAGGTGTATTTTCCTGGTGATGTTGCGGAAACGGTTTCGAGTGTTTTTTTTACCTGTCATAGGTGAAATCATCCAATGATAATGAATAAGGATTCCCCGGGAATGGATTCCTCCTTTCCCGGGGGATCCTGGCAGAACTAGCCTTAAGGATTTTATTGTAGCCTGTAAAACCCTTTTATGGTCTTACCAAGGATGCGGGCACCCTGGACAGCGGTAGCGTTGTCTATGTCTACCTGGTATACGTGGGCTTCCGTAGCGGTTTCAATGCTTACATAAACCTTTCCGTCTTCTACGAGTACAGGGGAAGAATATCGCTTGGCGTGTAATGGCACATTGGCTACTTCTGTGATGGTTTGGTCTACGAGGTCAATGATCACCAATTGCTGGTTAAACACATCCCTCCCGAAGGCTGACCAAATACCCCCGCTGTCATCGACCAGGATACGTGCAATTGCCTTATTGCCCCCTACATAATCAAACCATATTAGCTTTCCGCCGCTCGTCGCCGCCTCCACGTTAAAGAAATAGGAGGGGTCAAAATCTGTCTCCCCATGGGGTATTCTCAATATGCCGGACGGTTTAGTGGAAGTAGGATTAAACCCGGCCATTTCAGCGCCGCAGGAAAAGGAATACAAATCCCCGTTATCCGCTTCAATTAACCCGGTGGTAAACCCGTTCACCCCAATGTTACCCGTCCTGGCATCCTTTATGATCTTTTCAGGCTCTGTCCCCATCTCGGGGTAAGAATATATCGCTATGTAAGCTGTATCTGGCTGGGGTGTTGTAAAAAAACCTCCTGCATCCAAAACATGGAAAGGAATAAATAATTTATCGTCTCTCACCTGTAAAGCTGTAGGCCAGGCCACCAATGAATCTGTGGTAGATTCAAATATCCTCGTTCCTATAATTTTCCTTACGAATACGGTATTAACATCTACAAAGTGCAGGCGACGATTGGCAAAACCACTTCTTGGGATCTCCATAGCCAGCAGGGTTTGCTCATCGTCCGATTTGCCGAACATTTCCAGGGCGTTCTCAAAGATAAATTCCCCTTTCAGGGTGATCCTCCCTGCGCCGTCATCGCCATAACCTGCCATCTGGTTATCAACGCTGAACCCTGATGAAAAAAGTGTTTCACCGACCGGGTAAAAAAATCGCCATCCTGTTTGCTCAATACCGGTGCCCACGGCCGATATTTCACCCGACATAATGTCGTCCTGGCTAATGATGAATTCCGTTTCATCCCCTCCCGTGGTTTTAAGTGACATCACAAAACCTGAAGAAGCTGTTGACGTGGTCGTGCCGGGCTCGTCCGGGTCGTCATCTCCGCAAGCCGATAATAAGCAGCCTCCTAGCCCTAAGGCAAAGAGGTATATAGTTAACTTATGATGAATTTGATATTTCCTTTTCATAGTTTGATCTTCATTTTAAACATTAATAGTCGTTAGTTTAAAAAATACCGGCATTTGATATACGCCGCCCTTCCCGGTTTTTGTATGTTGAAATTATCATAGGCCATGGCGTTGGTAATGTTATTGACGGAAAGAGATACGTTGTATTTCCCCTTGGCAAACGCGTATTCCATCTGCAAGTCGTGGATAAGCTGTTGGGGAATAGTGCTCTTACCTTCGGCATCTCCAAGATTCTCCCAGGTAAAGAAAAACTCGTGTACATACCGTGTATTCCAGTAAATGGCAAGCCTATCGCCAGTTGGTCCTGTCCAGGGATTAATGCCTAAGCGAGCGTTGCCAAACAAATAAGGGACATTTGGGATCCTGCTTTCGTAATTGGTATTAGGAAGCCCCTCATCAAATTCAGATTGGTCCGTGAGATTTTGCCAGGTGAAATTCGCATTGAATAAGACAAAGTCATTGTAATTGACCTGCAGGCTGCTTTCTATGCCGGTCGTCCTCACGTTATCGAGGTTTTGATACGTCCCGAAGGGCCCCAAGGGATTGAATAGAATAAAATCTTTAGAAAAGCGATAAAAGTAATTGGCCTCGGACACCAGGTGGATCTTCTGAAAATGTTTTGTATACCGCATGCCGAAATTAGCATTGTAACTCGTTTCCGGCCGTAATGAGGGGTTAGGCTGGATGTAGATACCGTCCCCAAGGATCTCGTAGCTCTCGGGTATTCTAAAAGCCTGCTCGAAAGAAGATTTTAACTGGAACCGTTCGGCAGCAATACGCCAGGTCAGCGCCGCCCCGTATCCTGTGCTGTTGAACCTAGGCTGAGTGGTAACCTCGTTGTCCTGGAAATCTTGCGTGATGATCTCCCCGTAAAACCAGTATTGTTTGGAAAAGGCAGTGGCTTCTAATTTTCCGTCACCGGTTTTAAAAGTGTAAGCAAGTCCTAGTAGGTTTTTATGGATAGAATTTGGTGATTCAAAAGAACGGTTAAATTCATTTACCTGGTCTTCACCATTCCGTTCCAAATAATTTTGGGTAAAGTGGAGACCGAGGGCATGGTTATTACTGATCTCATAATCTAGGCCTACGTTACTCCTAATGACCCGGTCCGTTAACTCCATGAGGGACTTGCGCTCAAATAACTCCCCTTTGGGGTCATTGGCCTGGCGTACAATATAGTCCCCGGCCCAGTTGTATTTCCTGGAGCTGCTATCCACCACGCTTTCCACGACCCTTCCTGCAACCACGTACCCCTTTAAATCGAGGTTGCCAAGGCGCTTTTTGTAAGTTGTTGAAGCTAATAGGGTTTCATTTTTGGTGTGGAATTGTCCAAACGCGCGGTTGATCGTGTTGTCCGGGTGCTGGTAATTTTTCCGATTGCGGGCGGTGGTCAGCCCAAAAGACCAATGATCGGCGTACTTTTTGTCAAGTACCCCGGCTTCCAGGTGGATCATACCGGAAGTGTACTCATTATGAAATCGCCTGGTGTCTATCGTACCCAGGCGATTTCCCAGTTCGAGATCGAACACAGGCACATCCTCCATCCGGTAATTATTGTCGGAATGATTAAAGAAAGACGATAGCTTGACAAAATGTCCTTTTTTCTCGTTCACGTGCTGGCCGTTTATTGACGCCTGGTGGGTATTAAAAGAGCCGAAGGAGTATGCAACGTCCAGGAAGGGTTTCCTGCGATAGCCCGTGGTGATATTTATGGCACCCCCCAAGGCATCTGCCCCTAATGAAACCGGGACCACGCCTTTGTAGATCTCAATGTTCTCAATGAGGTTTACCGGGTAGTTGTTTAAGGTTAGCGCCGAGCCATAGTTCTCCATGGGCACACCATCAATGAAATACCGGACCTGGTTGCCGGAGAGCCCGTTCAGTGATAGCCTGAATCCCGACCCCAGGCCACCGCTTTCACGAATATGAATACTGGGCGTGCTTTTAAGTACCTGGTTGATATCTGAAGTCAAATTTTTGCGCTCCTTGATCTCTACCACGTCAACAGCATAGCCCGTTTCCCTAAGCTCTTGTGATACGGTCTTGGCGGTTATTTCTACGGCTCCTAGCTCGGTGACCTTCTCTTCCATGACAAAATCAAGGACGAGGACTTGCCCTGCCAGGAGCTCAATTGATCTTTCCTGTAGCTTGTAACCGATCCTCGAAATACCCACCTTGTACTGCCCCGGTGTCATCCCCATGATCCGGTACCTGCCCAAGGTATCAGTAAGGGCTACTTTTTCCGCCTTTTTTATAAAAACCGAAGTGAAAGGTAAAGCGCTCCCCTTTGCGTCATAGACCCTGCCCTCTATGCCCGTGGGTTGTGCACGGGCAGAGTTTACGAGCAAGATAAAGACCAATATGAGTGGGATGTGTCTTATGGGTTTGGTATTTAAAGAGTTAATAATTAAAATTTATTTAGAATAAGTCTAAATAAATTATTGGACACAAATTTCTTCCCCAGGCCACTCTTGTACAATCGCCCTATTGGTGTATTTTTAGTGTACTTAAATTAGGGTAGGTTAATACCTCAAATGGGGTATGTTTTTAGAAAAGAAAGTTCTTTATGCTGGTGAAAAGTACCCGGTAACGGTATGATTTACTTTTCGCCCTCCAGGTTTTCAGGTATGACGAGGCCTGCCTCTACGGCATAAAGTACCAACCCTGATATGGACCTGACCCCGAGCTTTTTCATGATATTTTTCCGGTGCGTACGCACGGTGTGTACACTAATGCAAAACTCTTTGGCAATGTCATTCGTTTTTTTCCCTGCTGCTATGCATTTTGTGATCTCCGTTTCCCTTCCTGATAAGGCCACCGGGCTGTAGCTAAAAGCCCCGTTGGGTATTTTCTTATCCAGTAGTATGTCCAGTATTCGATTGCAAAAGAATTTTTCTCCTTTTGCCACACTGTAAATGGCTCTTATGATCTGGTCCTTCCCGCATTCCTTGGTAAGAAAACCGTTCACCCCATATCCCAGTACCTGGTAAATGTTGAGTTCATCATGATCTGATGAGAAAACAAGTATTTTGCTCAAGGGAGCGTATTGATGAATATGCTGGATATCCCTGTGCATAAAATGGCCAGGAAGATTATAGTCCACAACGATCACATCCGGTTGAGTTTCCTTTAGGGCTTCGAACAATTGCTCCCTATTGCTCCCTTCTCCTATAACCTCGATGCCCTTTTTATCCTTAAGCAGCAGTTTTAACCCATCCCTGGATAGTTGCTGAGCATCGGCTATGAATAAAGTAATGTCGGACATTTTGTGCGTTATTTATTTAGAATATTTCTAAATAATCTGACAAATCTAATACCACAAATTGGTTTGTCCAACAGTTAAAAAGAGGTATTTCTTACATAAAAAGTGGGATAGAACGGGGTGACGTCAAAATACATTGATAGACACTATTTTATGTGGATGCCTTGTAGCAAAATAAAATCACTGGGAACAGGCAGTTTTTTTGAATGCCATAATCTAGTGTTAAGTTAAATCTCAAATGACGTGCCAGGTGAAGGATGAGTGTGTTTGAGGTATTGGAGGTTCTCGATCAGTTGGCAATCGGCAAAAGAGCAGTAGGCAAAATATAGGGTAGCCGATTGTTTATTACCGATTACCGACTTTGGAACTAGACCGAAAAATAGTTTTAGCCGCCATTTGAGCCTTGACATGACATTAGGACTACTTTGCCAGGTTTAAATAATGGATAACGAGGTTCGTAGTTTCATACCTATTGCCAGCGAGTTGTAAAGGATGGGGGATCCACATCCTGTTCTAAATCCATCCAACACCCATACCTAAGAACGTCATTCCTTACTTTCTAACATCGTCATTCTTGCAAGCCTGTGCGTTGGGTTAAGCGTTACAAACCCCATTGGGATTCCTACGGGAGAATCTGCGAAGTCGTGAAACGAAAACCCAGTACATTCAAAAAAAGGTTCACGTTCAACGACACAGCATATTCTCCCGTAGGAATCCCAATGGGGCTGCTCTCGCGCATCGCTCACCCTGCAAGGCCGGCAGGAATGACGATAAGGAAGGGTTTTTTCGTTTTTGATAAGGATATCCAACGGGCTCCTTTATCGTTAGATTCCTGTCTATTAAATAATTGACTGTAACAAAGTAGAATTAGTGTTAAGTTAAGCCTCAAATGACGTACCGGGTACGAGATGAGTATGCCTGGGGTATTGGGAGGTTCTCGATCAGTTGGCAATCGGCAAAGGGCAGTAGGCAAAAAATATATGGGTTTGCCGATTGGATATTGCCAACTGCCGACTTTAAGAACGGGATTGGAAAAAATAGCTACCCGTCAAATCACACTCAACTTAACACTTGCTACCGGGTTTTTTCAAACCCTAGCCTTTTGCCTTTTATGCTGGTGTCTGTTTCTCCATTTTTATACACAAGGTGTCCGTTCACAAATGTATGGGTCACGGTACTGCCAAATGTTTTGTCAAGGAAAGGGGACCAATTACATTTATAAAGTAGGTTGTTTTGCTTTACCTGTGAGTCTTTATGGAGATCCACTAAGACCAGGTCTGCAAAATAGCCTTCC
>JANQLQ010000326.1 GCA_028280565.1 Fulvivirga sp.
AGTGTTAAGTTAAATCTTAAATGACGTATCCGGCTACCGCATGAGCTGTTTGAAGTATTGATCAGTCGGCAATAGGCAAAGAGCAGTAGGCAAAAAATATAGGGTTACCGATTGCCTATTGCGAACTGCCGACTTTAAAAACGGGATTGGAAAAAATAGCTAACCGCCTAATTAGGCTTAACTTAACACTAGTGTTTTTGTCAATCATCAACTGACGTGTAGTATTAAACAATGAACTCTATTTGCCAAGTTGGGAAGTTCTCGACAAGTTAGCAATAGGCAAAGTGCAGTAGGCAAAATAGAGGGTTGCCGACTGCCGACTTTGGGAACGAGACCGAAAAAATTAGATTGAACGTCAATTGAAATGTGACATGACACTAGTCTTTCAACTCATCCACGATAGCCTGGAAGTCAAGGCTTTGCCACCGGTCAGCAATTGAAGGCATTTCCATGACCTTATCCATGATCTTTTGCTGTCTTTGCCCTTGCCGCAACGCCTCCGAATAGCGTAACTCTTCTTGAAATGTCACCATAGAATACAAGGGTATCCAAAGCCCAGGGTAAAGCTCCTGTAGCTTGGCTTCTATCTTTTTCCTCAACAAGAAATTCTCATCGGCTACCAAGTCTCGCATTTCGATAAAATTTCGAAGGGCTAAGTCGGAAATAGCATCGGCGTCCGGTTTCCGCAACTGTTGGAATTCGGGGAGCACACGCTCCCAGTTATCCTTATGTGCATCCAGTAAGGCATTCAACACCCGGCAGTCTTCAAAACCACTGTTCATCCCCTGCCCGTAAAACGGCACAATAGCATGTGAAGCATCTCCTAAGATCAACGTTTTATTCTTCACCCAAGGATAACATTTTACAGTAACGAGAGAAGAAGTGGGATTGTGATGAAAATCCTCCAACAATGCGGGCATTTGCTCTAAAGCATCCGGAAAGTCTTGCTTAAAAAAATCCAGTATGTCAGCGTCGGTCGCCAATTGCTCAAAAGATCGTTCTCCCTCGAATGGTAAGAACAAGGTACAAGTAAAGCTGGCGTCTTGGTTAGGAAGGGCAATCAGCATGTAATTACCCCTTGGCCAGATGTGCAAGGCATTTTTTTCTAAACGGAATCTACCATCTTCCCCGGCGGGAATGGTAAGCTCTTTATAGCCATGCTCGATGTAATATTGGGAGTAGTTGAACCTATCCGTAACCTGCATGAACTTTCTCACCATGGAAAAAGCGCCATCGGAACCCATAAGAATACCGGTAACATGTTCTTTTTTATTCCCACCTTCAGTGTAATGAATGACATTACGTTCAAAATCAACGTGTTCAATGGAACAGTTGAAATATATCTCCGCTCCTGCCCTTTCCGCTTCTGTCATCAAAAGTGCGTTCAGCCCGGCCCGCGAGATGGAATTAATGGCTTGTCCCTCCTGGCCGTACCGCTGAAAAGTGAGAATGCCTGAAGTATCGTGCATCATCCTCCCCTGCATAGGGATCACCATTTCGTTGACCTTATGCTCAAGTCCTACCTCTTTCAGCGGCCACCACCCCCGGTTGCTTAGGGCAAGGTTAATGGAACGCCCGCCGTCTATGGATTTGTCCCTCATATCAGGTCTTTTTTCAAAGACCTTTACATCATACCCCCTACGGGCCAGGTAAATACTGGCCAAAGAGCCCACTAATCCTGCCCCTATGATCGTGATTGATCTTACATCACTCATTTAACCCAGCTTTTAACATTTCATAAAATTGGTAAACGTCCGTAAAGGTGTTGTACAGGGGAACCGGGGCCACGCGTATTATGCCAGCTTTCCCGGGGATATGAGGCTCTCGCCAATCCGCCATCACCCCTTGTTCGGATAAGGATTTAAATACCTCGCTCCCGTTTTGATGGATCACCAGTGACAATTGACAGCCTCGATCATTGGCAGAAGAGGGGGTGATTATTTCCACACTTCCCACGGGTAGACTATCTAAAAGATATTGCAAGTAACCGGTAAGCCGGACGCTTTTGTCACGCAAGGCCTCCATCCCAGCGGCCTCAAAGATCTCCAAAGAGGCAAGATGGGCCGCACTGGCCAGTACGTTGACATTGCTGAGCTGCCATCCATCCGCCCCGGGCATAGGGTGAAAACCTTTTTCCATTTTAAACCTTTCTTTCTCGTCATGCCCCCACCACCCGGCAAACCGGGGGATGTTGTTATTTTTACCGTGCTTTTCATGTACAAAGATACCACTCACCCCCCCGGGGCCAGAGTTCAAATATTTGTAGCTACACCACGTGGCAAAATCAACTTGGTGCCCATGTAAATTCAGCGGCACATTACCAATGGCATGGGCAAGATCAAACCCCGCCATAGCTCCTACCTCATGGGTGGCAGCGGTTATTGCTTTTATATCGAACCATTGCCCGGTGAAGTACTGGACACCTCCAAAGAGCACCAGCGCCAATTCCTGGCCATGCTGCGCTATGGCCTCCACAATATCTTCGGTCCTTAGCGCATGCTCTCCCGTCCTTGGCTTAATTTCGATCAACGCATCTTCATAACGGTACCCATGAAATCTTAATTGACTCTCCACGGCATACTGATCGGAAGGAAAAGCGCCCCCTTCCATCATGATCTTATACTTTTTGCCCTTAGGCCTGTAAAAGGAGACCATGAGCAAATGTAAATTAGTGGTAAGGCTGTTCATAGAGACTACTTCCGAAGGGTCAGCGCCCAATAGCTTGGCGAGAGATGCTTTACTGAATTTATGATAATGGAACCAAGGCCGTCTATTGTTATGAAAGTGCCCCTCAACACCTAATGTTGCCCAGCCTTCAAGCTCTTCTTGAATATAATTTTTCGTTTCCTTAGGTTGGAGTCCTAATGAATTTCCAGTGAAATAAATGCAGTCTCTCCCGTTTTTTTGCGGGATCCGGAATTGGTCACGAAAAGCCTTTAGGCTATCATTTTCATCTAAATTACGGGCAAACTCCAGTGAGTTTTCGTAGGTCATACCCCTTTTAATACTAAATGAGTGAAAAATGTTTATTGTGTGAGGCTTTAAGATAATGAATTTCAATAAGCCCCGGTGAAAAATCACACTATACCATTAAACCATGGCAAATATCCATTAACCTAAGTTCGATTTAAAATCATGGTAGCCTAGGCTTAAAATGAGGTTTAGCATACTTTCACCGTCTTTAAACTGGGGAGTAGCTTCCGTTCTACGGCACAACAAATCCCAGCTCTCGCCATGAGCCCTCTCACAACCACCGGCGCGGAACGACGGTCATTTTTTATCAAGTCCAGGTTAAGAGTTTAGTGATCCTGCGCGTTTTAGTCTTGGTGGCCTATCGGCCGTGATCTCCAGTGGCCCCAGGAGAGAGGGGACAGTCCTTTTCTTCAAGGTCATCAAACAAACCTGGGGTCTGTGGGCATGACATAGCCACAATTACTACAGGTCCTCAACGCTTCCGAACCATAGAATTCACGGAAACGGGGCAGGAAATCCTTTTCTATATTCGTGAGATGGAAATAGGTCTCATGTAGCTTATGGTTACACTGGTCACAAAACCAGAGAAGTCCGTCGGTATGCTCCTTTTCCCTTTTCCTTTCAATCACCAAACCTACGCTCCCTTGCGGTCGTATGGGGGAATGTGGCACTTTTGCTGGGTGCAGGTACATTTCTCCCGCCTTTATGGGCACCTCCACGGCCTGGCCGTCTTCCTGTATTTTTACGGTGATGTCACCCTCTAGTTGGTAAAAAAGCTCTTCCGTTTCATTGTAATGGTAATCCTTTCGGGCATTCGGGCCACCTACGATCATCACGATGTAATCACCGGCATCAGCATATAAATTCTTATTTCCTACCGGGGGCTTTAAAATGTCACGATTATCGTCTATCCACTGTTTGAGGTTAAAGGGTCTCTTGATCGCCATAGGTTTGGTTTCTTGTATTTCTCTTTAAATTTAACAAAAAAAGACCAGGCTGATAATCTCGTAAAAATATGAACTTAGATCTTACTAATAAGCATGCCTTCGTATGTGGAAGTACGCAAGGCATCGGCAAATCCGTAGCCTTAGAGCTGGCAAAAATGGGCGCCAGCGTCACGTTGGTGGCCAGGAATGAAAAGGAGTTGCAAAAAACCGTGACGGAACTCGCTGGTGAAAAGGGCCAGTCCCATGATTATATCCGTGCTGATTTTGATCATCCAAAGGAATTAAAAGAAGCTACCGAGCAGTATTTATCCAATAATGCCGGGGCACACATTTTGATCAACAACTCCGGCGGACCGCCCGCCGGACTAGCCATTGACGCTGATCCTGAAGAATTCAGGGTTGCCTTCAACCGGCATTTGATCTGCAACCAGGTCTTGACTCAAGCCCTAGTCCCCACTATGAAGGAGGCTAACTTCGGGCGAATTATCAATATCATATCTACCTCCGTAAAAGCCCCCATACCGGGGCTGGGCGTATCCAATACCATCCGGGGAGGTGTAGCCAATTGGGCCAAAACGTTAGCCAACGAACTAGGTCCGTTTGGCATTACAGTGAATAACGTGCTTCCTGGCGCTACGAAAACCGCTCGTCTTGATTCCATCATCAATGCCAATGCTGTGAAAGCCGGTGTTCCGGTAGCAGAAATAGAAGCCAAAATGCAGGGAGAGATCCCTGCGCGAAGATTTGCAGAAGCCGTGGAGGTAGCTGCTGCCGTAGCATTTTTAGCAAGCCCAGCCGCAGGTTACATTAATGGCATCAACGTACCTGTGGATGGGGGAAGGCTGAATAACCTATAATTCCCGGGAAAAAGGTATGGCAGAACAACAGCGCTATGAATTCAAAAAAGTACCGGAAGAATACCTTTATGATTTTTTCAGCGAAGGTCCAAACGGAAAGGTTAAAAAAGTGGCCCGTTACCGACTTATCGACGAACAAAATAGTATCTACAACTTAGGTTTTGGGGACTGGGACGAAAAGAATGACGATATAACGATAGGGTAAAAACTAATAACCTAGACCGTGAAAAAGTTTTGATGACAATAGCGGACACCATTGTAGATTTCACAGCTAATCATCCAAAAGCAGCTATCTTCATACAGGGCAGTACTCTTTCACGTACAAGGCTTTACCAAATGGATATCGCCGCATTTTGGTCAAACATAGTCGAAATTTTTAACGTAATAGGTTATACCCAAGATCAATGGGCACCTTTTAAAAAGGGGATAAATTATGAAGCATTCCTGGTACAACGTAAATAATGTGTATCTTTATAATTGAAATGAAAGACTTAAAAAATAATAAAAATACGAATGGGAAAGGTCACGGGGATAAATGCCTTGACAAAGACAGCAGATTAGACAGGTATTCAAGGACATCCTATTTTCTCAAAAAAGATCAACAAGCCAAAGATTTTTTGAAGAAACATCCTGTTCCTTCTAATTACTTGAAATAATGAATCTTTCGTTTTCGAAAGTTTACAAAGGTTCCTACTCATTAAGTAATTTTATACGTTTAGTTTTTTTTATATCATCCTTGTTACAAGTTCTCGTCTGGGAGCTATATGTAGCTCGAAATAAGATCAATAATTCTGCCTAACTTCATAGATACAATGATTTGTCAGCTGATAAGCCATACCCGGTACAAGCTTCATTTGTACCCAAGCTGACGATTCACTAAATATCTTCTGTGTGGCCTTAGAGTCGCCTGGTGAGTATGGAACAGGACTGCAAAAAACAACAGGCATAGTAAGCGTAATCACTACATAATGCAAAAATTAAAAAACTACATAAACGGAGAACTTGTAGAGCCCATTTCTGACACCTACCTGGATAACTTCAATCCTGCCGAAGGCAAGGTTTACAGCCACATCCCGGACTCGGGCGAGACCGATGTGCTAGCTGCCGTAGAAGCTGCCCAGGCTGCATTTGAAGAGTGGTCTACACTACCCATCCAACGACGTTCTGACATTATGCTAAAAATTGCAGACCTTGTAGACAGGGACCATGATAAGCTGGCGATGGCAGAGTCGATAGACAATGGGAAACCGCTCAAGCTGGCCAAACGTGTAGATATCCCAAGGGCGTCGGCTAATATGCGTTTTTATGCCACCGCCCTGCTCCACTTTGCCTCGGAATCACACCAAACGGACGGAGAAGCGATCAACTACACTTTACGGAAACCCATAGGAGTAGCCGGCTGCATCTCCCCTTGGAATTTACCGCTGTACCTCTTTACCTGGAAAATAGCCCCGGCACTGGCCGCAGGTAATACCGTGGTAGCCAAACCCAGCGAGGTCACCCCTATGACAGCTTATCTTTTCACAGAATTATGCATAGAAGCCGGGTTACCCCCGGGGGTGTTAAACGTAGTTCACGGCCTGGGGACCAAAGCAGGACAAGCTATTATTGAACACCCGGCCGTCCCCGTGATATCATTCACCGGGGGAACCACCACCGGGAAGCAAATTGCCAGCACAGCGGCGCCTATGTTCAAAAAACTTTCACTGGAATTGGGCGGCAAAAATCCAAACCTAATTTTCGCGGACTGTGATTTTGAACAGGCACTCAAAACCTCCTTACAATCCTCTTTTGCCAACCAAGGCGAGATCTGCCTGTGCGGTTCGAGGATATTCATAGAGCAGGACATCTACGAAAAATTCAAAACCGCTTTTGTCGAAAAAGCCAAGGCTCTCACCGTGGGGGACCCATTAGAGGAGGGGACTAACATCGGGGCTATCGTATCAGGCACACATAAAGAAAAAATACTGTCTTACATTCGCTTAGCCCGGGAAGAAGGCGGGAACATTCTTACCGGCGGTGAACAAGTAACGGTACCCGGCAGGTGTGAAAATGGATACTTCATCGCTCCTACGGTAATTGACGGATTGGATCACAAATGCAGGGTTAACCAAGAGGAGATCTTTGGGCCGGTAGTTACGCTCATACCTTTTAAACACGAAGATGAAGTGATCGAATATGCCAACAGCACGGCTTATGGGCTATCCGCCACACTATGGACGGAAAACCTAAAACGTGCCCACCGGGTGGCGGATCAATTAAAAAGCGGGATCATTTGGGTAAACTGTTGGCTGCTGAGAGACCTGAGAACACCGTTTGGAGGCATGAAACAATCCGGGATCGGCAGGGAAGGCGGATGGGAAGCACTAAGATTTTTTACCGGATCAAAAAATGTATGCATAAAGCTTTGATGCTCAAACCTCTACCTTTTTCAAACCCTATTCCTCGATAAAAAATGGAACGCTATCAATTTGGAAATACCGGGATCAAAGCCACAAAAATAGGGCTGGGACTGGCGGCATTAGGACGCCCCGGTTACATCAACCTGGGCCATAAAGATGATCTCAAAGAAGATTACGATGTCCAGCACATGAAAAAGCATACTCACCAAATGCTGGACCTCGCCTATACGCTCGGCATACGCTATTTTGATGCGGCACGGAGCTATGGCCGGGCTGAATATTTCTTGAGCGATTGGCTCGCAGGTAAAAAGGATGTAGCCGTTGGATCAAAATGGGGGTACACTTACACCGCCGATTGGAAAGTAAAAGCCGCTAAACACGAGATCAAAGAGCACTCCCTAGAGGTGCTTAACCGGCAATGGCCGGAATCGACAGGACTGCTAGGAGATCATTTAGGGATCTATCATATCCACTCTGCATCGTTACAAAGCGGTGTTTTGGACAATCAAAGTGTACTTGATCGCCTTTGGGAGCTAAAAGAGGAGGGCATGGTTATAGGCCTCTCTTTAAGCGGGGAGCACCAGTCCGACACGTTGGAGCAAGCCATGCGTATCTCAACAGGCGGGCAACACCTGTTTCTATCGGTGCAAGTGACTTGGAATGTGCTGGAAAGGTCTACCACGACTGTTTTGCAAAAAGCCCGGCAAGCTGGTATCGGCATTATTGTCAAAGAAGCCCTAGCCAATGGCCGTCTCACTGCCAGGAACAATGATCCTATCTTCACCCCGCAACTGCAGCTATTTCAAAAACTCGCCCAAAAACATAATGTGGGGATGGATGCAATAGCTATCGCCTTTGTGTTGTACCAGCCGTGGGTAAACATTGTTCTCAGCGGCGCAGCTGCCGAAGACCAACTTCGGTCAAACGTACAAGCTCTACAGGTTGCGCTGGACAGAGAAGATATTGATGCCTTAGACCAATTGGTGGAATCTCCTGGTGATTACTGGCGTACCAGGTCGAGGTTGGAATGGAATTAAGGGACTATTGTTAAGTTAAGCCTCAAATGACGTATCGTGTATAGGATAAACTTATGTTTGAGGTATGGATCAGTCGGCAATAGGCAAAGGGCAGTAGGCAAAAAAAATATACAGGTTTGCCGATTGCATACTACCAACTTTAAGAACCGGAATGGAAAAGAATAGCTAACCGTCCAATTACACTTAATTTAACACTATGGGCCATGGCCAGGTGGAATACGTCGAGGGGGATCTCGCCAGCGGTTAGAAGCAGGGAGTAGGTGAATACCAACTCCCCAACTCCTGGTTTTTCTTAAAACTGCTCTGTGTGAGAAAAGAAGAACCCTCCTTCAATCTTTGCATTATCATCCGAATCGGAACCGTGAATGGCATTAGCCTCAATGGATTTGGCAAACAACGCCCTGATCGTTCCGGGAGCTGCTTCTTTCGGGTTAGTAGCCCCTATTAGCGCCCTAAAATCTTCCACGGCATTCTCTTTTTCAAGGATCATAGGAATGATAGGCCCGGAAGACATGTAGGTGGTAAGGTCATTATAAAAAGGCCTCTCTTTGTGGACTTCGTAAAATTGCCCCGCACGATCTTTAGACATGTAGGTTTTCTTCATTGCAATGATCTTAAAACCAGCTTCTTCTATCATTTTGGTGATCGCACCTGTATTTCCAGCCGCTACAGCGTCGGGCTTTATCATCGTAAAAGTTCTGTTTCCTGCCATAATGAGTTAGTCGTTTATCTATTTGGCGGCAAAATTAACACAATAATTTATAGGGCAATGACGATCCAGGCTGAATTGTATGAAGTAAGCTTCTGGCCATTTATGTTTTGTATTTGACTTATTTTATTGTCAATTTTGCCGCTTACTATGTAGTGACCTCCCTAAAAGGGCTGGCAATTTGAGATGCAGAATGTTGAAATATTTAGAGGGTTAATAACCATACCCCAAGAGGTGGTGATCACTACCCATCACAAACCCGATGCCGATGCATTGGGTTCTTCCTTGGCTTTCGCAAGGTATTTGAAAAAGAAAGGTCACCGTGTCACGGTCATTTCTCCCACGGATTATGCCAACTTTTTGGCTTGGATGGAAGGGAATAACGATGTGGTGATCTACGAAGGGAACGAGAAAGAGGCTGAAAGGTTAGTCCAAAATGCAGGCCTTATCTGTTGCCTCGATTTCTCCAACCTCTCCCGCCTTCATGAGCTGGGAGATAAAGTGGCCGCCTCGAAAGCAAAAAAGATATTAGTTGACCACCATTTGGAGCCCGAGGACTTCGCCGATTTTAGCTACTGGAGCACCGAGGCGGCAGCCACCGCCGAACTAGTCTACCAATTGATCTATGATATGGGAGACGAAGACCTCATTGATAAGGGCATGGCGGACTGTCTCTATGCTGGCGTTATGACAGATACCGGCAGCTTCAAACATCCCAACACCACCGGGAATGTATTCCGGGTTTGTGCCCGGTTGACCGAACTCGGGGCCGATACGGCCAAAGTGGCTAAATTGATCTATGACTCTAATTCCATAGATAAGATCAAGTTTTTGGGATTTGCTTTGAACGAAAGATTAACGATCCTTCCCGCGTATAATACCGCATATTTTGCCATATCCCAGCAAGACCTGGCTCGTTTTCATTCACAAACAGGAGATACCGAGGGCTTGGTAAACTATGCCCTATCCATTACAGGTATTAAATTCGCGGCTTTGATCGTGGATCGTTCAGTCATGATAAAAATATCCTTCCGATCCATCGGCGACTTTTCCGTTAATGAATTTGCCCGTAAACATTTTGAGGGTGGCGGGCATAAGAATGCCTCCGGTGGAAAATCAGGCCTGTCTTTGGAAGAGACAGTTAGCAAATTTGAAAACCTGCTAAAAGAATATAAAGAACAACTCACTAACAACATAAAAACCTTCGCATAATGAGAAAATCAATACTAAGCCTTTGGGCCGTTGTCATAGTAGCGCTTGCCATTCCATCTTGTAACGATGCGGAAAAAAGCGCTTCCAATGGCTTAAAGTATACACTGGTCAAAGCCGGGGACGGTCCCTTAGCTGGTGTAGGGGAATATATGACCCTCAACATGAGCTACAAGGATCAAAATGATTCGGTATGGATGAACAGTACCGATGGTCCCTACCCGGTAACTTTGCAAAAAGACTCGTCATGGACCAGCATGGAAGGAAGTATTTATTCCATATTTGCGGACTTAAAAAAAGGGGATAGCGCAATCTTTTCCATCAAATGTGACGACCTATATAATAACACGTTCCGCACTCCCGTACCACCCAATATAGATCCTAATGCTTTGATCACCTTTAACGTGGGGATCATCGATGTGTATGACAATGAAGGTTTCCAGGCTTGGAAGAAAGAGATGCAGGAGCAGCAAATGAAAAAAATGGAGGAAGAAGCTGCCGAGCAATTAGAGGAAGACCTTACCATCATCGATGAATATCTCCAGCAGAACGGGATAGCAGCACAAAAAACAGAATCAGGACTTAGTTACGTCATTACCGACGAAGGCCGCGGTGAAAATGCAGCCGAGGGGGCCATGGTAAAAGTAAACTACACCGGCCATGTGCTGAACGGTGATTTTTTCGATAGCAGTGTAGAAGAAGTAGCCAAAGAAAAGGGTATTTACAACGAACAAAGACAATATGGTCCCTTTGAATTTAAGTTAGGTACCGGCTCGGTGATAAAAGGCTGGGACGAAGGCATAGCTTTGCTTAATAAAGGAGCGAAAGCCACTTTGTATATCCCTTCACCCATGGCGTATGGCCCTACTCAGCGAGGAGATAAGATAGGACCAAACTCTATTTTAATATTTGATGTTGAGTTAGTAGACATCAATTATGAAAACTAATAATAAATTACGCCTATTAGGGGCAGGGATAGCCCTGTGTATGGCTTTGGTCTTGTTAAACAGTTGTTTGAATAACGACGACGATTTTTTTGATTCGCAGGCCCAGTTCCAAGCGGACCTTCGGCTTATCGACGATTATTTAGACGAACGAGGTATAGTACACCTGCAAGACGACGTAACCCAAATACGCTACGTAGTCCAAAATCCCGGTGATGGTATGCAACAATTTGTATTTGCTGATTCACTGACTTTATCTTACGAGGCTAGGGTTTTGGAAACGGGGGTGGTTTTTGAAAGTGCAAGCAATGAAAAAGTCCGGACACTTTCTTTACTCGTAGCCATTCGTGCCGCCAGTGCCTTGATACGTGAAGGGGGATCTGTTACCGCTTACATTCCATCGGCATACGGATTTGCCAATCAAGGCAGCGACGAAGTGCCACCTAATGCCGTATTGCAAGTTGATCTACAACTAGACCAGGTACATGACCAAACGCTGGAGGCCCAGATGCAGGTCATTAAAGACACGCTCGTTAACCGTGGTGATACAATAGGGCTAGAATTGCATCCTACCGGGATCTATTTTATCCAAGAAGAAGGGGGTTCCGGTCGTTTTCCCCGGTATAATGAAAATGTTACTGTAAACTTTGAAGGTCGGCTGCTTGGAAGTTCAAATGCTTTTGACCAAGCGGACGGGGCTTCCTTTTTCGTAACTAATGGGAATGCCACTGTTGCTGGCCTTATTCCAGGATGGGTAGTCATGCTCCGCGATATGAGGGTAGGAGAACAACGCACGATCTATCTGCCCTCTACATACGCTTATGGAGAGAATGGAAGATCACCTTCTATTCCTTCCAATGCTAACCTTGAATTCGATATTGAGTTGATCTCCATCAATAATTAATGCGCATCTGTTTCGCTACAAACAATCGGTATAAGGTCAACGAGATAAAAGCCATGCTACCTACATCAGTAGAGATCGTGAGCCTGGCGGAGATAGGGTGCGAAGAAGAGCTGGCAGAAGATCAAAATACGCTGGAGGGTAACTCTCATCAAAAGGCGGAGTATGTTTACAAAAAATACGGTATTCCCTGTTTTGCTGATGATACAGGGTTAGAGGTGTTTGCCCTTGACGGAGAGCCCGGGGTGTATTCCGCACGGTATGCCGGCGTACAGCGGGACAACATGGCCAATATCCAATTACTTTTAGAAAAACTAAAAGACAAGGATAATCGCATGGCGCAGTTCCGGACAGTGATCACCTTGATCAATCCTAGTGGAAAAGTCAAGCAGTTTGAAGGAGTGGTAAAAGGTACTATTTTGACTGAAATGAAGGGTACGGAGGGTTTTGGTTACGACCCGGTGTTTGCTCCCAAAGGTTACCAGCAAACTTTCGCCGAAATGTCTTCCGATCAAAAAAACGCCATCAGTCATCGTGGGATAGCTATTCGAAAATTAGTAGATTTTCTTTCCAAGCAAAAGCAAGAGTAGTTTTGGGACCGTTCGTAGTGGGCATTACGGGAGGCAGCGCCTCGGGAAAGACCATGTTTTTGAATGCATTGGTGGATCGCTTTACGAGAGAAGAAGTATGCCTGGTATCGCAGGACAATTATTATTATCCCATAGAGCAACAGCCGTTGGATCAAAATGGCGTAACAAATTTCGACACTCCCGCTTCCATCGATGCAAAAGCTTTCAGCGATGACCTGGGAAAGATAAAGTCAGGCAAAAGCTTCCAACGCTTGGAGTATACGTTTAACAACCCGGGCGCTAAGCCGGGTATGTTGGAATTTTGCCCTGCCCCGATCGTAGTGGTGGAAGGATTGTTCGTCATGTACTTCCCGGAAGTGAATAAGCTGTTAGACCTCCGTTTGTTCATCGATGCCAAACCCCATGTTAAGCTCAAAAGGAGGATCATCCGGGACAAAGTAGAGCGCGGCTATGACTTGGACGATGTGCTCTATCGTTTCGAAAAGCATGTTATGCCTACGTATGATAAATACCTAAATCCTTTGAAAGAGGAAGCGGATATCGTTATTCCAAACAACCGGAGTTTTGACGTGGCATTAGAGGTCCTTTCGGGATTTATACAATCGAAACTCGATAAGATCAAGAACTAAACACCTGCAAACCTCGGTTCGATTTAAAATCATTGTCGCCTAGCTACGAAGTTTTGAGTACCTTCAAAGTCTTTAAACCCGCGAGTGGCTTCCGTCTACGATAAAGGAAATTCTGACTCTCGCCATGAGCCCTCTCACAACCACCGGCACGGTATGACGATCATGTTTAATCGAGTCCAGGTGGTAAGCCTGTCATTGCATTTTCATCCGATTCTTAAACCTGGGTTAATCGCCTTGGGCCTCTCGCTTTATAGCCTGGCGCCATTGTAGATCCCCCTGGCGAGTAGCATGAAAACCACCCTGCAACTTGTTTTCTCTTGAATAATCACTAGCTTTGTAGCCCTTAATATGCGCAAGCGTAATACCATATTACCTTTTAAAGAAGTAGCCAGTGTAGTTGCGGGTATATTCGTAGCGTTGATCATATTGTGTAACCAAGCCTTCTATTATAACTACCTGGCGGAGTTAAACGATACGAAAACAAAAACAGAGATCAGTGACTCGCAAGAAGATGTGCCGGTGATCAAGCTAGCACAAGACGCGGTTTCTTCCGTAGTACAGGTAATAGTTGTGCAGGCACTGCACTTGATTTCTGAGATTGTCTTCGTAGATAGAGAAGAATCCAAGTCCGAGGCCCCGTTAAACCTAGGAGCTAGCGCTTATTTTAAGACACTTTTCAATATCATCATATCCCCGAACGCGCCCTAACAGCGCTGACCTACCGGGTAAATGACCCTTCCCCCCACGGGGAATTACAACGCTTTTGATAAAAAAATCAACAAACCAATATTTTTAAAATCATGCAAAATAAAGGAGCTGTAATTGCACTGACAGTAATTATTACATTACTCTGCATTTATTACCTATCATTCACTTTTGTGTCCCGGTCGATCAACCAGGACGCTGTGAATTTCGCTACCGACGAAAACGGGGTAGTGAACCTTTCTAAAAAACAGGCCTACCTGGACTCTGTTTGGAACCTACCCGTTTACAATTTATTTGGTGTAGAGTATACCTACAAAGAGATCAAAGACACCGAGCTGAACCTGGGCCTTGACCTGCAGGGGGGGATGCACGTGACCTTAGAAGTCTCCCCTGTCGATATCATTAAAGGTTTAAGCGGCAATAGCGAAGACCCTGCTTTTAACCAAGCCATTAGTGACGCCCGGGGGAAGCAAAAAAATAGCCAAGCCCGCTTCGGAGACCTGTTCTATGAGTCTTACCAGGATATCTCTGGCAGGCCACTGGCAGATATTTTTGCTACCGCTGCCAATAGGGGCAGGATCAGCCGTGGCGATGCCGATGATGACGTTATGGCGATCATCAACCAGGAGATCGAAGATGCGGTGGATCGGTCTTTTATAATCTTGAGAACTCGTATTGACCAGTTTGGTACATCACAGCCCAATATACAGAGGCTCCCGGGTACGGGCCGTATCCAGATCGAGATCCCCGGCGCGGAAAACCCGGAGCGGGTACGAAAACTGCTACAGGGCGTAGCGAAGTTAGAGTTTTGGGAAGTAGCTGAAATAACGGAGTACAATAGCTCTTTAATCGCTATCAATGATCTTTTGGTCAAAGAGCAACAAGCGCAGTTAGTTTTAGAGAGCGGCGACGATACCGTCGGGACAGGTGAGGAAGAGACCAGCGCAGGAAGCCTCGAAGATATACTGAGCAGTGACACCGACACTACTGAAAACGACCTAAGCGATGCCTTAGATGCGCAGGATACTACGGCCGAAGACTCAGAGCTGGATTCCTTAGTCAATTCACAGGTTTCTCCGCTGTTTTCATTGACCAAGGCCCCCGGGGCATTGGTGTATGATGTAAGTGATACCGCGGTGATCGGCAAAATACTAAGAAGAAAAGACATACAATCTTTACTCCCGCGGACGGTTAAATACCTTTGGGAAGTAAAGCCCACGGTAAGTGAACAAACAGGAGAAGAATTATTACAATTATACTTTGTAAGAGTCGGTAGAGGTGGAAATGCACAGCTTACCGGGGAGGTGATCACCGACGCGCGCCAAGACCTGGATGAATTTGCAAGGCCGGCAGTCAGTATGCAGATGAATGCCCTAGGTACAAGGGTATGGGGGAAAATGACACGTGAAGCATCCAGTAAGAACCCCCGCGGAAGGATCGCCATTGTACTGGATAACTTAGTGTATTCTGCACCTTTTGTAAACGGTGAAATCCCCAACGGAAGTTCTCAAATTTCCGGGAACTTCACCATTGATGAAGCCAAAGACCTGGCCAACATCCTCAAAGCGGGCTCTTTACCTGCCCCCACGCGTATCGTTGAAGAGGCTATTGTGGGTCCTACCTTGGGTGAAATAGCAAGGAATCAGGGGATCATCTCCATTATCTCGGGATTAGTGGTCGTGGTTTTATTTATGGTGGCCTATTATGCAAAAGGCGGATTTGTGGCCAACATAGCACTGGTATTTAACATTTTCTTTATCCTGGGGATTTTAGCCCAGCTCAATGGGGCGCTCACTTTGCCTGGGATCGCCGGGATCGTGCTGACCATCGGTATGTCCATTGATGCCAACGTGCTCATCTTTGAGCGTATCCGTGAAGAAATGCGTAACGGTGTAAAACTTCGTGAGGCCATAAGCCTAGGGTATAAAAAAGCCTTTAGCTCCATTGTTGATGCTAATTTAACCACTTTGCTCACTGCCTTCATATTGTATGTGCTGGGCCAAGGCCCTATCAAAGGTTTTGCGATCACCTTGATCATCGGTATATTCTGTTCTTTCTTTTCTGCCGTTTATATCACGCGTGTAGTGGTGGAGTGGATCACTAGCAAAGGCGATGAAAGTAAAGTTTCTTTTAAAACTCCACTGTCCTCGGGACTTTTATCCAACCTGGGCATCGATTTCATGGGTAAAAGAAGGATCGCTTACCTTTTTTCAGCGATCGTTATCAGCTTGGGTTTAGTACTCACTGCAATACAGGGATTGAACTTGGGCGTAGATTTCAAGGGAGGTCGCTCGTACATTGTCAACTTCCAAGATCCCGTACAGGCAACGGAAATGAAATTGGCGCTAGGCAATGCATTTGAGAACGCAGGCACCGAGGTGAAGAATTTTGGCGGGAACAATATTATAAAAGTGACCACTTCGTACCTCATTGACGATGAGTCTGACACAGCCGATGAAACCGTAAAAACCACCTTGATCTCGGGGCTTGAGAGCATCACCGGGTTAAAGTATACAGAGAGTGAATCCCAGCTGAATGATGAGCATTTTATCATCTCGGGGTCGTCAAAAGTAGGGCCCACAATTGCTGATGATATCGAAAAATCATCGTATGAAGCGGGCATTTTTGCTATTATCGTGATCTTCCTGTACATCCTGGTGCGATTCAGAAAATGGCAGTTTAGCACCGGGGCGATCATAGCCCTGGTACATGATACGGCTTTCGTGATCTCAGCCTTTGCCATAGCGGGCCTATTAGGGCTGAAATACGAGGTAGACCAGGTATTTGTTGCTGCCCTGCTCACGATCATAGGATATTCCATAAACGACACGGTGGTAGTATTTGACCGTATACGCGAGTTCTTGAATTTAGGAACAAGCACCGACCGCCAGCAAGTATTTAACACGGCCATTAACGGCACCTTGAACCGGACCCTCATCACTTCGGCTACTACGCTGATCGTGGTATTGATCCTTTTCATTTTTGGCGGCGAAGTACTCCGTGGATTTTCTTTTGCCTTGTTGATCGGGATACTGGTAGGGACTTACTCATCCGTTTTCATCGCTTCACCTGCCGTAGTCGACCTAGATAAAAAGAAGATCGAATAGTAATAATATCTTATTAAAGAGATTGAACAAGGAGGCTGCCTGTTGGGCAGCCTCTTTTATAGGATCATGGGGCACTAACGACAACGCCCCGATTACAAATCCTATGGCTCGGTAAATACGCATTACGCTGCGCTAAATGCACATTAGGTGAATTTGACCAATTATTTGAAATTTTTGAGGTTTATTTTTATCAACTCTGGATCACGCCTGTGGGACTACACCTATTCTTTTGATCCTTGCCGTTTTCCCTGTCTTTTTCCAGCGAAGATGCTATCTCTCCACTAGTATTTCTTCCAAAAATGTGGATTAAAAAGCATTAAAACCGTAAAAAGCTCAAGCCTACCCAGTAACATCAGTGAAGCAAGCAGCCATTTTCCAAAAGGAGTGATCGATGAAAAGTTATTTACCGGCCCAACAGCACCAAGGCCGGGGCCGATATTGCCCAAGGTAGTTGCCACAGCACCTAACGACGTGTCAAATTCAACCCCGGTAAAAGAAAGGGCAAATACCCCTACCCCGTATACTAAAAGGTAGATCATGATGAATGCCAGCACATTATATGTAATATCCCGGCTTACCGCCGAGTTATTCAGCCGTACCGGTATTACGGCTGAAGGGTGAAGCTGGCGCTTCATTTCCAAAAAGCTATTTTTAAAAAGCAGGGTATGCCTGACTATTTTGATCCCCCCGGCAGTAGACCCGGCAGATGCTCCCAAAAACATCAATAAAAAGAATATGATCGTAAGAAATGGCGTCCAAGCGGTATAATCTGCGGTAACATATCCGGTGGTAGTCACCACGGATACTACCTGGAACAAAGAATCTCGAAAAGACTTTTCAAATCCCTCCCAATTAGACGTAAACACAAAAAAAGAAATACAAACCGACACTATGGATACTATGATGAAGTAAATCCTAAATTCTTCATTGGCCCATACCTTGTCAAATTTCCCTTTTAAGCCGTAGTAGGTGATCGTGAAATTAGTCCCTGCCAGGAACATGAAGAGGATGATAACATACTGGATATACGCTGAATCGTAGTGAGCAACGCTGTCGTTTTTTGTTGAAAATCCCCCGGTGGCCATGGTGGTCAATGAGTGGTTCAACGCGTCAAAAAATGTCATCCCGCCGATCATCAGCAAAACAGTTTCCGTCAGGGTGAGCCCCAGGTAAATGAACCATAGCCTTTTGGCCACCTCTTTGATACGGGGTTTCATTTTATCAGGGCTGATCCCCGGGGCCTCGGCTACAAAAAGCTGCATCCCCCCAATACCCAGGATAGGCAATATCGCCACGGCTAACACAATGATCCCCATGCCACCGATCCATTGCGTCAAGCTCCTCCAAAAAAGGATCCCTTTGGGCATGCTTTCGATATCATCCAGGATGGAGGCCCCGGTAGTCGTGTAACCGGAAATAGTCTCGAAAAATGCATCCGTAAAATTGGGTATGGCGCCGGTCAATATGAATGGAAGCGTGCCAAAAAGTGACATAAAGACCCACCCCAAGGACACGATAAGGTAACCGTCTTTCTTTTTAAGCTCCCTGCCCTGGTGATGTCGTGTAGCCGCCCAAGTTACGGCCCCGGAAACAATGGTAATGATCCCCGCAACTAAAATAGGCCACCATTCTTCCTTGTAATAGACCGTAAAAGGCAAGCAGAACAACATGAAAGAGCCATTCAAAAAAAGTAGCAGACCCAGTATATTGGCGATGAGGGGGAAATTAAATCTCATTACTTGAAGTAACTTTCAACCGTATGGATGCATTCCGGGCGACACAGGACCACGGCCCGGTCTTTAGGCCTGAATTGGAAATCTCCCATAGCCGTATAGCCCACCCCATTCCTGATCACACCGCCGATAACAGCGCCTTTGGGAAATTGAAGGTCCCTCACCATGTTTTTCGTGATCTTAGAGCTAGCCTTTACAATGAATTCTAATATTTCGGCATCCACCCCATGAATACTGGTCAGGTTGATCACGTCCCCTTGTCGTATGTACCGGAAAATAAAATTTGCCGCGATCAATTTCTTATTGATCATCGTATCCACCCCAATGTTTTGCGAGAGATGGATGTAATCGATGTTTTCCACCAATGAAATGGTCTTTTTTACATTCCGGTTCTTAGCCACCAAACAGGAGATGATGTTTGTTTCCGAATTACCGGTAACGGCAATAAAAGCATCCATTTCTTCTATCCCCTCTTCTTCCAGCAGGTCTACATCCCGGCCATCACCATTGATCACCATGACATTTTTCAACTCATCGGCCAGCTCAAAACACTTATCCTTATCGTTTTCGATCAGCTTGACGTTGAATTTCCTGCTGAGCCGTTTTGCGGCATGAAAACCCACCAAACTACCCCCCAGGATCATGATATTTTTTATCTCTTGCTTTTGCTTCCCAGACAAAGCCAACACACTGTCTACCCCTTCGGGTTGTGTGATGAAATAGGCATGGTCGCCAATTTCAAACTTGGTATCTCCACGGGGAATGATCGTCTCACTATTTCGGAGCACCGCAACGGTAACGAAATTATTCTTAGGGTTTAAGTGGGCGGTCTCTACCAGTGTTTTACCGGCAACCGGGCTATTTTCATCTACGTGAACTCCTATGAGCGATAGTTTTCCTTCGTCAAAATCGAAAGTATCCGTAAGGGCGATCTCTTTCAAGAGCCTTTTGATCTCTTTGGCCGCTAATGACTCCGGGGAAATGATCTCATCGATGCCCAAGTCTTTTAGATCCAGCTTTTCGCGGTTGAGAAGATATTCAAGGTTTTGAATGCGAGCCACGGTCTTTTTTGCCCCGAGGTGTTTTCCTATGATCGCCGTAGTAAGATTGCTCTCTTCCGAAGAGGTAACAGCAATGAGCAGGTCGGCATTCTGCACGTCAGCCTCATCAAGAATACGGTACGACGTAGAATTACCCTTCATAATACCCACGTCAAGGGTGTTGGCTGCTTGCTTCAGAACATCGCCATCCCTGTCAATCAAAATAATGTCCTGCTCTTCGTAGGCCAACAGCTTGGCCAGATGGTAACCTACGTCACCTGCACCGGCAATTATTATCCTCATTTTCTGAAACTAAGGATTAAATATACTTGTGAAATAATTAATGGTCAATGGCTAATAGGGAAATAACTCGTAGATATTTATGCCGCAACTATACCAGGGGCTGGTTTTTAACCAATTATTTATAGCTTTTGGCGGTCAACAATAGGTCATTTTATGCAAAAAAATAGCCTCACCAGGTTCTTCCTACCCCTCCTTTGCTTTTTCAAGTCGAACGCCCACCGCCATTACTTCTGTGAGTGTATCGGGCCGCATGTAATGCTGTATACTAAAATCATAGACTCCTGCCCTCTCGAATTTATAGTCATCCATAAGTAAAAATTGGTGGTCAAATATGTCACCAAGCCCCGAACCGAACGGCCTTCCTGTTTTAGGGTCGAAGAGCACCTGGTTCACCAGGTCCTTTTGTACTAAGTTCCCTTGGTCATCTTGAAGGCTGTAGCGAATGTATAAGTTTTGAAATGGATAGGACAGGGTATTCCTGATATTATAGTAAAGATTATAGCGTGTTTTAGAGCTTTCCACCTTAAATTGGAAGTGTACCACGCTATCGGATAACCACATTCTTTGGGGTAACTCCACGTTACTTTCATACACCCGCTGGTCATCACATGAAGCGAGACATAAAACCAGTAGACCCCATAAAAGTGTTAAGAAGTGCTTCATCAATTCGACTTAGTACTACTGTTTTGATTCCGTGTTTTTCTGCGTTTATTATTGCGCTTTTTCCTTTTTTTCGTTTTCTGCTTAAACTTTTTATCCATTCTTTCGAGGTCGCTGTTCAACGCAGAGAATTCGTCTTTACCCGGTATATCGTTTTCTAAAAGAGAGGCGGGCTTTTTGCCTGTTTTGTTGAGTTCGATAACCTCTTTCACACGGTGTGTGGGCACCGGGAACCAAGCGTTTTCGTTATCATAGCCAAACCACATGACTTTCCTGAAGATATCGGTCTTTTGCAACTTAGCTTCTCCTTTTTCAGTCACCAAGGGCTGGTTTACCGTTGGGATGTCCTCCAAGGCATCCATGTAGGTCTCCAGTTCATAGTTGAGGCAGCATTTAAGCCTTCCACACTGTCCTGAAAGTTTACTAGGATTGAGCGACAGGTTTTGATAACGCGCGGCACTGGTAGATACACTTTTAAAATCTGACAGCCAGGTAGAGCAGCACAATTCCCTTCCACAAGACCCGATGCCCCCTAACCTGCCGGCTTCCTGGCGAAGGCTTATTTGGCGCATTTCTACCCTTATCTTAAATTCTGCGGCCAGGATCTTGATGAGCTCTCTAAAATCCACACGTTCATCTGCCGAGTAGTAAAAGGTGGCTTTCGAATTATCCGCTTGAAATTCTATATCGGATAGTTTCATCTCCAGTTTCAGGTCCTGGATGATCTGCCGGGTCCGGTAAAGGGTGGGCATTTCCCTCTTTTTTACCTCTTCGTATTTTTCAAGGTCTTTCTGATGGGCGACCCTGTAGATCTTACGTATCTCATTATTATTTTTGATCTTCTTTTTCTGCATCTGCAAGCGCACTAGCTCACCTTGCAGGGATACATACCCGATGTGATGCCCGTTGGGCACATCTACTACCACCGCATCGCCCGTGGTGAGGTCAAGGTGATCAGAGTTTTTAAAAAAATCTTTTCTTCCTCCTTTAAACCTCAGCTCTACCACGTTAAATTTATCTACTACTGGCAGATCCATATTGGACAGCCAGTCGAATACATTCATTTTATTACATCCCCCGGTCAGACATCCTCCATTATTATTACATCCCGCCACACTTGCTTCACCGGAACTACACACACTACATCCCATGGCTTAGTCATTCTATTTGCAATTTGCTAAAGATAATGATTCGTTGGTTTAAATCTTTTTACAACGTCAAAATATCTTTCCCTATATCTTTTCGGTAATAAACATTTTCCCACCGTATGTTCGTCGCGCCGTGATAAGAGATTTTCAGTGCTTCTTCCAGTGTATCCCCTATCCCGGTAACGGCCAGTACCCTGCCACCATTAGTCAAGATCTCGTAATCCTGCTGTTTTGTACCTGCATGGATCACCAATGCATTCGTGACATCCGCTAATCCCTGGATAGATTTGTTTTTTTCATAACTACCCGGGTATCCACCGGATACCAGCACAACGGTAGTGGCAAAACTAGGGCTAGTTTCCAGCTTATAGCCTTTTAGCTTACCATCTGCCGCTTTGATCAAAAGTTCAACAAAATCATTTTTGATCCTGGGGATAACGACTTGGGTCTCCGGATCTCCCATACGTACATTATATTCGATTACATAAGGCTCACCTGCTACATTCATCAACCCGATGAATATGAAACCTTTGTAATCAATGCCTTCGCTTTTCAGCCCTTGCACTGTGGGCTCTATCACTTGCGATTTCACCTTTTCCATGAACCCGGGGGTAGCAAACTTCACAGGCGAAACGGCCCCCATGCCCCCTGTATTCGGGCCTGTGTCTCCTTCCCCGATCCTCTTGTAATCCTTAGCTTCGGGGAGCACTACGAAATCTTCTCCATCCGTAAGGATAAAAACAGATAATTCTATCCCTGCCAGGAACTCCTCGACCAAAACCTTACGGCTTGCCTCGCCGAACTGCTCCTCCACCAGCATTGACCGCAACGACTTCTCGGCCGTTTCAAGATCCCCGGCAATGATCACGCCTTTTCCCGCCGCTAGCCCATCTGCCTTTAGCACAATGGGAAAATCACACTTTCGAAGGTATTCCAAGCCGTCATTTATGCTATCTACAGTGAATGTCTTCGCCTTAGCGGTGGGAATATTATACTTCTCCATAAAGGCTTTGGAAAAGTCTTTACTCCCTTCGAGTTGGGCCCCATCTTGCCCTGGGCCTATAAAAGCAACCGTTTTAAGACGATCGTCGGCATGGAAATAGTCTCGGATACCCTTCACCAATGGCTCTTCAGGCCCCACTACCACCAATTCTATATCATTTTGAAGCACGAATTCTCCTATCGCCGAGAAGTCATTCATAGAAAGCTCTACATTTTCTGCAAAAAGGTCTGTCCCTGCATTACCTGGTGCTACATAAAGCTGATCACAATGAAAGCTCTGGGCAATCTTCCAGGCCATAGTAAACTCTCTCCCTCCACTGCCGATTATAAGTACATTCATGCTTAAAAGGATTTAAAATTCAAAACTACCGAATTCGTTTTACTTAAAAGGCTATCCCCTTCAAACTCGATATAAGTGGTTTGTAACATACCTAGAAGGATAGTAGACCGGCTAAAATATAATATGCAGATGTTTTGAGTGCGGTGGTGAACACCGCACTTGTCCCCAGGAGGGTAAAACATTGTTAATTGGCATACTCTGACATGAACTTGATCCGCATTAGCCTGATCTCTTCTTCTGAATAATCCTCGTTATCCCCATCTTCAAGGGCAGCTTGGATGCTGTCTGTTTCTGCATTGAGGAAATACTCATAAAGGTCTTCCTGCTTTTCATCATCCAGCACTTCGTCGATATAATAATCCAAATTCAATTTAGTACCTGAATAGATGATGTGTTCGATTTCATCCAAGAGCTGGTCAAAACCAATGGATTTGGATTCGGCTATTTCGTCAAGGTCGATTTTGCGATCAATTTGCTGGATAATAAATATTTTCATCCTTGACTTATTAATGGATGACTTCACCACCACCTCGGAGGCCGGCACAATGTCATGCTCATCTACATAGTCAATGATCAAGTGTAAAAACTCTTTGCCAAATTTCTTGACCTTTCCTTGTCCCACCCCGTTGATCTGCGACAGGTCCTGCTCAGTAGTAGGATAGGTAGTAGCCATTTCTTCTAATGACGGATCTTGAAAAATCACGTAAGGAGGAATGCTCTTAGCATGGGCAATCTTCTTCCTGAGGCTTTTCAGCATTCCAAACAGCTTTTCGTCATAAGCTTTGGCGTTGGCAGGGGGCCGCTCGCTATCTTCTTCCTCATCGCCGGCGCTTTCATATTCATGATCCTTAGAAAGCATGACAGAGTGAGGGTTTTTCAAAAAATCGGCGCCTTTATCGCTTACTTTTAGTACTCCTACATTGTCTATATCTTTCTCTAGGTATTCATAGATCAAAGCTTGCCGGATCACAGACTTCCATAGGTCTTCACCCTCGTCCATTCCTTTACCGAATATGGAGAGCTGATCATGATGATAGGAATTGACATAGTCATTTTTAACACCGCGGATCACATGTACCAGGTGGTTCAGGCCAAAACGCTGGTTGGTTTCCAGGGCGGCAGTAATGGCTATGGAAACAAGTTCCTCACCTTCGAATTGTTCTTTAGGATGCACACAATTATCACATCCACTGTAGTTACTGCAGTTTTCTACGTCATATTCTTCACCAAAGTAATGCAGTAATTGCTTTCTCCTGCATATCGGCGACTCGGCATAGTAGGACATTTCTTGTAAGAGCACACGAGTATTCTCCCGCTCCTGCACGGATTTGTCCTTGTTAAATTTCTCAAGTTTATTGATATCGTTATGGCTGTAGAACATGAGACATTTTCCTTCCAGCCCGTCACGCCCGGCACGGCCAGTCTCTTGGTAGTAGCCTTCCAACGATTTCGGCACGTCATAGTGTACGACAAACCTAACGTCGGGCTTGTCAATACCCATACCAAAGGCTATCGTAGCCACTATGATATCTACATCTTCGTTAAGAAAATCATCTTGGTTTTTCTCTCGCACATTGGCATCGAGCCCAGCATGATAAGGGGCGGCATTGAAGCCATTCACCTTTAGAAGCTCTGCCACCTCCTCTACTTTCTTTCGGCTCAAACAATAGATCACCCCGGCTTTTCCCTGGAAGTCCTTTAAATATTGGATCAATTGCTTTTTCGCATGTTTCTTTTGCCTGACTTCATAAAACAGGTTGGTCCTGTTGAACGACGATTTAAACACATGCGCATCCTCCATGTTGAGGTTCTTCTGGATATCGATCTGCACTTTTGGAGTGGCCGTGGCGGTCAGTGCGATGATCGGCAGATTTCCCAGCTGGCTGATGATCTCTTTGATACGCCGGTATTCCGGCCTGAAGTCATGCCCCCACTCGGAGATACAGTGTGCTTCATCTACTGCCACAAAGGAGATGTTCGTTTGTTTTAAAAACTCAACGTTCTCTTCCTTGGTCAAGGACTCGGGCGCTACGTATAACAACTGGATCTCCCCTTCCAAGCAATCCTTTTTTACACGATTTACCTCTGATTTGGACAGGGTAGAATTCAAAAACTGTGCGTTGATCCCCAATGCGTTCATTTGATCTACCTGGTTCTTCATCAAGGCGATCAAGGGAGATATTACAATGGCTAACCCTTCCGTGACCAACGAAGGAAGTTGGTAACAAAGAGACTTACCCGCCCCGGTGGGCATGATAACGAACGTGTTTTTTTTATCTAAAATATTGCGAATTATCGCTTCTTGGTTACCTCGGAATTGGCTATAACCAAAAACTTCTTTGAGTTTACTTTTCAGTATATCCTTTTCTTCAACCAAGAGATTAGCGGATACGTTTTCTGACATATGCTCTACTTAAAAAATCAACTAGTACCTATGATTGATAATGCCTATTTATTCCTTAACGAATTTTTTGGTCATGGGCATTCATTGTGTTTTAATTATATTTGACTTGAGTTGATTGATACCCATTCAAAAGGACCTTGAAGTTAGTAAAAAATATTCAAAATACAGCCAAACAAGTACTTGTAAATGAGGCTTTGGCCATCCAAAAAATAGCGGAGTTTATAGACGAAGATTTTGAGCGATGTGTACAGGAAATTTACCATTCTAATGGACGTGTAGTGGTTACAGGGATAGGGAAAAGTGCCATAATCGCGAACAAGATCGTAGCCACCCTTAACTCCACGGGCACCCCGGCCATGTTTATGCACGCGGCAGATGCTATACACGGCGACTTAGGGATGATACAAGACGAAGACTTCGTGATCTGCATCTCTAAAAGCGGCAATACCCCAGAGATCAAAGTGCTTATCCCGCTTTTGAAAAGAACGGGCTCACGCTTGATCGGCCTTGTCAGTAATATGGATTCCTACCTGGCGCAGCAGTCTGATTATGTATTAAATGCTACGGTGGATGAAGAGGCCTGTCCGAATAACTTGGCCCCCACTACCAGCACCACAGCTCACATGGCACTGGGTGATGCTTTAGCGGTCTGCCTGCTTGAGTTAAGGAACTTCACCAGTGAAGATTTCGCACGTTTTCATCCGGGCGGCTCGCTAGGAAAGCAACTCTACCTCAAAGTGGACGACATCTATGAACACAACGACCGGCCTATGGTGAAGCTTTCCACGTCTATGAAAGATGTGATCGTGGAAATATCCTCCAAACGGCTGGGCTCTGCTGCCGTAGTAGATGATGATGAAAAATTATTAGGGATCATCACGGATGGCGACTTGCGCCGGGCCATGGAAAAAGGGGTGGATATGGAGCAAAAAGCACAAGATATCATGTCTTTGGGGCCTAAAACCGTAAATCAAGGCGATTACGCGGTCAAGGCCTTAAACGTAATGCAACAAAACAACATTAGCCAAGTAATTGTAGTGGATGGGTCCAATAGTGTCAAGGGTTTTGTCCATTTGCATGACCTTCTGAAAGAAGGGATCATTTAGGGAGTGTATAGAGGGAGAATAATTGAAAATTAATAGATCAGAACTAAAAACATGCTGAAATGGTAAAAAATCGGAGACATTATGTAGTAATTATGGCAGGGGGTATCGGGAGCAGGTTTTGGCCGTACAGCAGGCAAGACAGACCCAAGCAGTTCCTGGACATTTTAAATACGGGTCGTTCCCTTTTGCAAATGACCTATGACAGGTTTCTTCACAGTACTCCCAATGAGAACATCTACGTGGTCACCAACGAGAACTACGGGGAAGCCGTAAAAGAACAATTGCCCGACCTCACCGATGACCAGGTTCTTTGCGAACCTTCGCGGAAAAATACAGCCCCCTGTATTGCATACGCCTCCTATAAGATCGCTAAGCAAAACCCGGATGCTGTTATTACAGTATCCCCTTCAGACCATGTTATTTTCAATGAACCGGTTTTTCATGATGTGATCCAAACGGCTATAGACGCAGCGGACGATCATAAACTACTCACCATTGGCTTAAAGCCTAACCGGCCGGAAACCGGTTACGGGTACATCCAGTATTTGGAAACCGATAACGATGTAAAGAAAGTAAAGACCTTCACCGAGAAACCGGAGCGCGAGCTAGCCCAGAAATTTTTAGATAGCGGGGATTTCGTGTGGAACTCCGGGATGTTCATCTGGAGCGCGACGGCCATTGTCAATGCTTTTAAAGAAATACTTCCCGAAATGGCCGAGGTTTTCCAGGAAACTATTCCCATGCTGAATACGGCTGATGAACCACAAGCCATCACAAAAGCGTACTACCAGTGCAATAACGTTTCTATTGACTACGGGATCATGGAAAAAGCCAAGGAGGTGTACGTGGTACTGGGAGATTTTGGATGGTCCGACCTGGGGTCGTGGGAGTCCCTCCATGAACTTTCCGAGCAAGACGAGAATAAGAACGTGATCCTTGGCAACAGCCTTCTTTTTGAGACATCGAACTCCCTGGTCCAAGGCCCCGGGGACAAGCTCATCGTAGTACAGGGGCTTGATGATTACTTAGTAGTAGAATGCGACAATGTGATCCTGATCTGCAAGAAAAGCGAAGAGCACAAGTTCAGAAGGTATGTAGCCGAGGTAAAAGATAAAAAAGGGAAAGAATTTTTGTAAAGGAGGCAGGAATGCTTCCTTTCCCTACATGTTCCAGTTTGCTTTATGCCGTTAGTGAAGAAGGGCGTCATTGAAAGTTCGGCGTATGGAGGGGAGACCTCCAGGAACAGCGCGGCACAACATTTGAGGCCCGTGGGTAAGCAGCCTGTAGGGGTTGGGCAGTGCGTTTCGAGGGGAAAATGGGCTTGGTTGCTGGCGCCCTTTTCTTTTGTTTCATTTTCTTTCCCCAAAGGGATGCCTATGGCATGGGCGCGCAAAAGAAAATGAAAACCGGGCTTAGAACCACAAAATCCCGTTTAAACTGATCATTTTGAGGCTGGCATTGCCCGAAACATTTTAAAAATGTAGCTCAACTTGCCAAAATTGAACGTTTCCCGATCAAAGCTAATTTTCAAGGAAGCACTTTTATAGGATCATGGTCACAAACGAGAACGCCCGGATTACAAATCCTATTGCCTCGATAAGTACGCATTACGCTACGCTAAATGCGCACTAGTTGAATTGAAAATTCAAGTGGCGTATGGCGGGAGACCTCCAGGAACAGCGCGGCCCATTTGAAGCCTGTGGGTAAGCGGCCTATAGGGGCTGAGCAGTGCGTTTCGAGGGGGAAATGGGCTTGTTGCTGGTGCCCTTTTCTTTTGTTTCGTTTTCTTTTGGGCGGGCAAAAGAAAATGAAAACTGGACTTAGAACCACAAAATCCCGCGTATACTGCTCATTGAGAGGTTCCCATTACCCGAAACATCTTAAAAAATGTCGCCCAATTTGCCAAAATTGAACGTTTCCCGATCAAAGCTAATTTTCAAGACTACCCCACCCTATTCAATGAACTTCAACCTTACACTTTACATTTTACTATCCCCTCTGCCTTACCGCCTCGTAGATCGCTAGTGCTGAAGACACCGAAACATTAAGGGACCCGATGTGACCTTTCATAGGAATTTTACCCCTATGATCGCAAAGCTTAAGGTATTCTGCAGAAATACCATCTTCTTCAGAACCTAAAATTATACAGACCGGCACGGTCAAATTGAGTTCATAGATCAGTTGGTCGGTCTTCTCGGTGCATGCTATCACCTGTATACCACTGTCCTTCAAGTACTGGATCGTTGATCCCAAGTGATCTTCACGGCATATGGGCATATAATTCAGCGCACCGGCAGATGTCTTCATGGCATCGCTATTTATGGCGGCACCTCCACGGAAAGGAACGATAATGGCATCTACCCCTGCCCCTTCAGCGCTCCTGGCAATCGCCCCAAAATTCCTGACATCTGTTACCCTGTCCAGCATAAGTAGCAGCGGTTCTTTACCACTGTGGTAAGCCTCATGGATCACATGGTCTAGGGAGGCATATTGAATAGCAGAAATAAATGCAATGGCTCCTTGGTGGTTTTTCCTCGTGACCCTGTTGAGTTTTTCCACCGGCACTTGCACTATGGGTACACGAAAATCCCTAGCCGCTTGGATCAGCTCCTTGATCAAAGGGTTAGACAAGTTTTTTTGAACTAAAAGCTTGTCGAGTTCTTTCCCCGACTGGATAGTTTCGATGATGGCCCTAGCCCCAAATACAAAATCCTTTGGTGAGTTATTTTTCATTAAAACCTGCCCTTCCTAAGCATATCAATGGCCCTAAACCATGGATTAGCAAACTTTTTTTCACGAATTAACACATAATGGCGTGAAGAAAAAATGCTATTGATCCTGATGAACTCAAATTCTATCGGTGGGGCATTCTGCTTGGCAAAATAAGACCACTTCTCGTTATCTTGAGTCCGCGTGACCCGGTCAGGCATTCCAAACACGATGTAGATCATCCCTTTATCGGTTTTCCACCCATTTTTATAGGTAGTAAATAGCTGGTTGGCTTCGTTTACCCGGTCATAGTATACTTTGATGATCCGCTTAGCCCGGGATTCGGAGCGCGTCAGATCCAGCCAAAATTTGTCAAAGTCTTTCTTCTCAATACTTTTTGAGCTTAATCGGCTCCATTCATCCTTAGTGGTGATATAGATCAATGGATCCACAAGTTGCTCCAGCCTGGCAGGTTTTGGGTAATAACGGTCCACCATCCGGATGGGCGTACCCGTGGTCAGTGAAGTGTCTTTTTGAAAAAGATAGAGCCCTTCTTTATCGAGCACAAAAGGCTCCGAAGGAGTTACCGTGAGCATAGAGTCAATGGATATCTGCCATGGCGGGTTAGGATCACGGGTGACCATAGGAGGCAGCGACGGGTCAAAACCTAGGGTGTAATATAATCCATAGACAGGTTGGTCCGCGTTAACCCGGTATTCGCCGGGACGCACCCAATTGTGAACCACAGGCACATCAGACCTATCTACCACTTCCAGCGGCAGTATTTCGGCGGATAGCATATCATAGTTGTACTTAGTACCGCTAAATTTACTCAGCACTTCGATGACCAGTAACTGGGTATTCGTGATAGCCGGCAGTTTGAATTCTAAGAAATGCCCCTTTCCCCGCCGACCGATGTAGGCGCTGTCGGCCGTAAGTCGCGTCTCAAGACTGGCCCCGTAGGAATCCGTACTGAAAAATGAAAAGTTATAATCATTGATCGAGGCCCTTTCCTGCTGGATCATTAGCTGGCAGCTGAGTTTTATACTATCGGTGCCGGCCAGCTCGAAGGCTTTGTAATGCAAGAAGAACTCACTTTCAACATCATAAAGGTGATTGAAGTTCTTTGACAACAAGTCCCTTTGCCCGTAAGCCACAAAATGACCCATGAGCACCAAAAATGCAACAAAACACGTATAATATGGGTTAAAATTTCTGTTCAACGCCATAGGGAAGATTAAATGGTGATTTCCAAATTTAAAACTACCTAAAAGGATATTAATCCTTATTCTATCTATTTTTGCCAAAAATTGTGCCATGAGTGTCTATACCACTGAAATAGCTTCAGATAAAATAGCTTCAGACAATCCAATTCACCAGCGCTTGCTCAAAGCGTACTACCTGGCATTGCCTTATGTAAAAGGAGATTTGCTGGAAATAGGTTGTGGTGAAGGTCGTGGGATCGATCTGTTCAAAGATAAAATAACATCGTATACTGGCCTGGACAAGATACAGGCGGTGATCGACGATTTGGAAAAAAAATACCCGGCTTACCACTTTGTTAAAGATAATATCCCACCATTTTCAGCACTGGATGACGAAAGTTTTGATGTCATTGTAAGTTTCCAGGTCATCGAGCATATCAAAGCAGACCGGTTTTACTTAGAAGAGATCAGGCGGGTTTTGAAACCAAACGGGATGGCCCTGATCACCACACCGAACATAAAAAAGACCTTGACCCGCAACCCATGGCATGTACGGGAGTATACCTCTAACCAGCTAACAGCGCTGACAAAGGCCGTCTTCACGGAAGTAGAGATGAAAGGGATCACCGGTAATGATAAGGTGATGAAGTACTACGAGATGAACAAGGAATCCGTCCGGAAGATCACCCGGCTCGATGTGCTAAACCTACAGTACCGGTTGCCTGCACCCCTTTTAAGGATTCCTTATGACTTACTCAACCGGCTGAACCGAAACAAGCTAAAATCTAACGACAATTCCTTGGTAAACACGATTGATCATAGCGATTATTTGCTGACGGAAGACGCTGACGAGGCCTTGGATCTTTTTTGCATTTTGCACAAAAAGTAGAAACACCTACCATAAAATGTAAATGTTTGGTGCTCTAAGCACAGAATATTCTTATCATTTTGCATTGAAATGGATACCTTTAAGTCAGTTTTGTTATTAACGGGTAGGAATACTCGGAAAAGAGTGGCTTTAATTGTTACACATTAAGAGGTTTAGCGCTTAATTGTGTACCCTTTGTCTATTGTTGGCTTCGTTTTTATTGGTTTATTTTTTTATCAAAGAGAGTTCAAATCTACTGGAGAAGATCCATGAGGCTGAAGATTTTGATATCGGGGGCACTTTGGCTGATACTAACTGTTTCATTCGCCCAAAACAATTATAAAACCTTCCTTAAAAAGGCTGACAGGGCCTACCATGCCCGGAATTATGACGATGCGGTCCGACTGTATAAAAAGGCCGAGAAGTTTAAGAAAGGGAATGCCAAGATTACCTACAAAATTGGGAAATCCTATCTTTTGAGTAGGGAAAAGGTAAAAGCACTCCCCTATTTGAAAACCGTGCAGCAGCTTGATCCTAATATCGATAGGGATATCGATTTACAATTGGGTAAAGCATACCAGTACAACTACCGGTTTGACGAAGCCATAAAAGCATACGCACGCTATGGGCAAAAAAATCCAAAAATGGTACTCAGGGCAAATCGTAAGATCGCCGAATGCCGGATGGCAGATTCTCTTTACGTTAACCCAAATAATGCCAAAGTGACAGGCTTAGGCAATACCATCAACTCGCGATGGAATGACTATACCCCGTTGATCACGGCTGATGGTAATACTATGGTGTTCACTTCTAATCGTGCCGGCTCTACCGGCGGCCTCAAGTTGAGGGATGGCACTTACTATGAAGATATCTATATATCCCAAAAAGAAAATGGACTATGGACCAAACCGGTTAATATCAGTTCCAAGATCAATTTTAAATTCCACGACGCAGCTTCCTCGCTATCGCCCGACGGGAATACACTATTTTTGTATTATGAATCCGGTGGAGGAGATATTTATGTATCCTACTTTACAGACGGTGAATGGAGTTCACCCGTATCCATTAGCGACGAGATCAATTCGGCATTCTGGGAAACATCCATTTCGATCACCCGGGATGGAAAAACACTTTATTTTACTAGCGACAGGCCGGGGGGTTACGGCAACTTAGACATTTACAAGAGTGAATTAAAAGAAGATGGCAGCTGGGGTCGGCCTCGTAACCTAGGGCCCTCCATTAATACCAGCGGCAATGAAGATTCTCCGTTCATCCTGCCCAACGGCGATGTACTCTATTTCAGCTCTGACGGACACCTGGGCATGGGAGAGCATGATGTTTTTTACAGTGAGATGGTAGACGGGAAATTCCAACCCCCGGTGAATATGGGCTACCCCATCAATACCGTACACAGCGATAACTATTTTGTGATCTCCGAAGATAAAAAACAGGCTTATTATGCCTCTATCCGTGAAAATGGGATCGGTATGGCAGACATTTATTCTATAGACCTTTCTGCCCCGCCACCTGTTCGGAAAAAAGTACCTAAAAAAACTAAGCCTGTAGAAACACCCGCGGAAACGCCTACTACCGTAGTAGCCAGCGCCGCTCCCCTGCCTCCTGTAAAAGAAGAACCCCCCACCGACGAGACTCCCGCTACGGCCAGTAAAGAATATTACGATGAATACGTTACTTTACAGAAAGACCTGGGCATAATCACTTTGCTAAAGGGTAAAGTGATCGATGCCGAAACGGGCAAACCACTGGAAGCACAGATACGTTTGACGGACAATGTCGGCAATAAGGAGATGGCTTTGGTCAATTCCAATGCTGAGACCGGGGAATTTGAATTGATTATCCCTAACGGGGGTAACTATGGGGTTTCCACCGCGAAAACCGGGTACTTATTCAACTCTATTAACTTCAACCTGCCGGCCTTCAGTGATTACCAGGAGGTAGATACCCATATCATCTTGCAAAAAGCTGAAATAGGATCTAAAATAGTCCTCAAAAACATATTTTTTGATATCGGTAAATCCGACCTCCGGACGGAATCCTTGGGAGAATTAGCCCGTATCAGGGAATTACTAGAGGGAGGGTCCGATCTCAAAGTCCAGATCAACGGGCATACGGATAACGTAGGCAACGCGGTCTACAATAAGGTCTTATCCAAAAAAAGAGCCCAATCCGTTGTGGACTACCTCGTACAACATGGAATAGCACAAGAAAGATTAGCCGCCAAAGGTTTTGGTGAAGAGCGCCCGCTGGTATCAAACGATGACGAAGTGGATGGAAGGGAGATCAATCGCCGCACCGAGATCGAGATCATAGGAGTGGGCAATGATATATGATCTAAATGGGCTTGAACTTTAAGAGCGAGCCGAAAAACAGATTATGCATCATTTGATTACTGACACTAATGGCCTTTGGACTATGGGCTCACATGTGCGGCCATGTCAGCAATATACCCAAAAATGTAATCGGCAATTCCCGCGTCGATCTCTAAGTCTTTCAGCAGGTGCAGGTTTTGACTTAAAATCGTAAGATCCTCGTCCAGGTTTTTACTGTATCCTAAGTAAGAGGGAATACTCTTTTCAATATAAAAGCGCAAAAACCGGACTTCAAGGTTCGTGGCATCGATATGTACAGCCTCGGCCAGTGATCTTTCCGCATATCGTAAGGCCGCTATTTTAGTAGCAGGGTTCCAAGCATATTTAGCGACTAGGGCTTTGGCCGCCGCCTTATAGGCCACTATAGTAGCGGTATTCAGCTTGCTCGCCACGATCCGGTCATAAAACGCTTCGCTTTTTTCGAGGTTAAAATCAGAGTAGAAAAGATCTTTCCTGATCTCTGCTAAGATGTCTTGCTGGGCGTATGCACCACTAGCAAACAATGTGTATAAGACCAACCCGGCCAATAAGGATTTAGCTTGCATAATAACGTTGTAACATCAAATGATTCAACGTCCGGCCAAAAAAAAAAGTTAAACATAAAACCATATTTAATTCACCTTAAAGTAACACTGCGGACACGCCCGCGAGGCTGGTTTTATCAAGATCAGTCATTCGACTTCCCTGCTCATGGCTGTTAGTGTAAGGAAATGTATTAAGGAGACATGATTTAATCATTACCGGGAACAGGGCGGGGTGTATTATTGCTGCTGCTCCAGTATTTATCGGGCCAGTTAACCCGGAAAATTCATTTGGAGTCGAATAATTTGGGTGTAAGGTGTTATTTTTGAGATAGTTAGAAACAAAAAACACACCTTACTGGATACCCAAA
>JANQLQ010000304.1 GCA_028280565.1 Fulvivirga sp.
GTTCTAAGTCCAGTTTTCATTTTCTTTTGCGCGCCCAAAAGAAAACGAAACAAAAGAAAAGGGCGCCAGCAACAAAGCCCATTTTCCGCGCTAAACGCGTTACCCAACCCCTATAGGCCGCTAACCCACGGGCCTCAAATGTGCCGCGCTGTTCCTGGAGGTCCTCCCTCCATACGACCTTGAATTTTTAATGCTTTCACCTAGTGCGCATTTAGCGCAGCGTAATGCGTACTCATCGAGGCATAGGATTTGTAATCCGGGCGTTCTCGTTTGTGCCCTATGACCATATAAACTTATAATTTTCTTCCATGTCGGCATGAGATCGAAAATCGTTAATCTCAAGGTTGTTTAACCTATCAAATTGGATCCTTAGCTTCGGTATTCAGAACCCTGATACTTTCTAATTTTTTATTAGTGACGTCCGGGAAAATCCTGGGACAGTTGCGAGTCGGGGATAGAAGAATATTAAATTTTAATGATTTTGGTAATAAAAATTGAAAGGATTTCAATTTCACAGTCTTTTCTTTTCCTATTTCAGATTTCCTATTTTCTTGCAAACTTGTAATGATCTTCCCCTGGCCCGTGACAGGGAGCATTTTTGAGAGAGGTAAAAAGAACCCAATAGGAGCTTAAAAACAGGGATTTTCTCCTAGTTGCGATTTTAGTCGGATGCCACTAATTCTTTATTTCGTATTCCCGGTTTTTTAGTATTTGATCCATTTTCATTATCTTGATTTCTAGCGACTGGTTTGATAGTATCATGTATTGAGCGAATCATGGTACCAGTAATGAGGGGATAAACGAGGACCTCTAAGGGTTGAGAATTTTTCCATAATTGGGAATGTGTATCTTTTATGGGACAGAAATCGAAAAATTTCAACGATGAAGGATAAGCAAATCGTTAGAAACCGTTTGTTTTCTTTAAAAAACTACCTTTCCCGAGGGTAGAACAAATTTTGGCAATTAGGCATGTTTTGTGTTTAAGACTTAATAAAAAAACTTGCTAATTTGGATAAATAAAAAGAGTTGGAAGAAGACCGAAGGCTGCTGATTGATCGATAAAGTGTATAGTAGGGCCAATCATAAGATCGCGTTTAAAATAATAATTATGACATGGGTCTTGTTAGCGTGTGCGTTTAGGGGGGATAACACGGATGTAAATGCCAAGGTAAAGGCGATCTTTCTTTACAATTTCTCCAAATACATTACTTGGCCGGAAAAAATGGCCAGTGGAAGATTTAAGATCGCCATTTATGGTAATTATCCAGCTCTAAAAGATGAATTGGTAAAGATGTCCAGGGTAAAAAGGCGAGGGGATAGGAGTTTCGAGATCTTATCTTTTGATGAAGTGGGGGACATTGTTAACACTCACATTCTATTTGTAGTGAAAGAAAAAGGAAAAGATATTGACGCCGTAACGAGAAAGCTTAAAAAATCGTCCACTTTAGTAGTGACGGAAGGCGAAGGCTTGATCAACCGGGGAGCGCATATCAACTTATATTACGAAAACAATAAGCAGAAGCTAGAGGTTAACCTGTCAAATTTTGTTAACCGGGGGCTCGTAATTAGTGAAGAACTAATTTCAATTTCAAAAGTGGTGGACAAGTGAAGTATTTCCTGGTCATATTATGTTGCAGTATAGCCGCTAGCGGAGCCGCGCAGAATATTCTGAACCGCTCGCTGGACAGCTACCAGGCAGGAAAACTTGACGAGGCGAAATTATTGATCGATTCTGCCATGACCAGTGAACTATACGCCCAGCAAAGCATCTCTTGGTATCTAAAAGGCTTCATCTATAAAGACCTGTATAAAGAAAACACGTCTAGCCGCTTTGGAGAATCTGCCCGTATGCAGGCAATTACCTCTTTTAATAAACTGCTGGAGATAGATACCCTGGGGGAGTATGAGAAAGAGGCACGCCAGAACTTGGTTTTTTTGGCCACCACTTACTACAACCAGGCCATGAAATTGACCCAGGAGCAGCAGCTGGATACCGCTGTGTATTACTACAAAAACTTTGAAGAGGTATATGTGCCGCTGAACGATACTACCATATCGTTGGAAGACAGCAAAGCAAAATTCTATTTTGCCTTAGGGACCGGGTATGTACGAAGGGATGCGCTGGACCCTGTTTCTGATCATGGCCATAGGGCACTGCAGGCTTTTGAAGAGGTATTGGCGATCGATTCTATGGATAAAGAGGCAAACTACAACATTGGCGTGATCTACTACAATGAAGCCGTGTCAAAGATCCTCGAAATCGACTATGATGATGCCGATATCTTGGCTTTTGGTAAGTTCGAAGACCAAACGATTGACCTTTTCAAAAAATCACTGCCCTATATGAAGCGCGCTTACCGCCAAGATCCCAAAGATAAAAACATCTTGGAAGGGCTCGCAGGCATACACTTTGGTCTGCGTGAGTTCGAGGTGTCCAATAAATATAAAATGGAATTGATTGCCTTAGAAGATCGGTAATCCGGCAACAGGATCTGTGTCTTTTACTAAATGACTTTTTTCACGGCTAATCAGCGCCTGTCCATTAATTGACGATCTTAACGCCTAGTGATCAAAAAGAGACCGTTTCAATATAGAAACGGCCTCCCATGATCGGGTTTGGTTGATGATGACTATATCACTTTTTTGATGGGTGATCCTTTTTCAGCCCCCTTCAGGTCTAATTCTATCTTGCTCAATTCTTGACCCATTTTACATTTACCTTCAAACTTGGCGCCGGATTCGACCACCAGTTTATTGGTAACAATATCTCCCACGATCCTACACTTGGGTTTTAAAGTAAGTATATCGGTTACTTCTATCGCCCCCTTGATCTCTCCTTCTACCTCGGCTACTTGGGCAAGTACATTCCCTTCTATAATGGCCGATGGGCCAATGGCTACTTTTGATTTAGATATAACATCTCCTATGATCTTACCCTCTACACGTATGTTTCCGTAGGTTTGAATATTACCGGAAAACGTACTTCCCTTGCCAATGATGTTATTCGAATTAAGGGCGTCTTGAGATACTTTTTCTTCCGGGGCGCTATTTTTGAACATTCTAGTTAATTTAAGGTTTTCAGTCGTGCTAATTTACGTGACTGTAAAATGGATTTCTAGTGGAATCTCTGCCAGGTGCAAAAATAAGGGTTAAATCAACAATGGAACGGACGTAATATTGAACAATCCGTTGATAATTCGATGTATATGGACTTTTCTCCGCTGATTATCGGGGCAATGAGGCTCGGCCGCTGGGGAGCTAATTTTAGTGATGACCAGCTTGAGCAGTATGTAAACGAATGCTTGGAACTCGGCTTAGACACCTTCGATCATGCAGATATCTATGGTGACTATACTACTGAGCTAAGTTTTGGAAAGCTACTCGTAAATAACCCCGGGCTCAGGTCTCGTATGAAGATCATTACCAAGTGTGGGATAAAGATGGTGCATGAAAACAGGCCAGCACATACCATAAAATCCTACGATACCAGCCGGGAACATATCGTTCACTCGGTGGAAAACTCGCTTCGCAATTTTAATACGGACTATCTTGACTTGCTTTTGATCCATCGGCCGGACTATTTGCTAGACCCGGCAGAAGTGGCGGAATGCTTTACGGAGTTGAAAAATGCCGGTAAAGTAAAGGCCTTTGGCGTCTCTAATTTTTCAGCAGATGAATTTGATCTCTTGGACCGGCATTTTCCTTTGGTCACTCACCAGTTGGAGATCTCCCTATTGAACCGGGATGCTTTTATGAATGGAACCTTGTTGCAATGCATGTCAAAAGATATCCGCCCTATGGCTTGGTCGCCGGTAGGGGGAGGGCTGGTATTCCAGCCTTCTTCAGCCCCCGTGGTGAATCGTATAAAAAGGGCAAGCAAGCAGCTGTGTGAGAAGTATGGTTGTAACTTGGATCAATTGCTTTACGCTTGGCTCCTCCGCCACCCTGCCGCTATCCTACCTGTGCTGGGTACTAGTAACATAGAGCGTGTGAAATCGGCAAAAAAATCACTGGATATACCACTGGACCGTGAAGATTGGTATGTGCTGTGGAGCGCTTCTACAGGAGAAGATGTACCTTAGCAACGCGTACTAAGAGCTTATGCAGTTTTGTATGGATAAACTTTCTTTTTTTGAAGAGGTATATGAAGTGGTGAAAATGATCCCGCACGGCCGTGTGACGAGCTATGGAGCTATAGCCAACTACCTCGGTACCAAAGGAAGTGCCCGCATGGTAGGATGGGCCATGAATGCGGCCGATCGCCTCCCCGATGTGCCCGCGCACCGCGTACTCAACCGGCAGGGACTATTGACGGGCAAGCATCATTTCGCAACCCCAACATTAATGCAAGAATTATTGGATGCCGAAGGCGTAAAAGTCGAAGACGATAAGGTGGTAAATTTCGAAGAAGTATTTTGGGATCCGAATAAGGAGCTCGCCCTTTAGGTAATATCATCTCCATGATACGCCCGGACTGTTATGCGGTTTTCATCGCCATGGCGTATGATAAGACTTTTGTGAAAATGCCTGGAATTAAGACGGCATACTCAACTTTTGCCCGGTTAGTTAATCGAAGTGCTTGTAAAATAGGTTTTCTAAGATTTTAATAAGAACCAAAACCTTAAAAAGGATCGTCATTCCTGGCAGCCTGTGTGCTGGGTAAGCGCCCGACCAGGAATCTGTGAAGTCGCTGGACGGAAGCCAGGGAGGGGGTTCACCTTCGTGTCTCGATAAAGCAGATTCCTGTTCACGCTCCCACCTCCCCAGGGGGCAGACAGGAATGACGACCGATGGGGGGAAATGAGGTAGGTTTATTCCTAGTTTTGGTTTCACGAAAATATATCATAGCTGTCCAAAAAGCTGGGGTTGCAGGGCCTGTGGTGAGGCACAATCTCCTATTCCTAGAAGTAATAACGAAGTCTGTGTGATGTTACCCAAGGGGAGGGGGCGGCTCTTCATAGTCCCCACCACAAATACCTTATGTGTTAGGCCTCATAGGGTGTCGATTTGTGTATAAAAGGCTTTCTATATGCATGGACAAAAAAGGGAATCAGGCCTAAATCTGGATACCAATTCCTTTATTGGGAAAATTTAGATAGTTGCCGGCACCAAAAACCGCTTTTAAGTGCTGTTAAGGCGATTTTCTTTTTTGGCATCGGCCTTGTATTCTCAATGTTGGTATTATGATTTAGGTTAGTTATTAGTTAAAAATTGTGCTGTGCTAGTATGTTTTAGTTGGTTTTAATGTTGTACAGCTAGGCCGTTCCAAAAGAGGAACGGCCTTTCTATTTTTACTCACTTCACTCACCTTTCATAAAGCGCAATAGCATGTCTTATTTTTAGGATGAAATCCGTTCCTCACCACGATCAAATTTTTTAACCGCCAGTAAACCAGTTACATCTGGGTTTTATTTTCTCTACTTTGGATTCTTGCTATCAAACCGGGATAGCAAATTCTTTTTACAAAAAGGAGCTTCGTTTTTAAGAAAATTAAGCAAGAAATATTCCTTTCATTCATGCGATCCTAACCCATTGAAATTCCAATAAAGGAAAAAAATCTCATTTTGGGATAGTAAAATAGCTGTTTAAACACGAAAACGTCCATTGTGCTTAATTTAGGGCTATTGAGCTTTTGGCATGCCCCTTGTAATACCTGTGGCATAGTGGTTTAGGTTAGTTAATTAGTTAAGAATGATGCTGTGCCAATTGTTTTTTAGTTGGTTTTAAACATTAGTACAGCTAGGCCGCCTCTCTCAGGGGCGGCCTTTCTTAATTAAGGCTAATAATCCTAAAAAGGTGATGAACCCATTCACGATCAAGATCTCAAATCCAAATTCATAACCATCAAAAATATCCTTACTGTAATGGTTAAGAGCGTAGGAGGCTACCGGCGATACCAAGCAGACAATAGGTACTAGGGGGTCTCTCACCTTCCAATTTGAAAATAGTCCAAAAGCGAATAGCCCTAATAATGGTCCATACGTGTAACCGGCAGCTTTGAAAACTGAACTGATCACCGCTTCGTTATTGATCAACTGGAATAACATGATCACACCGAACAGGATCAGCGAAAAGCCTAGGTGTACGATCAGCCGTATTTTTTTCTGCTTGCTGCGCATGGCAATGGTATCTTCCGGCAGAAAATTCAAGAAGTCTATACAAAACGAGGTGGTCAACGAGGTTAGGGCAGAATCAGCACTGCTGTAAGCGGCTGCCGTGATCCCCAACAAAAACAAAACACCCGCGATCAGTGGGAAATGCTCCAGTGCCAGTAACGGGAAAAGATCATCCGTTCGTTCGGGAAGCGATATGCCGTTTCGCTGCGCATAAATATAAAGTAAAGCGCCTAAGGAAAGGAACAATAGATTGACTACCACGAGAATGATAGAGAACCAAAACATGTTTTTTTGAGCCTCCCCGATATTCTTACACGTCAGGTTTTTTTGCATCATATCCTGGTCAAGCCCCGTCATCACGATAGCAATGAACGCCCCGGCAAAAAACTGTTTGTAAAAATTTGTGTCGATTTTCCAGTCCCAAAAGAAAATTTGGGAATACTCACTTTCCTTGATGACATGGATCATTCCCCGGGCATCCAGGTCAAGGTCTTGCCCCACCAGGTAAATGACCGCTATTACCCCCAAGAGCATAAAGAGGGTTTGCAGGGTATCCGTCCATACGATCGTTTTAATACCTCCCTGGAATGTGTACAGCCAGATCAGTGCTATGGTCACGAGTACCGTTACGCTGAAAGGGATGCCCCATTCGTTGAAGAGGGCTAACTGGAGTACTCCCGCCACCAGGAAAAGCCTGAAAGAAGAGCCCACCACGCGAGAGACTAGGAAATAAAAAGCCCCGATCTTATAAGACCAGGTGCCGAAACGGTCCTCGAGGTAGCCGTAGATCGAAATAAGGTTGAGCCTGTAATACAAGGGCATAAGTACCGTTCCTATCACCAGGTAGCCCAGTAAGTACCCCAATACCATTTGCATGTAGGCAAACTGGGTATCAGCCACCCACCCGGGGACCGAGATAAAAGTTACCCCTGATAGCGAGGCCCCGATCATCCCAAAAGCCACGAGGTACCAGGGCGATTGACGATTAGCAGTGAAAAAGGTTTTGGAGTCAGTTTTTCTTGAAGTGAGTATTGAAATAAAAATAAGCAGTAAAAAATACGCCGAGACAATGGTAACTACTAAATATGCATCCATAGAGTATTAAGTGACTTTTAAATTTGGGATTTTTTTTTACTTTTGACAAATGGTACTGTCATTCGGATACAAAGAAGACGAACTGGTAGAGCTACTGGAGGAGGTAGATGTAACCGATGTAAAGGATCTGATGGTATTCAACGATGACGTGAATACTTTCGATCATGTAATCAATACCCTCATTCGAGTTTGCAAACATTCGGCGGAACAAGCGGAACAATGTGCTATGATCATCCATTACAAAGGCAAATGTTCTGTAAAAAAAGGGGAATTTAAGTTTCTCAAGCCGATGCAAGAAGCTATCTGCGATGCAGGTATCGATGCCCGGGTAGTCTGATTACTGCATCGACCTCTCCTATGCTGTTACAGCCCTTCAAGGTTGTCCGTCTTCGCTTGCTCTAAAAAGAAGGCTCTTCGTAATATCCATTCACCACGTATTATTTTTATCTTTGGAAGATATGGAGTACCCTTCAAAATTGGTGGAGAACGCGGTGAATGAAATTTCAAGATTACCCGGTATTGGTAAAAAGACCGCCCTCAGGCTAGTATTACACCTCTTGAAAGAGGATGAAAACACTACATATGCCCTTACAGAATCTTTAAACGACCTGAGGTCCAAGACCCGGTATTGTAGAGAGTGCCAAAATATTTCCGATGCCGATCTCTGCCAAGTATGCCAGTCGCACCGGAGAGACCGCTCCATCATCTGCGTAGTGGAAGATACCCGGGATGTGCTCGCCATTGAAAATACAGCTCAGTACCAAGGACTTTACCATGTGCTAGGAGGAGTGATCTCGCCTATAGAAGGAGTAGGCCCGGCAGAATTGAACATAGAGCAGCTCTTAAGGCGAATAAAAGAACCCGGCGCACAGGTTAAAGAGATCATTTTCGCTCTTAGCCCGACCATGGAAGGAGATACCACGGCTTTTTACCTGACCAAAAAACTCTCAGAATTCAACCTTGAGATCAGCACCATAGCGCGAGGGATCCCTATTGGCGGAGAATTAGAATATGCTGATGAGATCACGCTAGGCAGAAGTATATTGAGCAGAACTACCTACCACAGGGATTAAAAAAGTTGCTTAAGACGCTTGTCGACACTTAATGCATTTGTGGTAGCGAAGCTTTCTAGTCCACCCCGATAATTACCAAAGGCTATAAAGCTCAAAAAAACCCAAAGAGATCTTCCTCAAAACCTGGACTCGATCACCATTAATCATTTTGATGTTGTCCAGGTAGTTTTGTCGAGTAAGCTTGGTGGCCCTTTGTGCATTGCTGGCGAAGCTTCCCCAGCCACGAAGGCACTAAAGCTCAAAGAATCACAAAGGGATATTCTTTACTAACCCTAGTTCGATTTGAAATCATTGTCGCCTAGTCTTAAAATAAGGTTTAGCATACGCTCACAGTCTTTCAACCGGGGAGTAGCTTCTGTTCTACGACATGGCAGATCCCGGCTCTCACAATGAGCCCTCTCACAACCACCAGCCCGGGATGACGGCCATTTTTTTTAATGAGTCCAGGTTAGGAGAAACACCTGGCACAACGGTTAGATCATTTCAAACACAAAAACAGTCATTTTGCGTTTGTATCACTTCTTTTATGGCTCATTGACCTGTGCCGCCCCGTAATTTTGGTCAAGTATAATGCTAACAGAAGCGACTATGACCTTATGTAGAGTGCCTTTTTTTATTTTGTTTATCGGGGTTTTCAGTTGTAATAACGCCTCCGACGACCAGCAATCAGGAACCACTAAATATGTAAAAATAGAACAGGTAAAAGGTGGACAACAAGTAGAAAGACTCCTATTCAATGGAAGGATCAAGGAGAAAAGCCTAACCTCCCTTTCCTTTCGTGTAGGAGGACCCTTAGTATCGTTTACCCTTAAAGAGGGAGATCGTGTAAGAACAGGGGAAATGATTGCGGCCATTGATGATCGCGATTACCTGTTGAACTTGCAATCCGCAAAAGCGCAATATGAGCAATTGAAGGGCGAATACAAGCGGTACAAAGAACTGTTTTTAAGAAAAAAGGTGCCTGAGAATTCGTTTGAAAAAGTTGAATCGGGCTATCTCACGGCTGAAACAGCCTTCGAAAACACCAAGAACCAGCTTAAGGATACCAAGTTACGATCCCCTATAACTGGGTACATCCACGAAAAATTCGCGGAAAATTTTCAGACCGTTTCTGCCGGCCAACCTATCGTATCGATCATAGACTTATCCGTGCTCGAGGTTTTGATCAATGTTTCGGAAAGCCAGCTGCTTAAAATTAAGGAGGCAAAGGAAAGCTATGTCACGGTGAAAAATGCCAACGTGACCCGGGTCCCGGTGAAAATATCCAGCATAGGCGAAAAAGCGAAAGAAGACGGGCTGTTTGAAGTGAAATACGTTTTGCAAAATGACCGTGACTGGGAGATATACCCGGGCATGTCGGCAGAAGTAATGGTGCATATCAAGAATGAAAACTATTTGGTAAACATATCTTCAGGCGCAGTATTCCATGAAAACGATCGGGATTATGTATGGGTGTATGACACCTTGGCCAAAAGCATCCGAAAGAGGGAGGTGGAAGTAAAAAAGATCGCAACGGGCGGCCGCGTAGAAGTTGTCCGTGGCATTGAACCGGGGGAAATGATCGTATCCGCAGGAGTTTATTATCTCTTTGAAGAACAGCGCGTCATCCCCATTGATCAACCCTCAAAAACAAACGTAGGAGGACTCTTATAATGTTAGACAAGCTACTGAACCGCAAAGCCCTTTTGAATACACTCTTAGTCGGGGTGGTACTGGGGGGAGTACTCTCTTATCTCAGGATAGGGAAGTTAGAAGATGCCGAAGTGGCGATCAAGTCAGCCTTGGTCATTACCCAATACCCGGGCGCCACGGCCCATGAGGTTGAACTTGAGGTAACGGATGTTTTAGAAAAAGCCATTCAAAAAATGGAGAACATCGATGACATAGAATCTCGCTCTATGCCCGGGTACTCCGAAATAACGGTAAACATCGATGAGAAAATAACCACCCGGCAAATGCCACAGATGTGGGACTACCTGCGCAGGAAGGTCAACGATGTGAGGCCGCAATTACCGCAGGGCGCCAGGGCGCCTATGGTGAACGATGACTTTGGAGACGTGTACGGCATATTTGCAGCCGTGACAGGCGAGGGGTATACCTACAAAGAGCTGTTTGATTATGTAGACCTTTTGCGAAGAGAATTGCTCGAAATAAAAGGAGTGAAGAGAGTCGAGCTATTTGGAAGCCAGCTAGAAGCAGTAGACATCAACATTTCAGCTGAAGAGCTAGCGGACCTGAGTATTAACCCGACCTACATTGTAAATGCCGTACAAGACCATGGGCAGGTGGTAGACCCCGGCAGCATTTTAACAGGGACCGAACGGGTGAGGCTAACGGTGGGAAGTAAGTATTCGAGCATAGAAGAAATTGAGAATATCCTCGTCCAGGTGCCTAGGGGTGGAAATTTTAAGCTAGGCGATATTGCGGAAATAAAACGCTCTTTTTATGAACCCAAGCAAGAAGGCCTGCTGTATAATGGTAAACGCGCCATTAGCTTGGCGCTTTCCATGGAAAGTGGTGTCAATGTGATCGACGTAGGAGAGCGGTTTGATGAACGATTACAAGAGTTAGAGCAAACACTGCCGGCGGGGATAGCGGTACATAGTATCTTTTCACAACCGGGCCGGGTCAAATACTCTATCAATGGGTTTGTAGTCAACCTACTGCAGTCCATAGCGATCGTGATCGTCGTATTACTTTTCGCCACGGGGATGCGATCCGGTTTACTCATTGCCAGCGGTTTGCTTTTTACCATACTGGCTACGTTTATCGTTATGGCTGTTTTCGATATCCAATTGCAGCGAATATCACTAGCCGCGATCATCGTTGCCATGGGGATGTTGGTAGACAATTCTATCGTAGTGGCTGACGGGATATTGATCGGGTTGAAAAACCGGCAAGATCGCACCAAGGTATTTACGGCTACGGTGAAAAAAACGGCCCTACCCTTGCTGGGGGCTACCGCCATTGCCATACTGGCCTTCATGCCCTTGGCATTGTCCCCTGACTCTACCGGGGAGTATTTGAGTTCTTTATTTAGTGTACTGGCTATTTCGCTTTTTTTAAGCTGGCTGTTTGCCATGGTACAGACTCCATACATGGCTTCACTTTTTTATAAAAATGGCTTGTCAAAAAGCAGGAAAAACCAAACTAAAGACCCATACGACACACCCTTTTATCAAAGGTTCAAGAAAATGGCCAGCTGGGTGCTCTGGCATAAAACGATTTTCTTAGGGGCATCCCTTATCGTTTTAGTGGCATCCATATTTTCATTCCAGTTTGTCAAGTTCGAGTTTATGCCGGTGCTGGATTACAACCAATTTTATGTGGAATACAAACTGCCGAAAGGTACTGACATCCAGTCGGTACAGGATGACTTGGAGGAGATCAGTACGGAGCTTATGAGCTGGGATGAGGTGATCAATGTAACCGCAGCAGTAGGCCGTACCCCGGCAAGATATACTTTAATACGGCCCGTCAATAATGGCGGGGCACATTACGGGGAGCTGATCATCGACGTAGAAGACTATGACGCTTCTGTCGTAGTGGGGGACAAGATCGTCAAATACTTGGAAAAGAGTTTCCCGGGAGCCCAGGCAAGAAAAAAGACCTACGCGCCTATTTTTACGGAATATGAAATAGAAGTGCAATTTTCCGGGCCGGACCCGGCGGTCTTGAGAGAGCTGGCTCGGCAAGCCAAGGAGATCATGCACAATGAACCTGGCGCTACTTCCATTACCGATAACTGGAAGAATAAGGTAAAGGTAATGACACCCGAATATGTGGTGGAGCAGGCCAGCAAAGTGGCAGTTTCACGCCGGGATGTAGCACGCGCCATAGCAGTGGCTACCAATGGCTTGCCCGTGGGCCAGATGTATGATGGGGACGAAGACCTGCTCGTGCAGTTAAAGCTTAAAAAGCCAATAGGGGTCGAGATAGACAAGGTGGACAATATACCCGTTTGGGGACAGCAAGGTCAAAACAGTGTTCCCTTAGCCAAGGTGACTGAGCAAGTGAAAGTGAAGTGGGAAGAAGATGAGATCTTCCGGTACAACGGGCAAAGGGCCATCCGCGCCCAATGTGACCCCATTCCCGGGGTCCTGACCGTTGACCTAGAGGAGAAGCTCAGGCCCGCTATTAATGCAATCGAATTACCCCTAGGGTATTCCATAGATTGGAAAGGTACGGGTGAGGATGAGCAAAAATCTCAAGCCAACCTGTTTGGCAACCTGCCCTTGGCCATGGGACTTATGCTGATCATAGTTATTGCTCTATTCAATAACATCAAACAAGCTTTGATCATTTTTATGATCCTGCCCTTTGTATTGATCGGCATCGTGGTGGGTTTCGTAACCACCGGTGGCGTTTTCAACTTCATAGGGATCATCGGGGCCTTGGGGCTCATAGGTATGATGACAAAAAATACGATCGTGTTATTGGATGAGATCAATCTTAACATCAAAAGTGGGCAACCTCGACATGAGGCCATCTTATCCGCCGTTGTTTCCCGTATGCTTCCTGTTCTGCTGGCGTCTGCTACCACTATGCTGGGGATGCTTCCGCTGCTGTTCGATGTCATGTTCAAGTCCATGGCCATCACCATTATATTCGGGTTGCTGCTGGGTACGGTGATCACCCTTTTCGTGGTGCCGGTACTATACGCCGTGTTGTTCAGGGTAGATACTTCGGGACTGTCCAAAAAGAATGCATAGGCTGATCCTATGGGTAAGGTCATTTTAAAGTTAAGGAGACTATTTCAACAAGTATGGCATTAGTAACATCGAAAACAATGAGAAAAGCAATTCTTATAACTTTAAGTTTAGTGTGGGCCCACATGTCTTTAGGGCAAGAAGTGCTGACACTGACAGAATGCAGGAAGCGGGCTGTAGCCCATAACAAGGAACTACAGAAAACGAGGTATCAAAAAGCGGAATCGCTGGTCAATCAAAAGGCCGCCCGGACTTCCTACTTGCCCGGGATAGATGCCAATGCGAATCTTATCAACCTTTTCCTGTTCAATGACCTTGATCTGCCGGGAGGTGCCTTTCTCCCTACCGCTGAAAGTGAACAAGCGGCCCAGCGTGGCGATTATTCCGGTACTAGTGACGTTTGGTCCCCGGGCTTGTCCCTGCCTTCGGACAATCTATCGATTGCTTATACGGATTTTACCGTTTCCCAGCCGGTCTATATGGGGGGTAAGATCAGGCACGTCAATAAGCAGGCCGATGCCGCGGTGGATATTGCCAGGTACAGCTTTGACTTAAAATACGCCGAGATCATTGAACTAACAGACCAAGTATTCTGGGACGTGGTAATGATCAAAGCCACCATTGAGCTTGCCGAGAAATATGCAGAAATGCTGCTGGAACTCGAGGAGCAAATGAATGACATGTACGAGGTAGGGCTACAGCCTGCCAGTGAAAAACTCAAGGTAAGTGTCCGCAAAAATGAGGTCGAATTAGACCTGGTAAGAGCTAAAAATCAACTTAAAATAGCCAAAATCAGGCTTAACCAGGTGCTAGGACAGGATTTGAACACTCCCCTGGAAATTGATTATCCTGCACTTGCGCCCTCCTCGTTGTTCGACTTGGAAAACGGTGTGGAGACGGCTTTGGCAAACCGGGCAGAGTTAAAGGTGCTGGAAAAGCAACTGGTGATCTCGGAATATGAAAAAAAGGTGGTCAACGCCGACTACTTGCCACAAATCGGTGTAAATGCGAGTTACTTCTCCAGCTATGACAATATCACCGAGTCAATGACCCATAACCCGATGATCGCGGCACAACTGAAGATCCCAATATTCCATTGGGGACAGGCCAAGTATAAGCAACAAGCGGCAGAGCTCGAGGTGAAACAAAATAGGACAGAATTGGAGAACACCGGTGACTTAGTGAACTTAGAGGTATTTCGTACCAAGGTAGAAATAGAGGAAGCTTACGAAGTGATCTTGATCGCCGAAAAAAGCATAAAAGAAGCGCAAGAGAGTTTAGAAGAGGTCGAGGCTAGCTTTGAAGTAGGTTTAAATACCACTTCAGATTTATTAAATGCACAGGCAGATTGGCAAGATGCCAATGTTCAATGGATCAATGCCACTGCCCGGTACAATGTTCTAAAAACCAAATGGGAGAGAGTGACCGGGGAATTGGTGCCGAATGAAATGGATTAGGAGACCTGTTGAATACGAATATCAATGTCTTTGTCCTGTTGTTTTCTTAATGAGATAAATGAAGGGCTCCCCGCGGTGTGATCCAGGTAGGTCAGCCCTGTGAATAGGGTGAGCGCTGGCCTTTTATATCGTTATAGGTTAAATAATGTACAAGATGCTAGATACCCGAAAGTATAAGGAAAAGATCATCCAAAACCAGCTTCCGAAGTATAGTTTACCGGCTATCCTGACCCGGTTCGCAGTCGCTAGTATTGTGGGGTTGCTGGCCATAAGATTTATGGTCCATGCAGATCGTAACACCGGTGACATGACACCGCCGGTTCTCTTGGATTACTTGCTTGTTATGCTTGCTTTTAACTTGTTAAGCGAAGCCCAGGTGGTCATGGATCATGTCCTAGAACCTTTTTTGCCGATCTCCAAGAAACCTAGGCAACGCATACTCCTCCAGTTTTCACTGAACATACTTTTGACCGTTTTTGTATACCATTTTGTAGAATATCTCGCGTACCTGACTCACCCCGAAGAGGAAATAAGTGAACCCATTTTTTACATTGCCATAGCGCTTGGACTGGTGTTCGTTACATTGTTTTCAAGTACGCTATCGCTGGCCAGGTTAACGAGCAAATGGATGAATGCCCAGCACCATATCCATGAACTTGAGCAGGAAAAGTTAAAAATGGACTATGGCTTGCTGCAAGACCAATTGAACCCACATTTCCTTTTCAATAATCTCAGTGTACTTAAATCGCTGATCGTGTACGACCGCAGTGCGGCCGTGAAATTCACCGAAAATTTCACTGATGTCTACCGGTACGTCTTAAGAAGTAAAGATAAACTGGTGGTCAGCTTTAAAGAGGAATATGATTTCATAGATGCCTATATTGGTCTGCACAAGGAGCGCCTGGGTGAAGGCCTTCAGGCCAGTTTAAATGTTGATGCCGCAGCGTTTGATAAAAAAATAGCGCCTATGACATTGCAGCTCTTAGTGGAGAACGCGGTCAAGCACAATGTGGCCAGTAAAGATACGCCCTTGAAAGTTGACATTTATTCTAACAATGGTTTTGTGTCGGTGGAGAATTGCTTGCAGCGTAAAGAATCCTCCTATTCTTCACGAATAGGCTTAGGGAACTTGGTCAAGCGATACCAGCTGCTCACGCACCAAGAAATAATGATCGAAGATGAAAACGATAAATTTAAAGTAACCGTGCCCCTTTTATAGATAAACTTAGGAGAGCCATGAAAGTAATCATACTGGAAGACGAGCGGCATAATAGCAGGTTGCTGCATGACATGGTGAAAGCGGCCAGGCCGTGGTGGGAAATAACAGGATCCTTTGAAAGCGTAAAAGAAACGGTCAGGTGGCTAAAGAATAATCCTGCTCCTGATCTCATATTTATGGATATCCAGTTGACCGATGGTATATGCTTTTCAATTTTTGAAAAAGTGAAAGTAGAGAGTATGGTCATTTTTACTACGGCATATGATGAATATGCAATCCAGGCCTTTGAAGTAAATAGTATCGACTACCTCTTAAAGCCCATAAAAGAAGAAAGATTGCTTCATGCCATTATAAAATTTGAAAATTTTCACCACAGGCTGGCTTTAGGCAATGAAAAATTTGATTACAACGAACTGTTAGAAACACTACAAACCGGAAAAAAGAGATTTAGGAAGCGGTTTTTGGTTTCAGGGCCGACTTCCTATTTTAAAGTGGACGCCAATGACATAGCGTACTTCTATATCCAAGATCGTGCTACATTTATCGTATTGTTTTCGGGTGAACAACATATGTTAGACCTGACGGTGGAAAAAATCGAAAAGCAAGTGGATATGGAAATCTTTTTCAGGGTGAACAGGGGCTGTATTATTAACATCAACGCAATTCAAAGAATTGAAAATCAATTTGGAGGAAAATTGAGTGTTAAGCTGACCCCCCCTATTTTGGAAAATGTAACGGTCAGTCGTTTGAAGGCCTCTTCTTTTAAAAGTTGGTTGGATGCTTAGTTTCATTAAGGTAGAAAGAGTTCGAATAGGAAAAAGGTATTTTAATTGTTTCTTGAATACTAAAACTTGTGAACATGGACTCGATACTCATTTATCACTTTGATGTTACCCGGGGTAGTTTTGGCGCGTAAGTTTGGAGAACCTTTGTGCATTTGCGTCTTGGTGGCGAAGCTTCCTAGCCACAAAGGGCACTAAGACGCAAAGAATCACTAAGGGATCTTCTTTATGATTTAATCTAGCCCTATTTTGACATTTTACGTTGTGAAGTTGCGAAACGTGAGCCTAGGTCATTCACAAATTATTCGGGTACATTATAACCTTCAAAAAACGCTTAAAGGTGCGCTTCTACTGCTCATGCCCCGGGCTGAGCTGCCCCCGGGTTACATTTCTAATCCCGGTTTCGACATTTAATTGTAAGACGATTTGCAGGTAGTTCCCAGAAATATCTAATTTTGAAATCATAACAACATTAAAATGAGCGAAACATTGACCTTTCAACTTTCTGACCGTGTTACGAGCATGGCCGAATCGGCTACCATAGCCATGGCCGCAAAAGCGCGTGAATTCAAATCAAGAGGCATTGATGTCATCAGCCTTAGCCTTGGCGAACCTGACTTCAAGACCCCGAAACACATCCAGGAAGGTGCCAAAAAAGCAATTGACGAAGGCAAATACTTCGCTTACCCCCCTGTGCCGGGCTACCAAGACTTTAGGGAAGCCATAGCCAGTAAACTGCAAGAAGAGAATAACATCCCCTGCAAGGCTGCCAATATCGTTGTTTCCAACGGCGCCAAGCAGTCCATTGCTAACGTTATGCAGGCCTTGGTGGACCCCGGGGATGAGGTCATAGTCTTTTCGCCCTATTGGGTGAGTTACACGGCATTGATACAGCTGGCAGGCGGTACACCTGTATTTATTGAAGGTTCCATAGAGAATGACTTTAAGGCCACTGCCGAGCAATTGCAACAAGCCATTACAGGTCGTACCAAGGCAGTCATTTTTTCTTCACCTTGCAATCCTACCGGTTCGGTTTTTTCAAAAGCGGAATTGGAAGCCATAGCCGGGGTAGTGAGATCCCATGACCCGGTCATGGTCATCGCTGACGAGATCTACGAACATATCAATTATACCGGGGAGAAGGTGAGTATAGCCTCATTACCGGGTATGTTGGAAAGGACCGTCACAGTCAATGGTTTTGCCAAAGGTTTTGCTATGACAGGCTGGCGGGTAGGATACATTGCTGCGCCGGAATGGCTGGCAAAAGGCTGTGCAAAGATACAAGGGCAGTTCACCTCTGCTAACTGTTCTATCGCACAAAGGGCAGCCCTTACGGCCATTACTTCGGACCTGGCACCCACTTTCGAAATGGCAAAGGCTTACGAGAGCCGGAGAGCTCTTGTTTACGAGCTTTTGCAGGAGATCCCGGGGGTTAGATCCAATTTTCCGCAAGGAGCCTTTTACTTTTTCCCCGATATAAGTAGCTATTTTGGAAAGTCTGCGGCAGGTATGGAAGTGAGAGACTCAAATGATTTTTGCATGTATATTTTAGAGAAAGCGCACGTTTCACTAGTTCCTGGAGCTGCATTTGGAGATCCCAATTGTGTGCGGCTTTCCTATGCTGCATCGGAAGAAGACCTCAGGGAAGCATTGAAACGGATCAAAACGGCGCTGGAAGCCCTGTCGTAATCTCTCTCGTGAGCATAGACCAAGTATTCCAAGACTTCAGCAAGTTAAAAGCGTTGATCATAGGGGATGTGATGATGGACGCCTATACCTGGGGAGATGTGGACCGCATCTCGCCGGAGGCCCCGGTGCCCGTGGTACGGGTTCGCAAAAGGGACTACCGGCTGGGAGGCGCCGCCAATGTGGCGCTAAATGTACAGGCCCTCGGCGCAGAACCCCTGCTGTGCTCGGTGATTGGGACTGACTTGGCCGGCGACCGGTTCAATGAATTGCTAAAGAAAAGGAACATCTCCAGCATTGGGATTGTCACCAGTGAAGATAGACCTACCACGGTGAAAACCCGCGTGATCAGCGGGCATCAGCATGTCGTACGTGTAGACGAAGAAACAGATCAGCAGCTTTCAGTGCCACAGGAAAATGAACTATGGGAGAGGATAGCCTCCTTACTCCCTGGGGCCGATGTAGTGATCTTTGAAGATTATGACAAAGGTGTCATTTCCAAAACGCTTATCGAAAAGGTAGTGGCGCTGGCAAAAGAACATGATATACCTACCGTGGTAGACCCCAAAAAACGTAATTTTTTGAACTATGCCGGGGTAACGCTCTTCAAGCCTAACTTGAAAGAGCTGCGCGAAGGGCTCAAAATAGACCTGGTCAGCCCGGGGCGGCAAGAATTGGAAAATGGCATTCAAAGCCTGCAAAAAATTATGCCTATCCGGGGTGCGCTTATTACCCTTTCATCCCAAGGGGTCCTGATCAGCCTTGAGGGAGAAAGTCATTTGCTGTCGGCCCATATACGGGAGATCGCTGATGTATCCGGCGCGGGAGACACAGTGATCAGTATCGCGGCCTTGTGCCTGGCGTTAGGTTTATCTCCATTTTTGATAGCGGCCTTATCCAATCTTGGAGGAGGGTTAGTGTGTGAGCATATCGGGGTAATACCCATTGATAAAGAAGATCTGCTTAAAGAAGCCCGGAAGCAGAATTGGGTTTGAGCTACTCGTTTTTAGGTGACGTATCGGGTACAGGATGAGTGTATTTGAGGTATTGGAAGGTTCTCGATCCGTCGGCAATCGGCAATTTTCTATTTTAGCCATCGAAAAACAGTCGCTAGCGTTTCGCCATAGCCGTCAGGTTAAGAGGTTTTAGTCCTTCCCTCACCCTTTAATTCCCTAAAGGGACCTGCCACCCCGAGCGTTGGGCCGCCCATTCAGGATTAAGGAGACCAAATGCGCGATGGATTGCCCCTTTAGGGGTTAGGGGTTGCGCTGGGAAGTCCTTAACCTGACGGCTATCGCGTTTCGCGAGTGACGACTATCCTTAAGGCCTCCCGGCCGGTTATCGCACAAGGGCTACGCGGTCAGTGATCGATCTTACGCCGGTCGGAGGCCGAGCGATAGCCGTCACTCGGCTAGGGAGCCAAGCGACTGTAGCCGTTTGAACGGATAGTTTTTAGGTGACGTATCGGGTGCAGGATGAATGCGTTTGAGGTATTGAAAGGTTCTCGATCCGTCGGCAATCGGCAAAGGGCAGTAAGCAAAAAATATAGGGTTACCGATTGCTTTTTGCCAACTGCTGACTTTAAGAACAGCCTTCTTTATCGTCATTCCGGCCGGTGGTTAGGAGGTAGGTTTGTGTGAGAGCCGGAATCTGCTGGGTCGTTGAACGTGAACCTTTTTTTGAATGTACTTGGTTTTCGTTTCACGACTTCACAGATTCTTCCGTAGGAATCCCAATGGGGCTGCTCTCCCGCATCGTTCACCCTGCAAGGCTGGCAGGAATGACGATAAGAAGGTTTTTTGTTTTTGATGAGGGTATCCAACAGGCTCCTTTATCGTCAAATTCCTATTTATCAAATCATTGAATGTGAAAAAACAGTCCTAGCCCAGCTCATGCGAGTGTTGCTCTTAATATGCTTTAGTCAGTTTGTGTTCACTATTGACAGTTAAAGCTGATCCTAACGGATTTACAACCCACTTAAACCGGTTTTCAAGTCAAAAAACAGTTAGGCTCAAATTGTAAAGTATTCCTAAAGCCATTTTGATCTTTTTTGGATAATATTGACCTTAATAAATAAAGAATCCATGGGTGTGAACGTAAAATTGCTAAAGAAAATATGTGAAGCGCCGGGCGTACCGGGCTATGAGAGCAGGATCAGGAATTTGGTCATCAAGGAGGTGGAGCCCCTGGTGGATAGTTTGGAAGTGGATAATATGGGAAATGTCATCGCTGTAAAAAAGGGACAAAACAGTGAAAAAAAGGCAATGGTTGGCGCCCACATGGACGAAATAGGGTTCATTGTAACGCATATTGACGACAAGGGCTTTGTAAGGTTTACAACACTCGGCGGGTTTGATCCCAAAACACTTACCGCACAGCGAGTGATCATCCATGGAAAGAAAGACCTAATAGGGGTAATGGGCACAAAACCCATCCATGTCATGACCCCGGAAGAGCGCGGTAAAATGCCCAAGATCACAGATTATTACGTGGACCTTGGCATGCCCAAGGAAAAGGTAGAGGAGGTGATCAGCATAGGAGACCCCATTACACGTGAGCGGGAATTGATCGAAATGGGAGACTGCGTCAATTGTAAATCCATTGATAACAGGGTATCCGTATTCGTGTTGATCGAAACATTACGCCAGCTCAAAACGGTGCCTTATGACGTGTACGGTGTGTTTACCGTACAGGAAGAGGTGGGCATACGCGGGGCCAATGTAGCCGCCCACACGATCAATCCCGATTTCGGGTTTGGCTTAGATACCACGATCGCCTACGATCTTCCGGGTGCCCAGCCCCATGAGCAAGTGACTGCTTTAGGCGAAGGAACGGCCATTAAGATCATGGACGCTATGACCATTTGCGATTACCGCATGGTAGACTATATGAAACAGGTTGCGGACAAAGCAAAGATCAAATGGCAGCCAGAATTACTTACCGCTGGGGGCACTGACACCGCCGGCATCCAGCGTATGGGTAAAAACGGCGCTATCTCGGGGGCAGTTTCCATTCCTACACGGCATCTTCACCAGGTAATAGAAATGGCACATAAAAAAGATATCGAAGGTAGTATCCAGCTCTTAGGAGTATGCTTGGAGTCGTTAGACCAGTATGATTGGAACCACAAATGAAAAAGATAGCCCTTCTTGTTTTCGGAAGTTGGTGGGTGTTAATGGGGCCTGTGCAGGCCCAGCAGATTGGAATAGATCCTGTCCGTGTGGTCGGGGTAATGGTGGATGCCGACGATAGGAAGGAGCTGCCTTATGTCAACATTCGTGTCAAAGGTACCCAGTACGGTACTTCCAGTGATAACAACGGTTATTTTTCGATATTCATCAACCCCGGGGATACACTGGCGTTCAGCTCGGTAGGATACAAAGAAGCGGTGTTCGTCATGCCGTTCGACTCCAAAGGATCGCAGTATTCGCTGATCCAGCTAATGAGAAAGGAGACCGTACTGCTAGAAGAGGTGCTGGTATTTCCCTGGCCTACCATGGATAACTTTAAGAAAGCTTTCTTGGACATCAAGCCAAAACGAAATATGGATGACCTGGTCTTCGAGGTACAACGTGATATTAAAGAGACCGTCAAGGAGGAGCGACTGTATGAATATTATTATGATCAAATGCGGTATAACCGCTTATACGAGCTGCACCGGGAGGTGCCCCCGAATAATTTCCTGAACCCCATTCGCTGGTCAAACTTCATGAGGGATATAAAAGAGGGGAAACTAAAGAAGAAAAAGAAGTGATTTTCGTTTGAAGAGGGTAATGTCCTTGGTTGATGGCGAAAATTATTTATCGTGTCCATTCATCCCACAGGTAATTCCTCACAGCAAATATCATAACCCACTGATCATAGCCCTCCTCTTCTTAAAATAAGGTCTGAGCAAGGCTTTATCCAAGAACAACAGGGCTAAGATCACCAAGCTGAATAACATGCCTTGGGTCAACACTTTCAAGTCGATACCCTGGGTCAAGTCTATTTCCGGGGTTTTTATGTAGTTTTCCGTAGGCTCGAATACCCAGGCGAGATCCATTTCAACTACACCGTCAGGAATATACAATGAACCTATGATCACGGTAATAACCACACCCAGGAGGAGAAATAGGCTGTTGAACCCATATTTAGAGGTGCGGCCAGCAGCAGGTTGCAAACGGCGCCAGGCGGTGTCGGTAAAGGTGGGTGAAGGAGTACCTGTCGTTTGTGACAGCATAAGGTCTAGCTTTTGTAGCTCGGCCAGTCTTTTTCGGAGTTTCTCATCCTTTTCACAAACACCGTCTACCCGTTCTTTTTGTCCCGGTGACAAAGTCCCGTCAATATAATCGAATAATATTTCGTCCGTTACTTCGAATTTCTCCATAGTTACAAATTTAAGGCTTCTTCACGTAAGAGGAGTTGCATTTGATTGGCTAACCGTTTCCTGGCTCTATGCAATTTAACCTTGACCAGGCTCGCTTTTATATCCATTATTCCCGCTATTTCTTCTAACGATAATTCTTTAAGATAAAACAAAGATATCACCAGCCTATCCTGCTCACCCAGCCGGGATAATCCTTGGTGGAGGAATCGCTGTTGATCTTGTTTTTCCAGGTTTTGTGCCGGCGCCGTGGATATATTTTTGGCCAGCTCTATATCTTCCTTTTTTACTTTATTCCTCCGGCCGTAGGTAATGGCTGTATTACTGACGATCCGGTAAAGCCAGGTGGAAAATTTGGCCTGCCGATTGAACTTAGCCAACGCCCGGAATGCTTTAATAAAACTATCCTGTGCCGCCTCTTCTGCCTCTTCGCTGTTATTTAAGATATTGTAGGCCAGCGTAAATGCAAAACGCTTGTATTTATCTATAAGGATTTTGTATAGCTCCTCTTCACCACCCAATATCCTGTCGACGATTATGTCATCATTAATATGATCCACGTTCGTTGGACGCTACTTCTGTTTAACAAGTTACAGGTAAATTTGAAAAAACCGTAACGGCTGTTCATGAACCGCCCTGTGGAAGATTTTTTTATGTTCCCTGTAACCCCTGGGCTTTGAACCTTGTCCAATGGGCAAAAGTTATTCGGAAATTAAAACTCAAATAAAATGGATGTAGAAATAATAGCCGTATTCATTCCCATTATTGCAATTGTAGCAGGGGTGATCATGATCATTTACCTCAGGAAGTTCGAGAACGAAGAGCGCATGGGAATGATCGAAAAGGGAATACACCCGGGGGAAATCAAGGAGTTTGCTCGGCCCAAGCGTAATACCAACGGCCCCTTACGTTTTTCATTACTTTTAATGGGCGTAGGAGTAGGCTTGCTCATAGGATACTTTTTAGACTCGGCCTTCTACATGGAAGAGGTAGCCTATTTTTCCATGATCTTCATTTTCGGAGGTATGGGTTTGGGAATTTCGTATATCATCGAGGAAAAAAAGCTTAAAGAAGAGGTGGAACGCTCTTGAGGCTAGTGTCTTGTCAACCCTTAAATAACGGCCAATCCGGGGTATCTTTTGCGGAATCTCTGTGTTACAAAAAGCCTTACATAGCTATGGCTATGCGCGTTTTTTGCGCCTTGACCTTCCACAAAATCTACGGCCGCCTTACCCATCATTTGAGGGTTGACACGACACTAGTGTCATGTCAAGCCTCAAATAACGGCCAATCCGGGGTATCTTTTGCGGGATCTCTGCGTTGCAAAAAGACTTATGTAACTATGGCTATGCTCGT
>JANQLQ010000198.1 GCA_028280565.1 Fulvivirga sp.
GAACATGAACCTATTTTTTAAGTGTCCTGGGTTTTCGTTTCACGACTTCACAGATTCCTTGTCACGCCTAGCCCAACACACGGGCGGCAAGGAATGACGAGGTTAGAAAGTAAGGAATGACGTTCTTAGGTATAGGTTTTGGATAGATTTAGAACAGGATGTGGATCCCCCATCCTTTACAGCTTGCTGGCACAAGGTTTGAAACTAAAACCTCATTATCCATTATTTAAACCTGGCAAAGTAGTCCTAGTGTTAAGTTAAGCCTCCAATGACACAACGGGTACAGGTTGATCTATGTTCGAGGTATTGATCAGTGGGCAATAGGCAAAAGGCAGTAGGCAAAAAGATAGGGGGGTGCCGATTGCTCATTGCCAACTGCCGACTTTAAGAACGGTATTGGAAAAAATAGCTAACCGTCTAGTGACACTTAACTTAATACTAGATCAAGCTCTTGAAACCGGGAAGATAAGACCTAGAAAATAACTGCCTGTTGAAAAACATTGAGAAAGGTTGAATTTGAAAGCTTACAGTCTTTGAGGATTAATAATTTTTCAACCAAAGATTGACGAGTTATGATCAAAGCCCTATTCATTTTCACACTTCTTAGTTTCCCATGAGGAGGGATGATATTTATTCACAGGCTTAAATTTTACTAAGTAGGTATAGCCGTTTACCATACGTTCGGAGAAAACCGGTTCCGTGGTGTCCTTTTGAATCGCTTACAGGAGTATGTCGGTTATCATCATTGGAACTCGATAACCCTTTATCACTTTGAAGTTATCCGGGACAGTTTTGGCTGGTAATTTTAGTGAGCCTTAGTGCATTTGCGTCTTAATGGCAGGGGAAGCTTCGCCACCAAAGCACCAAAGCTCAAAGAATCACAAAGGGATCTTCTTTACGCTTTAACCTAGCCCTATTTTATATCAACTCACGTTTGCAGGAAACTGATATTCCGTTTTAACCCCTCGAACTTCGTTCGTTTCACCGCCGATTTTTTAAAAAGATCATTGAAAACCTCCCGGGTTATTTCTTTCCACTCGGAAGGGCCCATATTCTCTAAGTCGGGGTGAGGGTCAAAAGCTTTTTCAGTGTGGGGCTGGCTAAATCGGTTCCAAGGGCATACATCTTGGCAAATGTCGCAGCCAAAGATCCAATTCTCAAATTGGCCTTTGAAGCTTGCAGGGATGTTTTCTTTCAACTCGATGGTAAAATAGGAAATACACCGGCTGCCGTCCACTACATAGGGACTTGGTATGGCGTCTGTAGGACAAGCGTCCATGCAGGCGGTACAGGTGCCACAGTAGTCTTTGACCGGTCCGTCGTATTCTAGCTCTAAGTCTATGATCAACTCAGCCAAGAAAAAAAAGCTGCCGGCGTTTTTATTGAGCAAAAGACTATTTTTCCCGATCCATCCCAGCCCACTTTTTTGTGCCCAGGCTCTCTCCATGACCGGCGCGCTATCTACGAACACACGACCGTGAATCTCCCCGATCTTATCGGTCAGTAATTGCATAAAGGTTTTTAACTTGTCCTTGATTACAAAATGGTAGTCCCTTCCATAAGCATACTTGGCAATTTTATAATTCCCCTCGCTTGCCAGGTCTCGTTTCGGGAAATAATTATAGGCCAGTGATATTACCGATCGTGCACCAGGCACCAGTTGGGTAGGGTCCAGGCGCTTGTCAAAGTGATTGGCCAAATAGGCCATCTTACCATGCCGGTCCTGTTTTAACCATTGCTCTAAACGAGGAGCCTCTTCCTCTAAAAATTCCGCCTTGGAAATGCCGCAGAACATAAATCCCAACTCCTTGGCAATTTTTTTGACCAACAGGCTATTTTTTAATATCAAAGAATGACCGGGCATACCTCCTGCAAAGATAAACACCTGGGATCAGAAAGATGAAAATGGGGGGCTACCTGTCTAAGGGTTTCAGAATTATTTTTGTGGAAAGGATCACGAACTCCGTAAATGGAGCGATATACCCTTCGTTTGTCAAGGATACCGGCTTGGATGGTGATTTACTCACTGTGTGGACTGGCGCAAGGCACAAGTAATTACCTATAAGCAAAGCCACAACTAACCCTAGGATCAATACAAGCTCTTTGAAATGTTTTTTAACCATCACTTTTCGGTTTGTTTACTAGGTTAGTACCTTCATTTCTTCGTTTCTTACAGCTTAGAAGAAAAAAAGTTGTGAATGGCTAATCTTTAAGACGTTAAATGAAGGAGGAGGCTTTTTTAAAAGAATTTATAGAAGACAACAAGGCCACCATTTATAAGATCTGCCGGGTGTATGCAAATGACACAGAGGAGCTTAAAGATTTTGTCCAAGAAGTGGCTATTCAGCTTTGGCGATCCCATAAGAATTTTGAGAACAGGTCGAAATTATCAACTTGGGTGTACCGGGTGGCACTTAATGTATGTATGACCTTATCTAAAAAGAGAAAAAAAGGGATTAATACCGTCTCTTTGTTATCTAAAGACTTTCATGATGACGACAATGAGACTGAGAAAGAACAAATAGCTGCCCTCTATCGTGCTATACGTAAGTTGAATGAATCTGAGCGAGCGATAGTTTTACTGTACTTGGAAGATAAGAGTTACAAAGAAATGGCCGAAATATTGGGGATTACCACAAGCAATGTAGGAGCGAGAGTAAACCGGGCAAAAAACCAATTGAAAATGCTGATCAATGGCTGAAATAGATTTGAAGGACATATGGCAAAAGGGAGCGGGAGCGTTAGGAAGTGGTAATGTTACGCTGCAACCTGTGGAAACGCAGCGGTCCAGGACCGTGCTGTATTGGCTCCGTGTGATCCTGTTGATCGAATTTTGGTTGAACAACATCATTACCCCACTAGCGGTTTACCATGAGTTTAGTAAAAACTCAAAGGCTACCGCGATCTTCCTAATAGTAGTAGGGATAGTATATTTCATTTATTATATATTTTTAATTCGACAGATCCGGCGGTTTGATTTTTCAGGTAACGTACGCGAGAGCCTTTCAAAGATCTATGGATATTTAAAATTCTACCTGCTGCATTATAAGGTAGTTTTTTTTGCAGCCTTGTATTTCGGGGGATTTTACGGATTTTATGAAGCAGCCGCAGCGGATGGTGATTTCGTGCTTGGGAGCCAAATAATTTGGCCGCTCCTTCTGCTGGTCGTTGCGCTGATACCTGTTTATTTGATCTTTCACTTTTTGATCAACCTGGTCTACGGCCGTAAGATCAAAAGACTGAAGGCCATTATTGAAGGGCTCCGGGATGACTGAAAGAATTAGTCGGTTTTGGGTGGCCTTTAAAGGGTTTCGGCTGCTAATTTTAGTTGAGTTTTAAGTTAATTTACCGGTAATCAATTGCTTAACCGCAGGGTTAACGGGGGAAATCGCTGAGGGCCGCAGAGATTATCTTGTGCTCCAGGAATTAAGAGCTAGTTATCAATATTTTGTGGGGGAACAGGTTATTTTGGGAACACTCTATTCACCCAAAGCTTACCTCAATTTTGCCAGCTCACCTTTTTTGTAGGTTACTTGTGGTGTACAAAAAGATTGCTTTGACCCTTAAAAGCTATATTCTAAGTATATTGAGAAAAACTAAATCTTGGACCTATGCGATTCATCATTCTATTCATATTCTCCGGCGCGTTATGTGCCCATGTAAATGGGCAGACCTGGCGATCTGTTTATGCTAATGATGCTTATGGTAAACCTGTGAAGGGTGATTTCCAGGCATTAATACAGGCGATAGAGGCAGGCAAAGAGGTGCGCATAAGCTGGAATATGGGAAGCGGCGAACAAATCGTAAAGCACTATGCACCCGTGCAGTTCATTACCATTATCGATTCAATCGTTTATGCCCAGATCACCCCGATCATAGGTCAACAGCCCAGCTTCGAAAAAAAACAGGTCACCTTCCATGAAAATTTGCAGTGGTCCATGATTGCAGGTTCTCATGGTAAAAATGATACTATTATGCGAGATGTGATCTCTGGGAGTATCTTGGGGCATAATATGTACCGCTGGGGTACGGAATGGTTTATCCGGGATTGAGCCCGGGGGTGCAGCCATAGGCCTTCTTTAATCGAATAAACCGGGTGTTTTCGTGGGAGGTACGATCTTTAGATGCTTGTAGGCTAGGTCCGTAGCTTCCCGGCCTCTTGAAGTGCGTTTTATATACCCTTCTTGGATCAAGAAAGGTTCGTACACTTCCTCTATGGTCTCGGCTTCTTCCGCACAGGCGGTGGCTATGGTAGAGATGCCCACCGGACCGCCTTTGAACTTTTCTATAATGGTAGACAGGATGCGGTTATCCATTTCATCTAGCCCATGTTCGTCTACATCCAGCGCCTCGAGTGCCATTTGAGCTATGTCTTTTGTAATACTCCCATCCCCTTTGATATCCGCAAAATCCCTTGTTCTACGTAATAGGTTGTTAGCGATACGCGGTGTTCCCCTGCTGCGCCTGGCTATTTCGTAGGCGGCATCATCGTGTATGGGGGTGTTGAGGATATGGCACGAACGCTTTACAATACCGGTCAGGATCTTAGCATCATAGTATTCTAAACGGGCGTTGATACCGAACCTGGCCCGTAAAGGTGATGTGAGCAAGCCAGAGCGCGTAGTAGCGCCTACCAGTGTAAAAGGAGAAAGCGTGATCTGTACTGTCCTGGCGCTAGGGCCAGAGTCGAGCATGATATCTATCTTGTAGTCTTCCATGGCAGAATACAAATATTCTTCCACGATTGGGTTTAGCCGGTGTATCTCGTCGATAAACAGCACTTCGTTGTCCTCTAAATTCGTCAACAGGCCGGCTAAGTCACTGGGTTTGTCCAGGATAGGCCCCGAGGTGACTTTTATATTGGTGCCCAGCTCGTTGGCGATAATATGAGAGAGAGTAGTCTTGCCCAGCCCGGGAGGGCCATGGAGTAGGACATGATCGAGCGGTTCGCCTCGTTTCTTTGCAGCCATTACAAAGACTTTGATGTTATCGACGATCTTTTGCTGCCCTGTAAAGTCCCCGAAGTTCAGCGGCCTTAAGGCCCGTTCAATTTCACGCTCTACCGGGCTTAAATTTTCGTCGCCTGCCTGCAAATAGTCCTCTCTCATGTTTAACGTTTAAAGATTAAGTCTATGCCTCTTTTTGGTCTTATGGGGTATAAGACAAGTCAGCTTACTACCGCTATGTTGAATTTTGGTGATGTAAGCATATCAAAGGTAATCAAAATCCTTGACCAGTTGTTGGGCCACTAAGGCAGAAAGGCACAAAGCTACACCAAGATTCTTTTAGGCTAGCACAAAGTATATCAATTAACGAATCTTCTAATTCCATTTTTAATCTTTGGTACATTAAAATTGACCAGGTAACCCAACCTTTTGTTGGTTAATTTCAAATGGCTTATGATTTGGGCTTCCCACACAGGATTAACGGTTTCAAGTGCTTTTAACTCACAAATTATTTCATTGTTAACGATTACGTCAAGTCTAAGGCCCTCTTTAAAATGTAGGTCATCGTAGACAATGGGAATGTCCACTTGCCTTTGATAAGAAAGTTGTCTTTTGGCAAGCTCATGGCAAAAGCATACCTCGTATACTTTTTCTAACAAGCCCGGGCCTAAATTTTTGTGAACTGCATACGCAGAGTCGACAATCTTTTTTCCAATGGTATCTAAGTGCCCAGGAATTGGAGCGTAATGAGGGTGATCCATTTAATAATGAGTTGGTCCAAAAAAATTAAAATTAGTAAAACCAATTGCCATGAACGAATGCATACGCAAAATACCGCGTTAAAAGTAGTCTTTCAACGGTAAGAAGTTTTCTATATCTTTCTCATGACCTGGGCTCGATAACCATTTATCACTTTGATGTTATCAAGGGTAGCATTGGCGCCTAAGCTTGGTGCCCCTTAGTGCATTTGTGGCTTGGTGGCTAAACACCCCCTACAATAGAATGGACTACTGAAATTTACAACAACAATTAATCTCGTTAATTCCTTACTTTTGCCCGCAAAAAACTGGACTATGAGTAACCGGTACAAGAATATTCTTTACACCGTTATTTTGTTGTTGGCTATGTTTATCGTGTATAAGTACCGACAAGCCAATAGTAATGATGAAACTATCCCCATGGTACAATTCTCTGGGAAAACCATGGGTCCTATCGTATATAATGTTAAATATTTTGATGCCAAAGAGCGCAACTTTCAACAGGAAGTAGATTCTGTGCTCAAGGTATTCAACCAATCCTTGAATACCTATATTCCTTCTTCCGAGATATCACAGTTTAATCGTGATACAGCTTTTATTTTCAAGCTGCCTTACTTCGAAACCGCTGTGACCAAAAGTAGGGAGATCTTTACGCTTACAGGCGGGGCTTTCGACCCTAGCATAGGTCCGCTGATCAACACCTGGGGCTTTGGTTACCAAAAGCAGATCAATAAAGACAGCGCGGTAATAGACTCTTTGCGGCAGTTTACGGGGCTTGATAAGGTGCTTTACACACCTGGTTCAATCCGTAAAACGGATTGGCGTGTGCAACTAGACTTTAGCGCTTCTGCCAAGGGATATGGTGTAGATGTAGTGATGGACCTTTTAAAAAATAAGGGGATCAAAAATGCTTTCGTAGAGATAGGAGGAGAGGTGAACGCTATGGGAATGAATCTAACTTCACAAAAACCGTGGAAAATAGGGGTACTCGATCCCAATTCTGAAGAGATCAATCCTTATTTCATTGCCACCCTTGCCTTATCCGATAAGGGTATGGCCACTTCGGGCAACTATTTCAATTATCATATTGTAGACGGTGTAAAATACGGGCATACCATAAGCCCCCACACCGGGTATCCTATCCAGCACTCCTTGTTAAGCGCCTCGGTACTTGCCGAAGATTGCCATACTGCGGACGCGCTAGCTACCGCTTTTATGGTATTTGGCTTAGAAAAAACGAAAGCTTTCTTGCAGGACCATTCTCAATATGATGCTTTCCTGGTGTATAGTGATGACCAGGGGAAACTGGAAACCTACGCCACGCCAGGCATTGAACCTTCGATCAATCTTGTAAAATGATGCCACAAAGAAGAGAATGGTTCGGTGAATGGTTTGATTCCCCCTACTACCACGTATTGTACCAAGAAAGAGACCACAAAGAAGCGCAAGAGTTCATAGAAAACTTGATCGATGAGCTTCACCTGGCTAAGGACCATAAAATATTAGATGTGGCCTGTGGGAAGGGGAGGCACTCCATCTATCTCAACCAAAAGGGCTTTAACGTGGTCGGGGTCGACCTATCCGCACAAAATATCCAGTATGCCCGGCAGTTTGAAAATGAGAGACTTCATTTTGACGTGCACGATATGCGTTTGCCGTATGCGCAAGAACAATTTGACATCGTTCTCAATTTATTTACCAGCTTCGGGTACTTCAATACCGAAAAGGAGAATGAGATCGCAATTTGCGCGATAGCCAAATCTATTAAACCCGGGGGACTGTTCCTGCTGGATTTTCTTAATCCCTACACGGTGGTCCATAACCTTAGGCCCGCTGAAGTCAAACTGGTGCAGGGAATTGAATTCCATATTTCAAGGCATCTTAGCGAGGACAATTTTATCTTGAAGGATATCGATTTTTCTGACAGTGGAAAAAGCTATCATTTCCAGGAAAAGGTGAAAGCGATCCGTCGTATGGAATTCTTAAAATACTTCGAAGAGGCGGGCCTTACTCCCCAGGGGATCTATGGAAGTTATCAATTTGATCCCTATGTTGCCGAGCGATCTGCTAGGATGATCTTCGTGGTACGCAAAGATTAGGCGCAACATTGTTGTATATTTGCGCGGTTTATACATCATGATGACCCTTAATATCATTGTTTTATTCCTGGCCGCCTTTGTTGCGGGGCTTAGTTCGTTCGTCTTTCCTAAGATCAGGGGTAAGATGTATAAGCTTATCCTAGTGTTTGCAGGGGCGTACTTATTTTCTATCACCATCATCCACATTTTACCGGAGCTATATCATCATGCCGGGGATCCCACCATTATTGGGCTTTATGTTCTAGGAGGTTTTTTCTTGCAGCAAGTATTAGAATACTTCTCCACTGGCGCTGAACACGGACACATTCATGTGAATTCCCCCAAGCATTCACATTCCCGGACTTCTGTTTTCCCCATTATCATTGCGCTATCTCTCCATGCCTTTCTCGAGGGTACTTTACTAGCGCATCCTAGCACGATCCACGACGATCATGACGCGCAGGCACTGCTACTGGGGATCGTGTTGCACAAAGCCCCGGCGGCTTTTGCTCTTATGACGATTGTTCTGTGCTATCTAAATAGTAAAAAATGGGCATTGGTATTATTGACCCTCTTTTCATTGGCCTCACCAGCCGGGGTGCTGGCCGGCCATTACATCGTAAATGCAGACAACGTTTCAGCAAACTTTTTTACGATCTTGTTTGGGGTGGTAAGTGGTAATTTCTTACACATTTCTACCACCATTGTATTTGAGACCAACAAGGATCACGATTTTAATGCCCGCAAATTAGGTACAGCGATAGTAGGAGCGTTGGTGGCCGTGCTGGCCGAGGTGTGGATGTGAAAGGAGTGTTTCTTCGTTTATCATAGGAATGTAGCAAATGCTTTTAGAAAGGCACAGGACAAAATGAATTACAGGTGCTTCCTGTATCTTCCTAGTTGATATCACAACTATAGATTTGCTAAATTAATATAGATATGCTAACTTACTATAGTTATGCAGATACCCTTGTGTCCTAAGTGTTCGTCTACAAAAGTGATCAAAAGCGGGATCATTAAAAACCGGCAGCGATTTCACTGTAAAAAATGTCATTACTACTTCACAGTGAGCAAATTAGGTAAGAATATTGATGATTACTATGTCATCAAAGCTTTACAGCTTTACCTAGAGGGAGTGAGCTACCGGGAGATCGAGAGGCTGCTTGGGGTGAGTCACGTATCGGTGATGAATTGGGTAAAAAAATACCATATTAGTGCCCCGGAACGGTATGACTACCGGCCGACTTACCAGATCTTAAGTCATTACGAGTTACAAGTTTTTTTAGCAGATATGGAGAATCTAAGAGGTTCTGGTATGGTGATCACCGAGCTTGGCGACAAATTTATGCTCATTAAATGGGAGCGATTCCGGGATTAATAACTATACCTTTAGCAAAGCTATATCGTTAAATCTATACTTTAGGCCAGGAAAAACCACATTTAGACATTGAAGTTTTAGGCGGCCGTCTTGACTCAAACTAGACAACTAAAATTTCAATGGCATGAAGAAAATACTTTACAAGGCCCTAGCGGCTTTGTGCTGGTCGTGGTGTATCTGCATTTCGACCATGGCACAAGAACAGAAAGATGATCTAGTCGTAATGCCCAAAGACGACGAATCTTATCAGCCGCTCACTTTAAAAATTAATGATTCGGGTTCAAAATTTGTCAGGTTCATTATCTGGCATCAGCAATGGTTACAGACGAATAACCGGGCGGAGGATGATTCAAAGCTCCAGCTTAATTCTTTTGCAAGAAGAAGCCGGTTTTTAGCCTACGCCCAGATTTCCCCTAAGTTTTTGATCTTAACACATTTCGGGCTTAACAACCTGAATACTGTTAACCTTAGTGCACTAGGAAATGATGGCGATGGGCCACAACTCTTCTTACATGGTGCTTGGACGGAATTTAAAGTCTCCAGCAGCAATGCACTCTTTGTTGGAACAGGTCTACATTATTGGAAAGGGCTGACACGTTTATCAAATGCCTCTACACTTAATTTTATGACCATGGACAATCCCCGTCCTTTTGTTCATTGGCATTCTTTAGGAATAACCGATCAATTTGCTCGTCATTTTGGGGTTTATGCCAAAGGGCAGATCGGTCAGTTCGATTACAGGTTTGCGATAAACAACCCGTTAAATCCTGCGAATGCGCTGGGGCAAGGAACCAATTTTGGACAACGCTTCCCGGATGCATCAGTGGAGGCTTCGAATATTACCTACAATGGGTCTGTGATAGATGAGGAGGATGGTGATCCTACTGGCAATACGATCGTAGAAGGATACTTTAGGTACAACCTTTTCGATACGGAATCCACTAAGCTGCCCTATCAAGTCGGAACTTACTTCGGCAAGAAAAAGATACTGGGTATAGGCGCAGGTTTTTTCTCCCATGCCAATGGCGCCTACGATACGCTGGCTTTAAGTCATGAAAATGTTTTTCATGCGGCGTTAGACGTATTCTATGATGCCCCTGCCCCAGGAGGGGCTATCAATGCCTATGTTTCCTTTATTAATTTTGACTATGGTGATAATTATGTATCTCGGTGGGCCGGGACAGGCACTAACCTTTACGGACAAGTGGGATACTTCATTGAGGCGTTGAAAATAATGCCCTATGTAGCTTTCCAGTCAGGTAATTATGATGGCTTGGAAGACAACATTACCGCTACAAACGTGGGTGTCAATTATTATGTAAACGGCCACCACGCCAAGATTACCCTGGAGTACCATGCCATTAGGAATGATTTTAGAGAGCCCGGAACGGATACCACCAACGGCGATGTAACCCAATGGCGCCTTCAAACACACATTTTCCTCTAAACACAACCGTCATGGATAAAGAAAAAATGAAATTGTACTGGAAGAAGAACCTAGGGTATTTGATGATATTGTTGGTGATTTGGTTCGTGGTATCTTATGCCTTCGGGATCTTATTTGTAGATCAACTGAACTCGATCAGGATCGCGGGTTTTAAACTTGGTTTCTGGTTTGCCCAGCAAGGCTCTATTTACACGTTCGTGGTGCTCATATTCGTTTACGTGCGGCTTATGAACAAGCTAGACAAGGAATACGACGTGCACGAAGACTAATTCAATCAAAAAATATTTACTGTTATGGATATTCAACTTTGGACCTATATCATCGTAGGTCTCACCTTCGGGCTGTATATTGGCATTGCCATTTGGTCCAGGGCAGGATCTACCAAAGACTTTTATGTGGCCGGGGGTGGCGTACCGCCTTTGGCGAATGGGATGGCTACGGCCGCCGACTGGATGTCAGCTGCGTCTTTCATTTCTATGGCCGGCCTTATTTCCTTTATGGGATATGACGGCGGTGTGTACCTGATGGGGTGGACAGGAGGCTATGTTTTATTGGCCTTGTTGTTGGCGCCTTACCTGAGAAAGTTCGGGAAATTTACTGTCCCTGATTTTATCGGTGACCGTTATTACTCTAACGTAGCCCGGACTGTGGCCGTGATTTGTGCCATTGTAGTTTCTTTCACCTACGTTGCCGGCCAGATGCGGGGCGTGGGCGTAGTGTTTGCCCGTTTCTTGGAGGTGCCCATCGATGTAGGGGTTTACATTGGCATGGCGATCGTGTTTTTTTACGCAGTATTGGGAGGGATGAAAGGCATTACCTACACGCAAGTAGCACAGTACTGTGTGTTGATCTTTGCCTACATGGTCCCGGCGTTCTTTATTTCGATCCAATTGACCGGACATATCTTACCCCAGTTCGGCTTTGGAGGGACCCTGGCTGACGGCTCGGGCACGTACTTGCTGGATAAGCTCGATCAACTTCACGTGGAGCTGGGTTTTGCTGAATACACGTCAGGGTCAAAATCCATGGTCGATGTATTTGCCATCACTTTCGCATTGATGGTCGGTACCGCAGGCCTTCCCCACGTGATTGTGCGGTTTTTCACGGTACCGAAGGTTAGGGACGCACGGAAGTCCGCTGGCTTCGCATTAGTTTTTATTGCCATACTGTACACGACTGCCCCGGCTATTGGCGCTTTCGCCAGGACGAACCTGATCGAGACGGTCTCGGAAAAAAGCTATTCTTCCATGCCCACGTGGTTCTCTAATTGGGAAGCGACAGGATTGATCTCTTTTGAAGACAAAAATGGCGATGGCAATATTCAATATGTCGGGGACGCTGCAACTAACGAGTTGACCATAGACCGCGACATTATGGTATTGGCCAATCCCGAGATTGCCAACCTGCCGAATTGGGTCATAGCCCTTGTGGCTGCCGGGGGATTAGCAGCGGCACTTTCCACCGCTGCCGGGCTGTTGCTGGTCATCTCCACTAGCTTATCCCACGACCTGATCAAAAAACAGATCAAACCGGATATTTCTGAAAGAGGGGAGCTCCTATGGGCAAGGATCGGTGCCGCGGTGGCAGTAGGTATAGCAGGTTATTTTGGGATCAATCCTCCTGACTTTGTAGCAGCCACGGTGGCCTTGGCTTTTGGACTGGCGGCGGCTTCTTTCTTCCCGGCTATCATTTTAGGGATCTTCGACAAGCGAATGAACCGCCAAGGGGCGATCAGCGGGATGGTCGTAGGGATCACGTTGATGTTCTTTTATATGGCTGTGTTCAAGTTGGGGTGGTTCGTAGATGAAAAACCTCCTTCTTCCGCATGGTGGTTCGGTATTTCGCCTGAAGGCTTTGGCACAATAGCCATGATCGTAAATATGGTGATCTCTATTGTCGTTTCCCGGCTCACGCCAGAACCTCCCCAGGCTGTACAAGAATTGGTGGAGGACATACGGTTCCCTAAGGGCTCAGGGGCTGCCCAAGACCATTGATATTAAGAGAATAATATAGGATAGTGTAAGGCATGGGCAAGAGATCCGTTAAGATGGATTTTTCATTTGCCCAGGCTTACACTGTCTTATTTGCCCGGAATTTGCTAACTTAAATAACGATCCTGTTTATACTCCAGCGGCTTTGAGGCTTCCGAGCAGTGTTGCGTAACAAAGTTTAAGCATGATATCGTAGGCTCAATATCGTTCCTGTTTTTCATCGGGGACAGGGCCTGGACAAGGCATTTCAATTGCAAAAAGATCAAAAAATGAATCGCAGGGTAGCACAAGCATTGATCATCATTTTTGTTATTTTCCTGATGCTCTTCCATGCGCCCGTGATAGAGGTCATCAACCGTAACGCCCTTGTATTGGGTATCCCGGTTATGCTCCTTTATTTCGGCCTGCTCTGGCTAGCCCTCATTTTTTTGACTTGGTTCGTTATCGACAAATTCAAAGACCAGGACCATGGAAATTAAGGGTTTGGTCATACTGTTTTCCTTTTTGTACTTAGGCTTGCTCTTCGCCATAGCCTATTGGGCGGAAAAGAACAGCCAGAGCAAGTGGGTCAATAATTCTTACATTTATGCCCTGTCACTCGCAGTGTATTGCACGGCATGGACTTATTATGGCAGTGTGGGCCGTGCTGCAGATGAGGGATTGGATTTCCTTACCACTTACATTGGACCCGTGCTGGTATCCCCTTTGATGTGGGTGCTGCTACGTAAAATAATTCGCATCTGCAAGGTACAGCGGATCACTACGATTGCCGATTTTATTTCCGCTCGGTATGGCAAAGACCCCTTCCTAGGGGGGCTTGTTACATTGGTCTGTGTCATCGGCATTTTACCCTACATTTCCATCCAGATCAAGGCGATATCAGTGAGTTTTTCTACCCTGATGGGGACGGAAGTGATAGGCAGAGAGGCTTCTTTCTTTGATGATACGGCCTTCTACATTACCTTGTTTTTATCCATTTTCACTGTACTCTTCGGGGCACGTAAAGTTGATGCCAACCAGGCCAATAATGGATTGATCGTGGCGATTGCTTTTGAGTCGGTCTTCAAGCTGGTGGCTTTCCTAATCGTAGGGCTCTACGTGACTTTTGTCATTTTTGGAGGGTTCGAAGATCTTTTTACCCAAGCTTCAGCGCTGCCTGACTACGCAAAGCTCGTCACCATCGATGAAAAAGATGGCTATGCCAACTGGATGTGGCTCAACTTACTTTCGATGATGGCGATCCTGCTGCTTCCGCGACAATTCCACATGGGAGTTAAGGAAAATAAGGATGAACAGCATCTCAAGAAGGCCATGTGGCTCTTCCCATTGTACCTGTTACTGATCAATATTTTTGTGATCCCCATCGCGCTCGGGGGCAATCTTTTATTTCAAGGCCAGCAGGTGGACACGGATACCTATGTATTGGCCATACCGGTGTCAAACGGGAACAGTCCGTTGGCCATGATTGCGTACTTGGGAGGGTTATCGGCGGCTACCAGCATGATCATTGTCTCTACCACTGCCTTGGCGGTGATGCTAGGTAACAGTGTCTTTATGCCTACCATTGTACGGAGCAAGAGACTTTCTACGGTCTTCGCTAACAACCTATCCCTGATCTTGGTGAGAAGCCGCCAAGCCATGATCCTATTGATCATGCTGTTTGCCTACCTGTACTTCAAAAATGTGAGCGGGCAGTTTTCGCTGATCTCCATTGGATTGATCTCTTTTGCCGCGGTGGCCCAGTTTGCCCCGGCGGTGCTGGGAGGGATCTACTGGAAAGGAGCTACTCGCCATGGCGCCATTGCCGGTATCATTATTGGGTTTATCCTATGGTTTTATACCTTGATCGTTCCCACTATGATAAACTCAAGTGGTACAGGCTCTTACATTCTTTCTGACGGCCTGTTTGGGATAGCCTTGCTCAGGCCACAGGAGTTTCTCGGGCTTACCTCGCTGAGCTACATTAACATCGGGGTTTTTTGGAGTCTCTTTTTTAATGTATGCACCTTTTTCGTGGTTTCCGTTTTTTCCGTACGGTCTACGAAAGAGACGAACCAGGCCGAGGTATTTGTGGATATTTTTAAATATTCCATGGTTTACGAAAGCTCCATCGTATGGAAGGGTACCGCCTATGTAGAGGACATAAAATCGTTGATCAGCGCTTTTTTGGGGAAAGAACGTACCGAACGTGCCTTTGTAAAGTTCATAAAGAACAATAACCTGGACAGTCGGTCTGCCGAGGCGGACTTTAGGGTGGTAAACTACGCGGAGAAGCTTTTGGCGGGAGCTGTAGGATCTGCATCCGCCAGGGCACTGATCTCGACCGTGGTGAAGGAGGACCATATTGATATCAACGAGGTGTTCCAGATCTTGCAGGAATCGCAGCGGGTGATCTCGGATAACAAGGAACTCAAGCAGAAGTCCGAGGAATTGGAGATTGCCAGTGCCAAGCTAAGAAAGGCTAACCGCGAACTGACCCAGCTCGACAAGCTAAAAGATGAGTTTATATCCACTGTGACCCACGAGATGCGGACCCCGATCACCTCGATCCGGGCGTTTTCCGAGATACTTACTGATCATACTGACCTTGAGCCGAAGGAACGTGCGCATTTCTTGCGTACTATCATCAGTGAAACGGAAAGAATGGAACGGCTGATCAACCAAGTGCTGGATTTAGAAAAAATGGAATCCGGCCAGCTCAAGATGGATCTTGTCCCGGTACAGTTGAATGATATTGTAAAAGATGCTGTAAACGCATTAGAGCAACTTGCCAAAGACAAAGGCATTGATCTTTCGGTAGACCTGTTAAATCGTCTGCCACCCGTTCAAGGTAACCGGGACAGGCTTATGCAAGTGCTTATTAACTTGGTTTCCAATGCGATCAAATTCTGCGATCCCGAAAAAGGTGTGATCGTAGTTTCTACAAGCAATAGTGACGGTACCGCCAAATTATCCGTGGAAGATAATGGTATAGGTATACCCGGTGAGAGCCGGAAGCTAATATTCGAGGCATTTTACCAGGCCAAAGACCAAAATCTTAAAAAACCTGGGGGAAGTGGACTAGGACTGACTATATGTAAAAAAATTATCGAACGGCACAATGGTAAGATCTGGGTAGAAAATAACAAGACCGGTGGATCTGTCTTCACCTTTAGCCTACCATTAAGTGATTTGTTATGAAAAAGATCCTAATTGTGGATGATGAGCCCAATATCATAATGTCATTGGAGTTCCTCATGAAAAAGAATGGGTATGAAGTATTCATCGCCAGGGACGGTTCCGAAGCGATCACTATCGTGGACCAAGAAGTACCCCAAGTGGTGGTGCTGGATATTATGATGCCCAAAGTGGACGGCTACGAGGTGTGTGAATACATTAAAAAACAAAAAAGACTGACCACTAAGGTGATATTTCTTTCTGCCAAAGGCAAGGAAAGTGACATTCGCAAGGGGTACGACTCCGGGGCGGATTTTTACATGACAAAACCTTTTTCTACGAAGGTTTTAGTACAAAAAGTGAATGAACTTACAAACTAACCTATAAAGTATTGATGTATTATGAGTAACAAGATACAAACGCTAAGCGGATACATTCATGAGTATTCGAAAAGCATCCAGCAACCTGAAAATTTCTGGTCACGGGTGGCTGATTCCTTTCATTGGCAAAAACGATGGGATAAGGTAGTAGATTGGAATTTTGAAGAGCCCAGTGTAAAATGGTTCATCAATGCCAAACTGAACATCACGGAGAACATCCTGGAAAGGCATTTATATACCCTAGGTGATAAACCTGCCATCATTTGGGAACCCAACGATCCCGATGAAGAAGGAAGGATCATTACCTACCGTGAGTTATACGAAATGGTAAGCCAGTTTTCCAACGTGCTGAAAGCACAAGGTGTAGGGAAGGGAGACCGTGTGATCATTTACATGCCGATGGTCCCCGAGGCGGCTGTGGCTATGCTGGCCTGTGCTCGTATCGGGGCGGTTCATTCCGTGGTATTTGCCGGTTTTTCTGCCCAGTCATTAAGCGATAGGATCAACGATTGTGAAGCTAAAATGGTGCTTACCTCTGACGGTAATGCCAGGGGGAACAAGACCATCCCTGTAAAGGAAGTAGTGGACGAGGCGCTCCAATCCACCTCTTCTATTGAAAAAGTGATCGTACTCCAGCGCACCCGGCAGGCGGTGGAAATGCAGGCGGGACGCGACATTTGGTGGCATGAAGCCCTGGAGGGGGTTTCTAAAGAAAACAAAGCTGAGCCGATGGATTCCGAAGATATGCTCTTTATCCTCTACACTTCCGGCTCCACCGGGAAGCCAAAAGGTGTGGTACACACCTGCGGAGGGTACATGGTCTATACCAGCTATTCCTTCCAGAACGTTTTCCAATACAGCGTAGGGGATGTATACTGGTGTACCGCGGATATTGGCTGGATCACCGGTCACTCTTACATCGTGTATGGGCCACTACTGGCAGGTGCTACTACGTTGATGTTTGAAGGTGTACCTACTTATCCTAATGCCGGGAGGTTTTGGGAAATATGCGATAAATACCAAGTAAACCAGTTTTACACGGCGCCTACGGCCATCCGGGCATTACAAGCTTTTGGTACCGAGCCCATTGAGCCGTATAAGCTAGACTCTTTGCGGGTGATCGGTTCCGTGGGTGAACCCATCAATGAAGAGGCCTGGCACTGGTACCACGATCATGTGGGGAAAGGTAAATGCCCGGTGGTAGATACATGGTGGCAAACAGAAACAGGGGGCATCTTAGTGTCGCCCATAGCAGGAGTAACCCCTACAAAACCAGCTTATGCTACACTGCCTTTACCCGGTGTACAGCCCGTTATTGTAGATAATGAAGGAAACGAGCTTACCGGCAATAGCGTAGAGGGGAACTTATGTATAAAATTCCCTTGGCCATCGATGTTACGTACCACGTATGGAGATCATGAAAGGTGCAGGCAAACCTATTTTTCGAGCTTTAAAGGATATTACTTTACCGGCGATGGGGTCAAAAGAGACGAAGACGGTTACTACCGCATCTTAGGCCGTGTGGACGATGTAATCAACGTTTCTGGCCATCGCATGGGTACGGCCGAAGTAGAAAATGCCATCAATGAGCACCCTAAGGTCATAGAATCTGCCGTAGTAGGTTACCCGCATGACATTAAAGGACAAGGCATTTACGCTTACGTGATCTGCGATATGGAGGGACGTTCTGAAGAGAACCTTGTGAACGAGATCCGGGAGACTGTCACCAAGATCATCGGGCCTATTGCCAAGCCGGATAAGATCCAGATCGTACCCGGGCTGCCTAAGACGCGCTCCGGTAAGATCATGCGGAGGATATTGAGAAAGATCGCTTCAAAAGATCTTAGCAATATGGGTGATACCTCTACGTTACTCAACCCCGAAGTGGTAGAACAGATCAAAGACGGGGCTATGGCCGTTTCCTAAGCACACGTATGCCGGCGAATACTATCGTACATCGTGTCTTCGAGTTTCTCAGGAAATACCCTCCTTTTTCCTTGATGAAAGAGGACCGGTTACTGGAAATAGCCGCAAAAATAAAGATCAAATATGTAGACCGGGGGCAGGTCATTTTCGATGAAAATGACGCCCCCGGTGACTTTCTTTACTTGGTTCGGGAGGGCTCCGTAAGTCTTTCGCATAACGGGGAAACTGTAGATATCTGCGATGAGGGTGATCTCTTCGGGGTACGATCTATGCTTAGCGGGAAGCCGTATCTTTTACGTGCGCTAAGCACTGCTGAATCCCTGCTTTATCTCATTCCTATCCCTGGGTTTAAGGTTATCCTGGAACAGAATAGCCAAGTCGGGATGTATTTTGCAGCAGGTTTGGCCAGCGGCCAGGCCATATTGCGCGACGAACCTTCAAATTCTTCTATTGCCGATAAGTACCAGCTCAAAGCCTCACCGGCCATTATGGGCGCTGCTCCCGGGCATAAGACGCTCATCACCTGTAAAAAAAATGAGACCATTAGTGATGTGGCCAAGGTCATGCGGCACCATAACATCGGCTCTATGGTCATCACTGGTGACCGCGGTGCCCCGATAGGCATTATCACAGATACCGATCTCAGGAAAAAAGTGGCCACAGGAGAATATCCTGTGAATGTACCGGTGGAAGCTATCATGAATTCACCGGTGATCACCATGAAAAAGGGAGCTACACTTATCGAAATGATGATCACTATGATGACGGGGCATATCCATCATCTATGCATTACAGAAGATGGTACGGACCAAAGCAAAGCAGTGGGAATTTATTCCGAACGGGACATGCTGCTGGCCCAAGGTAATCACCCGGCCATTTTGGTAAAAGAGATATCGAAAGCCGGGACATTGCAACCCCTGCCGGCCCTCAGGGACAAAGCGGAAAAGCTACTCCAACAGTACCTCCAGCAAGGGGTGAGCATAAGTATCGTTGCCAAAGTCATGACGATCATCAATGATGTGCTGATCCGCAAGGCCATTTCTTTTGGGCTGGACGCTGTTTCTAAAGAGTTCAACGACCCAGGACTGAAATTTTGCTGGCTTTCTTTAGGAAGCGAAGGTCGCGAGGAACAGCTCCTACGCACGGATGTAGACAATGCTATTTTGTATGAAAATCCTCCTGGGGATAAACGGGCGGAGGTAAAAGAGTATTTCCTGTCCCTAGGGCGATATGTAAATGATGTATTGATGCAATGCGGTTTTGCAAAATGCCCGGCAGACATTATGGCGAGCAACCCGGCGTATTGCCTTTCATTACAGGAGTGGGAGCAAAAATTCTACCGCTGGATCAACGCCCCGGACCCACAGGCACTCATGAATGGCACCATCTTTTTTGATTTTCGTGCGGTTTATGGAGATCCTGGTTTAGAAAAGTCCTTACAGGAATACCTTGTTTCCAGTATGGCACAAGCAGGTACATTTATCAATCACCTGGCTAAAAATGCACTTCAAAATCCCCCGCCATTAACCTTTTTCAAAAACTTTGTGGTAGAAAAAGGGGGGGAGCATAAAGATGAATTTGATGTCAAAAAAAGAGCTATGATGCCGCTCGCGGATGCCGCCCGTGTACTGATCTTACATCACGGACACCCTACTGTACATCACACGGCGGAGCGCTTTAAAGAGCTGGCCGCCCTGGAGCCAAAACAGGCTGACCTTTTTAACGAGGCGGGTATGGCTTATGAATGGCTGATGGGCCTACGGACCCGGTTTGGGCTGGCTCAACAAGATTCGGGAAGGTTCCTGCCCATTGAGTCGCTGAACAAGCTGGAAAAGCAAATGTTGCGTAACTCCTTTGTTCCTATCAAAGAATTACAGAAGCTATTAGAAGTACGATTTCAGCTAGATTATTTCAGGACCTAATGTTTCGCTTTTTTTCCAAACCAAAAAACCTTCCTCCTTTTTTAGAAGAATATGAGAGACTGTGCGCCATAAAAGTGCGTCCTGCCACACCAGTGGAAGAATTAAAATTCATCGTTTTTGATACGGAAACCACGGGCTTGGACCTTACCCGTGCAAAGATGCTTTCTTTTGGCGGTATAGCGGTAAGCGATAGAACCGTGGACCTGGCGGATAGCCTGGAAATCATTTTTCAGCAGCCAGGTATATCAGTGAAAGAAACAGCGGATATCCATGGTATCCTGAGGTCACATGCTGAAAAAGGGGTTTCATCACTGGAAGCCCTCCGGCAGATCATTGAATTCATAGGCAATGCTATACTGGTGGCCCACCATGTCGAGTTTGATAGGAAAATACTTGAAAAAACATTACAGCAAGAGTTCCCAGCGGCTAAGCTTAAAAATAAGGTGATCGACACCGCGGAACTTGCTCTACGCTTGGAACACTTTAACGATGACTATGTCTACAAAACCGGGGACTACACGCTGGATGCCTTATGCCAAAGATATCATCTTGCCCCTGATGACCGGCACACCGCGGCCGGCGATGCTTTCATCACCTCGAAGCTATTTGTAAAACTATTAGGAAGGTGTAAGGCCCGGAAAATTTTCTCCTTCAAAGACTTGATGAAAAAACGTGGTTTTTTTGAGTAGTAGATCTCCTAATATAAGCTTTAGCTAAATGGTTTAACCGCAAAGATCGCGGAGGAGACCGCTGAGGGTCGCAGAGATGAAGAGGGTGAGGGTTTGATACAGGTGGCGTAATTTCTATGCTAGTCAGCGATAGAACCGTTTCGCCCATACCCGGATTTGACTATCCAATCGGGAACCTACTGCTTGGATAACAATTGAGTCGAATATCAATTTTCCCAAGAGTATCACCCATCTAGGAACTAAATCAATGAGGTCCAATAATTGCCGGGAATGAATAACCCACTCCCTAAACTGTCATGATCTCCTCTTCCTTTTTATGCAGGATATCGTCCACCTTTTTCGTATGCTCATCCGTTAGGTGCTGTACTTGGTCTTCCGCTCTTTTGATATCATCTTCTGAGGCCCCGTCTTTTTGAAGCTGTTTTAGGGCGTCATTGGTTTCTTTGCGGGCATTTCGGATGCTTATCTTGCCCAATTCGCCTTCGTGCTTGACCTGTTTTACCAGCGCTTGCCGTCGCTCTTCGGTGAGTATAGGGATATTGATGATCACCTGTTCGCCATCATTTTGAGGATTCAGCCCTAGGTCGCTATTTATGATAGCCTTTTCTATTTCGGGGATCAGGCTCTTTTCCCAGGGTTTGACCATCAACGTTCTCGCGTCTGGGGTAGTGACAGAGGCCGTCTGGTTCAAAGGCGTAGAACTACCATAATAATCTACCATTATACTATCCAGCATGTTGGCAGAAGCTTTACCGGCTCTTATTTTTAGCAATTCTCCCACCAAATGCTTTATCGCTTTCTCCATCGATTCCTTAGCTTCATCGAGGTACAACTGGATCTCTTCCATATCAGGTCGTTATCTTAATGACTAATAAACTAAAATTCTATTTTATCAACGTGCCTGCCGTCTCTCCTTTCATGATATTCAGCAAGTTGCCCGGTTTGTTCATGTCAAATACGATGATAGGCAGGTTATTTTCTTGGCAAAGGGTGAATGCTGTCATATCCATAATACTCAAATTCTTTTCATAGGCCTCCTGGAAAGACAACTCTTGGTACCTTGTGGCTGTAGGATCTTTTTCCGGGTCAGCGGTGTATACACCGTCCACTCGTGTGCCTTTCAGCACTACGTCGGCTTGGATCTCTATGGCCCTAAGGCTGGCGGTGGAGTCCGTGGTAAAATAAGGGTTCCCGATACCCGCACCGAAAATCACGATCCTACCTTTTTCCAGGTGCCGTATGGCACGTCTCCTGATGAAGGGCTCACAAACCTGCTCCATCTTAATTCCTGACATCAAGCGTGTGTAAAGCCCAGCGCTTTCTAAAGCGCTCTGGAGCGCCATTCCATTGATCACCGTGGCCAGCATCCCCATGTAATCTCCTTGTACCCTTTCTATGCCAGAAGCCTCGGCCTGTACACCCCGGAAAATATTGCCCCCTCCAATAACAATGGCAATCTCAACATCTTCCTCTTTTACTGCCCTGATCTCTTCTGTATACTGCTTTAAACGATTCGGATCTATGCCATACTGGCCCGATCCCATTAGCGATTCACCGCTTAGTTTGAGTAATATTCGCTTGTACCTCATGGAGTGGGAGAAACATTAATACAAAATTTCACAAATATAACAGGGTTAGATAAATATTAAGGATTGGTAGTGTTAAAATTGAATGATGACCTGGTTTTTCTCTACGCTATCCCCTTGCGAAGCTACGATAGACTTTACTGTACCGTCACCCGGGGCTTTGATCACATTTTCCATTTTCATAGCCTCCAGTATCAAAAGCGGATCACCCTTTTTCACTTCCTGCCCTTCGCTCACTTCTATCGATAGGATCAGCCCAGGCATAGGCGCTTTCACGTCGTTCAACTTGGTGCTGCTGGCTTTGTCAATTCCTAGTTTTTCCAAAAGCAGGTCCAATTTATCCTGGACCTTTACAGGATATTTTCTGCCGTTGATCTTAAAAACGATCTCTTTCTCCTCGGGGTTAAAACTTGCCACTTCCACATTGTAAGAGACATCATTTTTAATGACGTGGTAATTATTCTCTTGTAGTTTGGAAAGGTCCCATTGAAATTCCTCGTCGTCAAGGATTATTTTGTTATCAAGGAAATTAACGTTGAACTCTTTGGCGCTGGTTTTTACTTTATACATGGCTCATAAATTGGATTGTCCAAATATAGCCGCTTTGGTGTCAAGAGCCAATAATGTTGGCTAAACCCCGTCAATTAAATGTTAAATCAGTTCCTTCTTTTCTTAACGTTGTTTTAATTTGCATCAAAAGGGGTGCCTTATCGCCATACCAGGTGGTTTAAAGAAAGGCTGAGATTATACCCAAGGTCCTATTCTTCAACGGGGCCGTAACCTGATCCAGGTAATGCTGGCGTAGGGAGGTATGTTAAAATTCGGGATGATCCCCTACTCCCGATTTGGTATGACACAAAGGGATTAAAAATGAAAAGTTTGTTAATGGCAGTTCCATTACTGCTGAATGCCTTCATTTCTTTTGGGCAGTTCAATGTTTCCGGGCGAGTCACGGACTCCGAAACAGGTGAGCCTCTCATGGGGGCTAATGTCTTATTACTAGGCACGTCGAAAGCTACTGCGCCCGGACCGGGAGGTAGGTTTATCCTTGAAAACGTTTCCAAAGGAGCCTATACGTTAAGGATCACCCATATAGGTTTTGTAACGCAAGAAAAGACGGTGGAGGTAAGTAGCGATGTCGTACTTGGCGACCTGGCCCTTGCTCCGAGCAGCTATATGACGGACGAGGTGATCGTAAATGCTACCCGGGCCGATGAAAACACACCCGTTACCTATACTTTCGTAGACCGGCAGGCCATTAAAAAACAGAACTTTGGCCAGGACTTGCCTTTCGTACTGAACTTTACCCCTTCTTTGGTCACCACGTCCGATGCCGGGGCCGGGGTAGGGTATACAGGCCTAAGAATACGTGGCTCCGATGCCACCAGGATCAACGTGACCATCAACGGGATCCCCTTGAATGATAGTGAGTCGCAAGGCGTGTTTTGGGTGAATACCCCGGATATTGCATCGTCTACGGAAAACATACAAATACAACGAGGAGTAGGTACCAGTACCAACGGCGCCGGTGCCTTCGGGGCTACGATCAATTTACAGACCAATACGCGTAAAGATGCCGCGTACGCCGAGGTGGTAAATGCCGTAGGGTCGTTCAACACCCTCAGGCATACCGTGGAATTTGGTAGTGGCCTGATCGACGATAAATGGACCTTCGATGGCCGGCTCTCCAAGATCACATCGGATGGCTATATCGATCGTGCATCTTCTGATCTGCAAAGCTATTACCTATCCGGGGGATATTATGGGGAAAAAACGTTGATCAAAGCCATTGTCTTTGGCGGTAGGGAGCGTACGTACCAGTCTTGGTACGGTACGCCGGAAGCAGTGCTGGAGCGTGATCCCGAAGGTATCGAAGCGGTGATCATCAACAACGGCCTCAATGAACAACAGGCAGAAAATATGCGCACGGCCGGAAGAACCTTCAACTGGTACTTGTACGAAGACCAGGTGGACAACTATCAGCAAGATCACTACCAGCTCCATCTCTCGCAAACGCTGGCCAATAGCCTTACAGGTAATGTGGCCTTGCACTATACCTATGGCCGCGGGTACTTCGAGGAATTCCGGGAAAATGACAGTTTCTCCGGGTATGGGCTTCCGAACGTGATCATTAGCAATGACACCATACAAAACGCTGATTTTGTGAGGAGAAGGTGGCTGGATAACCATTTTTATGGGTTCACCTACTCGCTGGCCTACGAAAACACTAAGACAGATATAGTACTGGGTGGAGGCTATAACGAATACGACGGCGACCATTTTGGAGAGATCATTTGGACCGAGTTTGGTCAGAACGCTTTTATTGAAGATCGCTATTATGAAAATGTGGGTAGGAAGCAGGATTTCAACACCTACATAAAAGCAAATTATCAATTATCGGACCGTCTTAATGTATTTGCTGACTTGCAATACAGGAACATCGGTTACACCATAGAGGGCGTATTCGATGAACGTGACCCTTCGGGCAATGATATCATCCTTGATGTCGATGAAAACTATAATTTCTTTAACCCCAAATTTGGGTTGACTTACCAATTGGACCAGGGAGCGCTGTATACCTCTTATGCTGTGAGTAATCGTGAGCCGATCCGGTCTGATTTTGTCGATTCCAGGAGACCGCCTGAACATGAAACCTTGAGGAACTTGGAATTAGGCTACCGATTTTCAAGGGCAAGCTCACAGTTTTCGGCAAACCTTTATTACATGGACTATAAGAACCAGCTGGTATTGACAGGTGGCTTGAACAACGTGGGAGGATCCTTACGGACCAACGTAGACCGGAGCTACCGTGCCGGGATAGAGCTGGAAGGCGCCGTGGCGCTCTCACCCAAACTGAGATGGAATGCCAACGTAGCTTTAAGCAGGAACAAGATCGATACGTACGTAGAAGAGCTTAACGATTATGGGGTAAACTTTGACCAACAAGAAAACTTTGTCACTGCCGAGTTCAATGATACGGATATTGCCTTTTCGCCGAACGTAATTGCCGGGTCGCAGCTTAGCTATATACTCTTTAACTCGTTTGAGGTCAGCCTGCTTACAAAGTATGTAGGCGAACAGTTTTTAGACAATACCTCTAACGATGATAGGACCATCGACGCCTATTTTACTAACGACCTAAGATTCAACTATTCCATAAAAACGAACTTTATCCAAGAGATCGGGCTCAATTTATTGGTCAATAATGTGTTCAGTGAAATGTATTCTTCTAACGGGTACACGTTCGGGTATTTTGCCGGGCAGGATTTCGAGGTAAGAGAAAATTATTTTTATCCCCAAGCGCCTCGGAATTTTCTGTTTTCGGTGATGCTTAGGTTTTGAACAGAAGATTTGGTAAACCACCTTCCAACGCAGGCCAATGCTGTTTCGTTAAGACTAATACTCACCCTTAAACCCCTAAAGAGGAATCGACTGTCGGTAGATTGCTCCTTTAATAAGGTAGGGGGTATGATGGGTAGGCTGCTAAATCCTGATGTTAGGTTAAGCCTCTAATGCCGTACCGGTACAGGACGAGCGATGTTCGAGGCATTGATCAGTGGGCAATAGGCAAAAGGCAGTAGGCAAAAAAATGGGGGTTGCCGACTGCTTATTGCCAACTGCCGACTTTAAGAACGGGATTGGAAAAAATAGCTAACCGTCCAATTACACTTAACTTAACACTAGCTCTACTTTGTCACATTCAATTATTTGACAGGCAGGGATTTAGCTAAAAATGAGACCGTTGGGTGTCCTCATCAAAAACGAAAAAAAACTCTTTATCGTCATTCCTTGCAGCCTGTGTGTTGGGCTAGGCGTGACAAGGAATCTGTGAAGTCTTGAAACGAAAACCCAGTACACCCAAAAAAAAAGGTTCACGTTCAACGACACAGCAGGTTCCTGCTCTCGCGCATCGCTCACCCGGCAAGGCCGGCAGGAATGACGAGGGTAGAAAGTAAGAATGACGAGGGTAGAAAGTTAGGAATGACGTTCTTAGGTATAGGTTTTGGATAGATTTAGAACAGGAGGTTGATCCCCCATACTTTGCAGCTCGCTGGCACTAGGTTTGAAACTAAAACCTCATTATCAATGACTTAAATCTGACAAAGTAGTCCTAGTGTTAAGTTAAATCTTAAATGACGTATCGGCTACCGCATGAGCTGTTTGAAGTATTGATCAGTCGGCAGTTGGCAAAGAGCAATCGGCAACCCCTTATTTTTTTGCCGACTGCCTTTTGCCTATTGCCCACTGATCAATACCTGGAACATAGCTCATCCTGTACCTGGTACGTCATTTAAGGCTTAACTTAACACTAGACGAGACAGGCGTCCAAAAAAATGAAGCTGCCCCTTTTGGAGACAGCTTCCCTTTAACTTATAACTCAATTACTAATAATTCTTTAATGGATTTAACTTCCACAAGCCTCGCATTCATCGGGATTATCCAATGAACAGGCCATATCCGCTTGCTTTTGCGCAATGGCGGCCGCTTCTTTTTCTGCTATTGTTTTGGTTGCTTTCGGCTCTTCTTGTTTGCTTTTCTCAACGGTAAATTGGATTGCGCTGGCTGCCGCTTTGGATCTCAAGTAATACATACCTGTTTTCAATCCTTTTTTCCAGGCATAAAAGTGCATAGAAGTTAGCTTCCCAAAATTAGGATCTTGGATATGTACGTTCATACTTTGACTTTGGCAAATGTACGCCCCCCGGTCGGCTGCCATGTCGATAATAGCTTTTTGAGAGATCTCCCAAACGGTCTTGTAGATATCCTTTATGTTTTGCGGGATCTCAGGAATGCCCTGGACAGAGCCATTTGCTGCGATCAACCGGTTTTTCATCGATTCGTCCCACAAGCCCAGCGAGATGAGGTCTTTCATCAAGTGCTTGTTCACTACGATAAACTCCCCGGAGAGTGTTCGCCTTGTATAAATATTAGAAGTATAAGGCTCGAAACATTCGTTGTTCCCTAATATTTGGGAGGTAGAAGCTGTAGGCATAGGCGCAACCAACAGGGAGTTACGTAAGCCATTTTTCTTGACTTCTTTTTTCAGGCTATCCCAATCCCATCTGCCGGAACCCGGGGTTACACCCCACATATCAAACTGGAAAATACCTTTACTTACCGGCGAACCTTTAAACGATTCGTAGGGACCGTTCTTTTGCGCTAACTCCATGGAAGCAGTCATAGCGGCAAAGTAGATCGTCTCGTGGATATCTTTGTTCAAACCGGCCGCTTCTGCAGAATCAAATGGCATCTTCAATTGGATGAACGTATCTGCCAATCCCTGTACACCAATACCGATCGGGCGATGGCGCAGGTTAGAATTTCGTGCCTCCGGTACGGGATAGTAGTTGATATCAATTACTTTATTCAAGTTCCGTGTGATCACTCTTGTGATCTCAAAAAGCTGCTGGTGATCGAATTTACCATCTTCCGTCACAAATTTCGGTAAAGCAATTGAGGCCAGGTTACACACGGCGACTTCATCCGGGGAGGTATATTCTAAGATCTCCGTACATAAGTTACTGGACTTAATGGTACCTAAATTTTTCTGGTTCGATTTTTTATTGGCAGCATCTTTATACAACATATACGGTGTGCCGGTTTCTATTTGTGCTTCCAAAACCTCGAACCAAAGGTCTTGCGCTTGTACTTGACGCCGGTAACGCCCTTCTTTTTCGTATTTCGTGTATAGTCTCTCAAATTCTTCTCCATAGCAATCTGCCAGCCCGGGAGCCTCATTAGGGCAGAATAGCGACCACATCTCATTTTTTTCTACACGCTTCATAAAAAGATCAGAGATCCACATGGCATAGAACAGGTCCCGGGCCCTGAGCTCTTCTTTGCCATGGTTCTTTTTTAGATCGAGGAAATCGAAAATATCAGCATGCCAAGGCTCGAGGTAGATGGCAAAACTTCCTTTTCGCTTACCCCCGCCCTGGTCTACGTAGCGGGCAGTCATATCGAAATTCCGCAGCATGGGCACGATCCCGTTGGATACTCCACCCGTACCTTTGATGTAAGAACCCGTGGCCCTGACATTATGGATGCTTAACCCGATGCCTCCTGCGGATTGAGAGATCTTGGCCGTTTGCTTCAGTGTGTCGTAAATACCGTCGATGCTATCTTCTTTCATCGTAAGCAAGAAGCAAGATGAGAGTTGAGGCTTGGGTGTACCTGCATTGAATAAAGTAGGCGTAGCATGGGTAAACCACTTTTCTGATAGCAGGTTGTAGGTTTCTATAGCCGCTTCAATGTCATCCATATGGATCCCTACCGCTACGCGCATCAGCATATGCTGTGGCCGTTCCACGATCTTACCCTCTATTTTCATTAAATAGGATCGTTCCAGTGTTTTGAATCCAAAATAATCATACCCAAAATCACGATCATAAATGATGGATGAATCTAGTAATGCAGCGTGTTTTTTGATGATCCCATAGACTTCGGTGGAAATCAAAGGCGCATTTTCCCCGGTTTTAGGATCCACGTAGGTATAAAGTCTTTTCATGGTATTGGAAAAAGACTTACTTGTAACCTTATGCAGGTTAGAAATGGCGATCCTGGCCGCCAGCTTGGCAAAATCAGGGTGTTTTACTGTCATAGAGGCGGCTGTTTCAGCAGCTAAGTTGTCTAACTCTACGGTCGTTACACCATCATAAATGCCATTGATCACTTTCTTCGCAATGTCGACAGGCTCTACATAGTTCGTGTCAAGCCCATAACACAGTTTTTCAATGCGGGCCGTTACCTTATCAAATTTAACGGACTCCCGTCTTCCGTCTCTTTTTATTACTAACATTGTTTTTTGGTGATTTTGGGGTTCAATAAAAAGTTTAAAAAATTAGAAATCCTCGTCTAATGAGAATCTCGGCGCATCTTCTGCGCCTTTCATCACACCAGCTTTTTGGTAGTCGCCCACCCTTTTTTCGAAGAAATTCGTTTTACCCTGCAAAGAGATCATTTCCATGAAATCAAAAGGATTTGTAGCACCGTATACTTTTTCGCCTATTAATTCAAATAACAACCGGTCTGCCACAAATTCGATGTATTGACACATCAGGTCAGCATTCATGCCGATCAAGTTGACAGGCAGGGCATCTGTGACAAATTCTTTTTCGATATCGACGGCATCTTTTATGATACCAATGACCGTCTCTTTAGGCAGTTTATTAACTACATGGTTGTTATATAATAAACAGGCGAAGTCACAGTGAAGTCCTTCGTCCCTGGAAATAAGTTCGTTTGAAAAAGTAAGGCCCGGCATAAGCCCGCGTTTCTTTAACCAAAAGATAGAGCAGAAACTCCCGGAGAAAAATATCCCTTCTACCGCCGCAAAAGCAATTAACCTTTCTTGGAAAGATCCCTCATCGATCCATCTCAGTGCCCAATCCGCTTTTTTCTTCACGCAATCCATCGTCTCGATCGCATTGAACAGCTTATCTTTTTCTTCTGGATCTTTTACATAAGTGTCTATTAACAACGAATAGGTCTCCGAATGAATATTTTCAATGGCTATTTGAAAACCGTAGAAGAACTTAGCCTCGGTGTATTGTACCTCTGCTACAAAGTGCTCTGCCAAATTTTCATTGACGATGCCGTCGCTGGCTGCAAAAAAAGCCAACACATGTGTTATAAAATGCCGCTCCCCGTCGTTCAAGTTTGCCCAATCCCTAAGGTCCTGGCTGAGGTCGATCTCCTCTGCAGTCCAGAAACTGGCCTCTGCCTTTTTGTAAAACTCCCATATATCATCATGTTGGATCGGGAATAGGACAAATCGGTTTTTATTCTCCTGAAGGATCAATTCGTCTGCGGCTGTTTCACTCATCTCTTTGTTATGTTTAATAGTTCGGGAAGCTTCGCTTGAAAAAATCGAAGCCTCGTTATCACGTTATTAGTCAAAAATCGCTCTGAAAGTTACAAGGAAACCACGAGCTACTATCGGATTTTAGTTGTGGCCAATAGGTCATACAAATATTAGTAAAGGAGAGGTAAAATCAAAGCACGGGATATAGGCCTTCTTATGCCACTATCAAAGCATTTAAATACTTGATTATCAATTATTTATGTTTGAATTTGCAATGAATACTTTCGCCAAAAACCGCTAATTTTAGGGGGTTGAGAAAAATGAAAAAGTTTTCCACAAATGCAAGCGATATGCACAAGGATATGTGGACAAATAAATGGCGAAATCTTACGTGTTACTTACCTTTTCAGAAGTCGGTTTTTAAGCTCGTCCGGGATAAAATCAATTTGAGGTTTACCATCAGACAAGAACCAATCCGTAGGCCCGTAATAGGTGTTTCCGGATATAGGATCTTTGAATTTTGAATACTTCTTACTTTTTACCCCGTTCGATAAAGCTGCCGATACGGAGCTGCGGACTTTATTTTTATCTAAAGCAGGCTCATGGTCCACTATATACTCCACTACTTCGCTGGCTAAGATCAATTTTCCTTTCACAGACTCAAATTGAGCTATTTTTTTGGTCCAAGACCACTGGGGTATGTAGTCCGAACTATTCCAAGAAGATAGGTCAATCGTGGGGCTGTCATTAAAAATGGGGAAGCTGGTAAGATTCCGGATATGATTGTCTATCTCAACGATCTCTTTTTTAAATTCTTCTATTTTTAATTCTAATGTACGCTTTTTCTCTGTCAAAGCTTTTAAATAGAGATCGGCATACTTTTCCGGTAAATTGATCTTCATGAACCTATTTAAAACAGTGTGTAAACGATGATAATGAATATTAGGTCAAAAAGCAAGCAATTCAAGCTGTGCAAGCAAGCATATCAAGCAATAAGTTCTTTGCGCTTGATTTAGAGCGTGGACGAACTACTGGTGTATCGAGTTTGGTATTCCTACCAAATTAGCTGTTAGGGCTTTAAAAATAAGGTTTGAAAATTAAGATAAAACCACTAAATTTGCACTCCGTTTTTTAAAGTAACTTTTTAGATGTACGCAATAGTTGATATAGCCGGAAAGCAGTTCAAAGTAACGCAAGACCAATTCGTATATGCTCCGAAAATGGAGGGCGAAGAAGGCGCTTCCGTAGAGTTCGACAAAGTGCTTTTGTTAGATAATGAAGGCAAGGTCGAAGTAGGCGCACCATTGGTAAAAGGCGCCAAAGTTTCAGGTAAGATCCTGGGGCATGTAAAAGGTGACAAAGTAGTGGTTTTCAAGAAGAAGAGAAGAAAGGGCTACAAAGTCAAAAATGGACATCGTCAAGAGTTTACCAAGGTTTTAATTGAAGGTATTTCTAAATAAGAGAACAACATGGCACATAAAAAAGGAGCAGGTAGTTCAAGAAATGGAAGAGAGTCAGAAAGTAAACGGCTCGGCGTCAAGATATTTGGAGGCCAAAAGGCCATTGCAGGTAATATTATCGTGAGACAAAGGGGTACAAAACATCATCCCGGCAATAATGTAGGTATAGGTAAGGATCATACCCTGTTTGCCCTCAGCGATGGTGTGGTGAATTTTAAAAAAGGAAGAAATAACCGATCTTATGTATCGGTAGAACCTAACGCTTAATTTCTCCTCCCTAGCGAGAATAGTTTTAAAGACTAAGGCTGCCTTCATCAAAGGCGGCCTTTTTTGTTGGTAACTGTTGATTCGAGATAAAACATACTAAGTAAGCCCAAAGCCATAAATCTTCCTGTCATTGCCATGGTGATTCCGATAGCTACTCATAGCTTTTTTAGCTTAAGGTTTATTAAATCCCGAAGGGATGGGATTATTATTTATAGAAAATAACAAATGCCTAATGTGTCAACCCCGAAGGGGTGATATTATTTCACCCCTTCGGGATTTGAAAATAAAGGGAGGGCTAAGGTTATTCCCTTAAATTAGGAGCTACGATAGCTATCGGGAGAAGAAGTACCCCAATTGGAGAATGTAAATAGCTTGCCCGCCGCGTATCAGAAGTAGGGGAGTTGCTTCACCGCCGGTCCTGCCGTCCGGGTCCCGCGTTTCGTAAAAATGGTAAGGGATGGTTTTTATTCCTGTAATCCTGGCTGAGGTTAGCAGGATTCCTTTGGGTACACATTGCAAAAGCCTGTGATTGGGGAACTTCATTTCCGGCCAGGGGCTGAAACCATTTGAAATGGAGGTAATGGATTTGTCACACCCCTCATTTTGAGTGATCCAAGCTGCGATGTAAACGCTACCTAGATCTTTTGTCCCCTTCTATGCGTGGTAAGCCCTGTGCCCCGTTCGTTCACTTCTTTTTACCTCCCTCGAAGCGTTCCTTTTCAAGGATTTAGGTGCCGTATTTTTAGTTAAAAGAACTTGTAAGAAAATAACCTAAAAAGTTCCAAAAAACAGCAGAATGACAAATAATCCGCTGTTTTTGACATGTCGGATAGAATTGTTCAATTGATAAAAAAGCTCATTTTTTTGAATTATTTCGATGTAACTCCTTGAAAACGAGAGTAAACGCGTATTTGCTTGATTATCAAGTTTATGAAACAATTTTTTTTCAAAAAAGTTTCAAAAAATTTTAATTTTTTATTTCCAGCCGTAAATTGGGGGTTAACTCTATTTTAACCTAATCAAAACTGTATGAAAAAGCTAATACTTAGTTTAGTAGTAGTCCTGTTTGCTATTGGGCAAAACTGGGCGCAAGAAAGGACCATATCGGGTAAGGTTACCTCGCTGGAGGATGGCTCTCCCTTACCGGGTGTGAATGTGGTCTTGAAAGGGACCACCAGCGGTTCAGTCACGAACGTTGATGGAAGCTACTCACTTCGTGTCCCTGCCAGTGGCGGGACGCTCGTTTTTTCTTTCATAGGACTGGCCACGGAAGAGGTGCAGGTGGGAACGAGAAGTACTGTTGATGTCAAGATGTCTACAGATGTGAAACAACTCTCGGAAGTTGTGGTGACGGCCTTAGGTGTATCCAGGGACAAAAAGGCGGTCGGCTATTCTGTACAAAGTATCGAGGGCGAGGAAATAGCACAATCTGCAGAGCCTAACATTGTAAATTCCCTGCAGGGGCAGGTAGCCGGGGTGCAGATCCAAGGAACATCCGGCGCGCTGGGCGGCTCTTCACGGATTACCATCCGGGGTTCGAATTCCTTCCTTGGAGAAAACCAGCCCTTGTTCGTCGTAGATGGTATGCCCATCAACAACGACAACTATGCCACTAACGCTCAACAAAGAGGGTTTGGTGATGGAGCCTTCGATTACGGAAATGCGGCTTCGGATATCAACCCGCAGGATATAGAGTCTATCTCTGTCTTGAAAGGTGCAGCTGCTACGGCGCTGTACGGTACTCGTGGTTCTAACGGGGTTATCCTCATTACTACCAAATCAGGTAAAGGTAAAAAGGGGCTTGGGGTAGATGTAAACTCCTCCGTAACGTTTGAAAGTCCGCTGGCGCTGATAGAGCACCAAGATAAATACGGCGGAGGTGCCATCCAGTCCACTCCGTCAGGTTTTACGGAATTCACAGAAGGTGGAGAAACCTTTTTCGCCCCGGCATATGCCAAGGATGGTGCATGGGGTCCGCGGTATGACCCTAATATTTCAGTAAGGCACTGGGATTCTTGGGACCCTACTAGCCCTAACTATGGAGAAACCCGGCCCTGGGTAGCCCCAGAAAATGGATATGAAGAGTTCTTCGAAACGGGTGTGACCTACCAGAATTCGGTCGGTTTTTCAGGAGGCAACGACCGGGGAAGTTTCCGCCTGGGGTACACACGCCTGGATCAAACCGGCATTTTGCCTAATTCAGAGCTTGACAGGAATATCGTCAGTTTTAATGTACAGCAAAATCTTACAGATAAGCTCAAAGTCTTTGGAGCCGGGAGCTGGGTTACGCAAGAAGCCACTGGGCGTACTTCTACGGGCTATGATAATAGAAACCCCATGCAGGCTTTTACCCAATGGTGGCAACCTCAACTCGACTTGGAAAGACTACAGAACTATGAAAGGGGAGACGGGTCGCAATACACTTGGAACCCGATCGGGATCACCAAAAACCCTGACGGTTCTTTAAAAAGTTTTGATTCATCACCAAAGTTCTTTGATAATCCTTACTGGGTCAGGAATAGAAATTTACAAGAAGATACTAGGGATCGTTTTTTTGGCAACGTAGGGTTCAATTATGAGATCATAGAAGGTTTGAGCGTTGCGGTTAAAGCCATGACCGATGGTTTTACATTCCAAGCGCGGGAAGGTATCGAAGTAGGAGGCGTGGATCAATCGGACTATACCGAGAGGACCCGGGTGTTCAGGGAGACCAACCTTGAAGGTAAATTGCTTTACACGAAAGATCTTTCCCAGGACATCTCTTTGAGCGCTATGCTGGGCGGTAACCTTATGCAACAGGAAAGAGACTACACCTTTGCTTCGGTCAATGGCGGCTTGGCATTGGGAGGGTTTTTCAACATAGAGAATGGCATTGGAAATCCCACGGTGACCACTACACGTGAAGAAAGGAAGATCAATAGTGTTTTTGCGACCACATCGTTGGGATACGCTTCCACCATTTTTGTGGATTTTGCAGTGAGGAATGATTGGTCCTCCACGTTGCCGGAGGGAGATAACAGTTACATATACCCATCGGTCTCTACCAGTTTTGTGTTTACCGAGCTTCCCGTTTTGCAGAATAACAGGATCATCTCTTTTGGTAAATTAAGGGCTGGTTATGGTACGGCGGCCACTGACTCAGATCCTTATCGATTGACCAGTGTTTATGAGCCATTGTCACCAAACTTTGGAGAAGCCCCGAGGTATGCCGTACCTAATGCCAGGAATAACCCTGCGTTAAAACCAGAATTCACCAAGGAATTTGAAGTGGGTTTGGAGATGAATTTCCTGAACAATCGCGCTGGGTTTGATATATCGTACTATAACCGTGTCACCGAAGACCAGATCTTTGAAGTAGCCACCTCTGCTACTACTGGCGTTACTTCGCGCTTTCTGAATGCCGGGTCTATGGAGAATAGTGGTTTTGAAATTATGCTAAGAGGAACCCCGGTAAAGGTAGGGGCATTTTCTTGGGATGTGAATGTGAACTTTGCCACGTATAACAATGAAGTGGTTGAATTGGCAGATGGTGTGGATAATATCTTGATCGGCACTACCTGGGCCGCTAATCTTAGCATTGAAAAAGGACAGCCTTACATGGCATTGATGGGACAGGATTTCCAGCGTAACGAGGCCGGCAAGATCATTGTTGATGAGGAGGGAATGCCTTTAGTGGAAGAGAATAGGAAATTCTTAGGCTCAGCGGTTGCAGATTTTACAGGCGGAATAAGGAATACGTTCAGCTACAAAGGGATCCGGGCCAGCGCGCTTATCGATTTTCAAAAAGGGGGAGTGATACATTCTACCTCTTTGCAGTGGGCCAAATATTCCGGGATGCTGCCGGAAACGGCCGAGGGTAATATTCGTGAAGAAGGTATGATCATAGACGGTGTCCGCGAGGATGGTACGGAGAATACGGTTGCCATTGATCCCCAGGTATATTACCAAACCTATTGGGATGTAGCATCGCCCAATGTATACGATGCCGATTTTGTGAAGCTGCGAGAAGTTAGTGTTTCGTATACTTTGCCCAACTCAATTATGGAAAAATTGCCCATCCGCGATCTTACCATTGGCTTTCTCGGGCGTAACCTAGCCATCATACATTCAGATCTTCCCTATTTGGATCCGCAGGTGGTTACAGGTACTGGCAATGCTCAAGGCCTGGAAAATGCACAGGTCCCTTCGACCAAATCATTGGGCTTTAATGTAAGTTTCAAACTGTAAATCCATTATGAAGAAATACATGAATACTAATAATAAAATAGTATCAATGTTACTGGTGCTAACATTGATCGTAGTTTCTTGCACAGACGATTTCGATGAGATCAACACGGATCCTAATAACCCCACCAGTGTACCGGCTGAAAACCTTTTTACCCAGGCCCAGTTTTCGTTAGTGGATGAAATGTGGGGGAGAGCCCTGAATTTTGAATATGCCATGTTAATGGTCCAGCATTTTGCACAGGTAGAATATGCCGAGGACTCTAGGTACAATCAAAGTAATTCTACATTCAATACTCCTTGGGTCACTCTTTTTGCCGGGAACCAGGACACACAATCCGACGGGGGCTTGGCAAACGTCCAAGAGGCTATGGAGCTAACCATGGAAGACCCGAATATCAACGAGGCACAAAGGAATAACCGGTTGGCACAACTTGGTATTATGAGAGCTTGGACCTTTCAAATTATAACCGATGTGTGGGGAGATGTTCCCTATTCAGAAGCTTTGCAGCCCAATGAATTCCCTTTTCCAGCGTATGATCCTCAAGAAAATATCTACAGTGGATTATTAGCAGAACTGGATGAGGCTTTAGGTAGGATAAGCACCTCGGAAAGTGGATTTGCTTCGGGTGACGTACTTTTTGGTGGAGATATGGCGTCGTGGGGAAGGTTTGGCAATTCCCTGAAATTGAGAATGGGAATGCGGATCTCGGATGTAGATGCTACGTTGGCAAGCACCGTGGTTTCCGAAGCAATGAGTTCAAGTTTGGGGCTGATCGGCAATAACGAGCAAAACGCTGTTTTTGTGTTTAACTCGGACCAAAGGCTGGCCAACCCGTTTTACGTGGATAATGTAATAAATAACCGGGACGATTTCGCCGTTTCAGAGATCTTGATATCCAGGATGGAATCGGCCAACGACCCTCGCCTGTCGGCTTATGCCTTGAGAAATACAAACGATGAGTTTGTAGGAATGCCTTATGGACTGACGGACGCTGATGCTTTTGCATTAAATACTGTTACTTCGAGGCCGAATGGTTCTATTCGAGAGGCTACTGCACCGGCGACACTGCTGAGCTATGCCGAGGTGGAATTTCTCCGTGCTGAAGCAATACAACGTAATTTCACCACCGGGGATGCATCCCAGTCGTATGCTAACGCTATCGAAGCGTCTATGAAACAGTGGGGAATAAGTGATCAATCGGCCATTGACAGTTACCTTGCCGCGCACCCTTATGACGCTGCTAATTTCAAAGAATCCATTGGCTATGAAAAGTGGATAGCACTTTACACGCAGGGCGTTGAGGCCTGGGCGGAAAGAAGAAGGTTAGATGCCCCTTCACTGCCGGTACCGGAAGCGGCTGTATTGGATATGATCCCGGTACGTGCTTTCTATCCCGCCGTGGAGCAGGAGGCCAATGCCACTAATCTTGATGCCGTAGGTTTTAACAATCAAACCACGAAAGTTTGGTGGGATGTGTTTTGACAAACCCTATTTCAATAGGGGTGAAGGCCATAAAGAGTTGTCGGGCTGTATCCATAGTGATCGTAAACTAAGCCGGGTAACGGTCAAATAATAAAGAACAAAAATGAATTTATACAAGCGTTTAGTTATGGAAATAGTCAAGAAAGGAAGCTTACCGAAAAGTCTTTTCTCCTGTAGCTACACGATCTTATACACATTGGAAATAATTAAATAAGAATGAAATTTTCGAATAAATTTAATGTACTGAAAAGATGGACGCTGATGAGCCTGGTCCTTTTCGTCATTACTTCCTGTGATGATAATGAAGAACAAGACTTTTTTAGTCCCGGTAGCCGCTTAGTCATCGTAGGCGCCGATGAGGTTAAAGTTGGAGATCTCGACGTTCAATACTTTGTCCAGAATAATACCTTGGACAAGGATTATACATGGACTTTAGGCCAGCTCGCCACGCTGCAAGAAGACAGCTTTAATGACGCGTTTGCCTACCTGTCGTTTTCTGCGCTGGGTCAATTGCAACTGCAAACAAACAATGGCACAGCGACAGGCTCGAAAATCATCGAGGTGACTAGCCGGGAGGTGGGTTTCACCGTAGATTCACTTCAAACGATGGAGTCTTTGGTGAACGATACTATATCGGTCCCGCTGTCCGTATCCGGGGGATTGGGAGGTAATGTAGAAATTGCCTACACCATCTCTGGGACATTGGACCCCTCGCAATATGATATTTTGCCCGGTTTCGAAAGCCCAATCACACTCAACCGAGACGGTGAGGCGGAAATCATGATGGTACTAAAGCCAGAAACCAATTTAGATGCAGGCAATATCATCTTGACGATTGACAACATCACACCGACGTTGAGTGATGAGTATGTTTTGACGAGCTCTACGGAATTGCGTTCCATTCAATACTGGATCATGAATGATTTCAAAGAAGTGTCAATAGATACGACCACGCTGGCATTAGACAGCGCGGAAGGTGTGTTTTCATACCCTATACTATTGTCTAATCCGTCAAGTTCGGAAATCGAGGTGAGTTATGAAATAACTGCCAGCGGACCTGGGGTGAGAGATGCAACAGCAACCTCTACACTGGGAACCTTGGTCTTCAGCCCGGGTGAAACTGGTAAGGACATCACATTAAGCATCGATATTTCCGCATTTGCTTCTGATCAAGCCATAACGATAAGCATAACAGGCATTACTGGTCCTGATGCTGAGGCAAGGCTTTCTGAAAGAATAGAGAAGGTTATTGAAATTGATGTGAACTAAAATTAAACGGGAATTTCTCCCGCTAATGGAATGGGCCGTGGAGTATGCCGGTATACGTTTAAACGTACCGGCCTATTGCACGGCCCTGTTTTATAAGAACCCTCCCTATCTTCCCCGTTGGCACGGATACGCTTCTTCTCATGTTATATAGAGTCCATATAGCCAATTACTGGGATCAGCCTTTAACTTACTGGCAATCAAATGCCAGGTTGTTTATAGGTGTAATTTTTGAATAGGGTCTATATACTACTTTTTGGGGTGTATTATTTGTCATATTTATCACGTAATTTTTATATTTCAATTCATTTGGAGCTTCTTGGTAAACAGGGTCTTGTTTTTGAAATGGTATTATTCCAATAATAAAATAATATTTGGTTAATAATAATTTTTAAAAACTTTTAATCTGATTATTTTAAAAAATAACATATTTAAATCTTTATTTTTATTTAAATCTAAAATTCGGTTAAGCAAATTAATAAATATTTTTTAGGATAAAATCTTTCGAAGAAATTTTACAGTTCAATTTATATAACCTAAATTGGGTCAATTATTAAATAATTAACCTAACCAAAACTGTATGAAAAAGTTTCTACAACTAACTTTTGTTGTAGCCGTGTTTGCTATTGGGCAAACTTTGGCTCAAGAAAAAGCGGTCACCGGAAAGGTAACGTCCATTGATGACGGAAGTCCTTTACCCGGTGTGAATGTAGTCCTCAAGGGAACAACCAACGGTACGGTTACCGATGTAGAAGGTAACTTCTCGTTAAACGTTCCATCCACAGGAGGTGTACTCATTTTTTCCTTTATTGGTCTGACGACAGAAGAAATTGACATCGGTAACCGATCGGTGATCGATCTTCAAATGGCTTCTGATGTGCAACAGCTTTCCGAAGTGATAGTTACTGCCCAAGGGATTGAACGTAAAAAAGAAGCTCTTGGCTTTGCGGTCAGCTCCGTCAGCTCAGATGAAGTGGCCGATAAGACCGAGGGCGACGTGGTGCGTTCTCTTAGGAGTAAAGCCTCCGGGGTACAGATCACTCAACAAAGTGGCTTATCCGGTTCCGGGACGAATATTATTATCCGAGGGTATACTTCTTTCACAGGAGATAACCAACCTTTGTTTATCGTAGATGGGGTCCCTTTTAACACCAACACGAATTCAAGCGGGGGTGATTCAGGTGGCGGAAATGATTTTATTGACGGTACCAATAATGGGTCTTCTAGGTTTTTAGACTTGGACCCCAACAACATCGCCGATATCAAGATCTTGAAAGGGCTGGCGGCTTCTACACTATATGGTACGCAAGGAAGGAATGGTGTGGTGCTCATTACCACTAAGACCGGGTCTTCTGCCAAAGTCAATAAAAAAATGGACATCACCGTCACCCAATCAGTTTTTGCCAACGAGATCGCTTCCATGCCTGATTACCAAAATTCATTCGGTAATGGTTTTGACCAAGTTTTTGGCTGGTTCTTTAGTAACTGGGGACCTAGCTTTAACGAGAATGGCCTGGCAGGATGGAGTACGGATGCCACTATTGATGAAAATGGCAACTTGCCACACCCTTACTCGCAGTACTCCAACCCAGCGCTCCGGGCGGTTTTCCCGGAATTTCAAAGGGATGGCTCGGAAGCTGATGCCGTAGTCACCCCCGGCGCCTCGCGACCCGGCGCTCCTTATGCCTGGCAGCCCTATGACAATGTAGAGTCCTTTTTTAGGACAGGTACCGTAGCCAATACGTCTGTCAATGCCAGGGGGGTAAGCGATGACGGCAATAGTAGCTTTAACCTAAACTTCGGGTATTTGAACGACGAAGGCTTCACTCCCGGCAATGAACTAGAAAGGATCTCATTTAGCGTAGGCGGTAGAACAAGGCTAAAAAATGGTTTGTCTATCAACGGTACGATGAACCTTTCACGTACGGATTATATTTCGCCTCCTGTATCTGCCAGTGAAGGGAACGGGGCTTTTGTGCCGGATGGAGTCAACGCTACAGTACCGACTTCTTCTTCTGTCTTTGGTCATCTTTTCTTTACACCAAGAAGTATCGACCTGATGAATCTTCCATTTCAAAATCCATTGGATGGGAGCAGTGTCTACTACAGGAGTGGAAATGATATCCAGAACCCACGATGGACAGTAGCCAATGCCTTCAATGGTCAAATTACCGACCGGGTATTCGGTACTTTAGGAGGTGGGTATGACATCAATGAAAACCTGAACGTCGCCTATCGCTTAGGGTATGATCTCTATACGGAAAGTAACGAATCCGGTCAAAACCGGGGAGGTGTAGAGGGTCCTATCACCGGGCAGTACAGGACGTTTGATAACATTAGCACTATCTGGGACCATACCTTGAGTTTAAATGGTAACTATGCTCTCTCAAGTACGGTGGCGTTGAACTTTAACTTAGGCGCTACCAGCCGTAGGTCTACCCTGGATAGACAAGGAGTAACCAGTACTAACCAGCTGGTATTTGGAACTTTCAGGCACTTTAACTTTACTGACCAAGCGCCTATCCAGTTTACCACTGAACAGAATATTCTCGGGTTTTTTGGCCAGGCAGAAATTGACTACAAAGGTTACCTTTTTGTTACTTTGGCAGGCCGTAACGATGCGGTATCCAACTTTTCAGAAAATAATAGGTCCCTGTTTTATCCTAGTGTGAGTACAGCGGTCATTCTTTCGGAGATCTTCCCCGGCATCACCAATCCAAACTATATTAATTTGGTCAAGTTGAGGGCTGGGTTCGGAACATCGGCAGGTTTTAGGGTTGGGTTCCCAACGGTATCCGTGGTAGATGCGGAGTCGAGAAAGTTTGTCAACTCCAGTGGAAACATTGTATCAGGGAATACTACAGGTGACCAGCTCGGGAATCCTAACTTGAAACCTGAAAGGCAAGAAGAATTCGAGATTGGGTTAGAGGCCAGGGCATGGAATAACCGGGTGAGCTTGGATATGTCATGGTACCGAAGGGCCTCTACGGACCTCATCGTACAACAACCCTTGGACCCTTCTACGGGATTTCTTTCCACATTTACCAATCTTGGCGAGGTCGTCACGCGTGGGCTGGAACTGGATCTAGGGGTAGATATATTTCAAAATACGGCTGTAACCTGGAACGCACGTTCGAATTTTACCCGCTTTAGAAGCGAAGTAACCGACCTGGGCACGGATACAGATCAAATCAATATAGCAGGCCAAGCCAGCCTTGGAAATTTTGCCGTTGAAGGTGAGCCTCTCGGGGTCATGTTGGGCAGCAGGATACTTCGCAATGACGACGGTGACAGGGTAGTGAACAGCATTGGCGATTACGTGATAGAAGAAGGTACATTCAAGATAGGAGACCCTATCCCTGATTTTGTTCTCAACATCAGTAACACGGTCACTTATAAAAACTTCTCCTTTTCGGCAGTGATCAATTACCAGCAGGGAGGTGATATCTACTCGAGGACAGTGTCCGCACTACTGGGGAGAGGATTGACCACGGATACTGAAGACAGGGTACAGACCTTCATTTTAGAAGGAGTGAAAAACATTGGCACTGCCGAGGAACCTAGTTATGTGCCCAATGACTTACAAATCAATAACTCTAGCTTTTATTTCAATAATGTCCTCTTCGGCCCGGATGAGTTAGGGGTGTTTGATGCTACGACTATCAGGCTGCAGGAGATTTCTTTGACCTACACGCTGCCGGCCTCATTACTTTCCAAGACACCGTTTGGATCCGTTAGCCTCACGGCATCTGGGTTCAACCTTTGGTTTGAAGCGGTTAACATTCCCAGCGGGACCAACTTTGATCCTAACGTAGCCGGTTTAGGTGTGGGTAACGGTCAAGGGTTTGACTACCTCAATGGGCCAAGTTCAAGGCGTTACGGGGGCACTTTAAAGCTTACTTTCTAGGGTAATGAATTTTATTGAAAAAAAGATGAAAAGAGTTTATAGCATATTAATGACCTTTTGCATGGGCTTTGTCTTGGTGATGAACTCATGTGAAACTACAGACTTGGACCTTACGGAAGATCCAAACGCGTTAAATCCTGGTGATGCGAGCACAAACGGTTACATTAATTCCATACAAGTGGATTTTGGCCGGCTGATCGCTTCTTTGGAAGTAGAAGCATCTGAAACGGTGCGTATTTTGAATATGGACGGTCGTGTATACCAGCAGGCTTTTTCGCCGGTCCGGTTCAATGAAGAATGGGAAGATGCTTATCAAAAAATACTCACAGATGTGAGGAGGCTCATCCCTTTGGCAGAAGCTGAGGAGGAGTACCATCACATCGGCATGGCCCAGGTAATTGAGGCCTACGTGATCGTTACGTTGGTGGATCTTTTTGGGGATGTACCCTACGAGCAAGCTTTTCAAGGGGCCGATAATTTTAATCCCGGGGTGGAAGGAGATGGTGGTGCTTCCGTTTATGCTGCGGCTTTGGGACTGCTGGACGATGCCATTGAGAATTTTGAAAGAGATGCCAGGACAGATCCTTCCGATGACTTGTTTTACGATGGGAATTGGGATAACTGGATCAAGGCTGCGAATTCCATCAAAATGAAGATCTATGTGACCACCCGTTTGGTGGATTCGAATGCTGCGAGCGCATTTGATGATATCGTTAATTCAGGGAATTATATCGATGAGACCTCCGAGGATTTCCAATTTCCTTGGGGAACTTCTTTTAACAACCCTGACGCGCGTCATCCTAACTATGTTTCGGATTACACCCCTTCCGGGGCGGATACCTACATGTCCAATTGGTACATGGATTACATGCAAAGTGGTAAAATAGGGAATGGTAACGATGTTTTTGAAGCGGCTGACCCTCGAATGAAGTATTACTTCTATCGGCAGACGGATTTCGTCCCTAACAATCCTAACTTGATCGATTGTGCAGGTTCTAATCCCCCGGGTCACTATGGGGCCGATGATGCTTACTGCAGCTTAGATAACGGGTATTGGGGAAGAGACCATGGAGATGATGCCGGTATACCCCCGGATGGCCAGCTTCGTACTACTTTTGGCGTATACCCTGCGGGTGGGCGATTTGATGATAACTCGTTCGAGGTAATTGCAAGTATTAGTTTAGGTGCCGGTGGCAACGGGATCACACCTATTATGTTGGCCTCATGGACGGATATTATGAGGGCAGAAATGGCGCTGGTAGATGGGGCTGCCGGGGAGGCCAACCTCTTGCTACAGTCAGGCATCACCAAATCTTTTGAGAAAGTAAGGCAATTTGGCACTAGGGATGCCAGCGCAGATTTTTCCACCGCCCCGTCGGTTGACCTGGATGCAGCTTACACCAGGGAAGTAGGCCAGCTTTTTGCCGCGGCCGATGCTGACGGACAAATGGATATTTTAGGCTCGGAGTACTTCGTGACCCTTTTTGGGAATGGCCTAGACGGGTTTAACTTCTACAGGAGAACGGGCCGTCCGTCTACTTTGCAGCCTAACTTGGAGCGACCTTCAGAGGTAGGAGATTTCTTTAGGTCGTTCTTATATCCCCCGGTATTCGTAGAAAGGAACGCTTCCGTTTCGCAGAAAACCAGTGTGACAGACCGCGTTTTTTGGGATCCTGGTACTACGCTTTTGGCAAATTGATGATTTAAGATTATTCCTATGAGAAAATATATAAATAAGATTTTTGGAAGCGTACTACTGCTTCTTTTAGTAGCCTGTTCCGAAGAATTGATCGTGGATGAGGTGATTGACAATGTTTCAAGCGGGGCCGTCCTGAGAAATTTGGGCGAGGACAATGACTTGGACATTGCTAACCTCAACTCAACTTACACGATCTTATTGGAAGCTCAAGATGCATCTAACGGCAATCTCTTATCGGAGGTAAGAGTTAACGTAGGCTATACCGATAGCATGGAGGTGAATATTGATACAGTCACCGTGACCCGTTTCAGGGTCATCCCGGCTAATGAATTCAACGAGACCAGCCCGACTACCAATGGGTTGCCTGTGACGCGTTTCACCACTACCCTGCAAGAGCTGTTGGATCATGTCGGGATCTCTTCAGCGGATATGGAAGTGGGGGATCGTTTCGCCATTGACTTTGAAATGGAACTCATTGATGGCAGGGTTTTCAACCTGGACAATGCCACAAACGATGTGACCCGGACGGGCTTTTTCTCCTTTTTCAATGCCCAGTTCAGGTATGGGGCGGCTATAGGAGATCCCCAGCGCTTGGTACTTGATGAAATTAGTATTTCCGATGATAATGAGCTTGGTATTTTGAGTCTCGGGGATGTCGATACCGTCTTCTTGGAGTTTGACCGGGAAGATGCCTTTGTCGTTAACCCCACGATCACCCAGGTTTCCTCCATCGGCGCCGTTGATGGGGACATAGGTGATTTGACCCAATCCGAAGACGATCCCGAGATTTACTATTTCTTGTATACTGCCGGGGCCTCGGGGGCTGATACGATCAGCTTCGAGATCAGTGGTGCTGAGACTGTCGCTGGTTTTGTGATGGAAGCCCAAACTTTGAAAAGTGCTTACATCATCGATAATACCGCTCCTGCCGGCATGGTAGGGCCTACCCAGGTTTCTACCGATGCTAGCCGGAGGATATCAAATGTTTCCATTGATCTCCTTTTTGAGCCGCTAGGTACGGATACCGTTACCTTCGAGATCGAGGCTGTAGCTCCTTTCTTTGATACTCAAACCCTCACGAGGGTGATCAGCCAAGATGATGAGGTAGTAAATTTGGAATTTGTACCCCAGGTAGATGGTGTGGCAATCGGTGAAGGTGCACTAGAATTCAACATCACTACTGACGTAGGAGTTATGCAAGGCGCTGGAATTATCGACCTGATCGGTAACGAAGCCAGTGAGGTCATTAATGTACAACTTGGCAATTAGTCTCGTACTGTTGAGTAAAACGGTACCGATTTTTTGCTAAGGTCGACTACAATTTAGTTTTTTAAACCGCCACTCGAGAGTGGCGGTTTTATTTTTGTCTTCTTTCGAGATCAACGGGTCTTTTTAGTGACCCCAAGCCCGCTTTGGGAGCCTACACTCATCCATCCATCCTTGATCTCGAAACCACCGGTTACTACATCCTCCAGCAGGTCCAGGCTGCCATCAAGGTCAAGGTACTTAGTGTTGGTAAACCCTAAGGCAGTGTGTAGAGCAGCACTGATGCTGATAGCGCTCTCGTCATTGCAACCCCACATGAGCTCTGTACCGGATGCCTGGGCAATAGATGCAATTTGACGCCCGGGGTGAATGCCCCCGGATTTCATCAGTTTAATGTTAAATATACCACTGGCCGCTGGAGGGGAGGCGAGCCGGAAGGCATCTTTTGAAGAAATGAGGCTTTCATCGGCGGCTATGATCTGTTTTATGTCGTCAGGTTGTGCTTTTAGTTGTTCTACCGAAGCAGCGGGAAGTGGCTGTTCGATCAACTCGATATTATCATTACGGGTGGTATAAAAAAAATGGGACAATGCTGCCGGGTCGTAGCCTTGGTTAGCATCCACACGTATAGTAAACTCTTTCCCATAGGTTTCACGTAGCTTTTTCATACGTTCTATATCTTCGTCAACATTGCTGCCCGTTTTCACCTTTAGCACTCTAAACCCCATATCGTAATATTCCTTAGCTTCTTCCAGGGTTTCTGCTACATTTTTGATCCCGATGGTAACGGAGGTGGGTAAAGACTTGATCTTTTGGCCTAAGAATAAGGCTAAGGGTACTCCCAAGTATTGTGAAAATGCATCGTGGATGGCAATATCCAGGGCGGCCCGGGCCGCAGGGTTTTTGGGGAACCGAGCTTGGATCTCTTCCAAAAGGGTATAAAAATGACGAATATCTCGACCGATCATAAAATCCAAGTCACCCTCTTGAAGTACTGTCATTGTAGAGTCTAAGGATTCGCCCACCACATATTCACTGGGGTTGCCTGATCCAAAACCGGTGATGCCGTTCTCCAGCTCTAGTTCTACAAATGCATTGTTGACCTCATCCACCGTCTTAAAAGCGATCGTGTAGGGCCGCGCGTTGCTGAGGTCTTTTTTATAAACATTAAGGTGTTTTATCTTCATATTTTTGTTACGATTTCAGTTTCATTTACCTAGGGGTGTGAATCAATAAAGCACAATAAGAGGGTGGAATTATGACCAGTTTTCAATTTTTATATCCTGTACCATTGTTTTTACAATCTCCATGCAGGCGCCCATTCCTTCCTCCAAAGGCAATACCACGGGTATGCCACATTCATCTTCTATCCTTTTTTTAGCGGCGATGGCCTCGGTATCCGTGAGATCTTCCGTGTTCAGTGTTATGCAGATAGTAGGTGCTCCTAGCTGCCTGATGAGCTCAATTTCATCTTTGACCGGGGGAATAGGTTTCCCATAGCTTTCCAGCCCGTTAAAATATTGCCTGGCGGGGGCATGTTGGAGAACCACCCCATCTAGCTCACCGGAAATGATGTACTCTGATCCGCAAGGGCCGCTAGGGTTTCTCAAGGAAGACTGCCCTTCCATAACGATCACATTCGGATTTTCTTCGACCCAACATTGGTATACGGCATGCTCCAATTCCCCGGAGATAAAATCATTGGGTGTGGCATCGAAAATAAATCCATATTTAGTGCCTTGCAGCCACCCCGTTTGCCCTGTGTAGATCATGTGGGTATTGATGCCGGCGCTATTGAGATCGTTGACCAGGAATTTCGTGGTGGTACGTTTTCCGAGGGCACAATCCGTGCCTAACACCCCTAGTTTTATTGCTTTTACCTCTTTGATCTTACCTGTCCAAAAGTGCAGGTCATTAAAACCCTTTGGCTTACGTACATCGATGATCCGGGCACTACTTTCATGGGCTATAGATGCAAATTCTTGGATATCGCCAATGGTTTGATGCAAACCGTTGACAAGATTAATTCCAATCTCCAAGGCATGCTTGACCAGCGGGTAAAGCTCCTTGGGCAGTACTCCTCCTTTTGTGGCCATCCCTATGATGGCGTATTCTGGCTTTTTACCCGAAGATTGGATCAATTCATCCAACTTAGCCACCACGGGGATGTTCCTGTGCCTTCCATCCAGCACTTCGCCGGCATCCTTGCCTGCCGAAACATGGTCGATGATCCCAACGATCTTAAAACGATCCGATTGCCGTATAAGACCATGAGCCGTTTTTGCATGGATGTCATTTAATAATCCCCCCGTAATGATACAAGCCGTGCCGCCGATTGTATCATGATTCAGTTTACTTGTCATAATCGAGTTTAAATCTTGTTAGGTCAGCAATAGTTGACCTGGTCCTGGTCAATTCATAATTGTATAGCGTTTGGCCCAACTCCTTCATGAAAGGGTAGCCGATGGTTTTGTATTCATAGCCGCCGTCATTGTACGTTTCATTCTCGTTAACATGGATGACAGCAGATAAAAAGAACTCTATGTTGTTTTCAAGGTCGATGATATACGCATTGTCGATCAAATACCCGTAAGCCTGCCCGATCTTATTGAAGATCCTTATAGGACTGGGAATGTCTCGATCTTCTCCAAACATTAAATATTTACAGTAAGCGTCGTAATATTCTGGCAAACTGTAGGTAGGGTAAGTGGTTTCCCTTGGGAGCTGGGACATGTATTGATATACAAGCGCATAATCTTGCGGACCTAAGTTAAACATAGGACTTTCACTGGGAAAGATCACATCCCGTAACATTCGCTGCATTTCGGCTAATGGCATAAAATTTTTGTAGGTAAAATCAAACGGGGCTTCCACCAGGCTATCTTGGGTGTTGATATGGGCTTTTCCTTTTAAAATTTGCTCTTTCGGTGGGTAGCTTGCCATACTTTTTACAAGCGGTTGGGAATAGACCAGCGAATCACCGTCGTAAAATCGCACAGGATTTGTGTGCTGGTTTTCCTCTATGGAAAGAGGAATGGAAAGGCGGTGGATGATCCGGGAATGGGTAAAACCTTTATCCCGGAGCTTTTGATGAATATATTCTTGGCCGAGAAATTCATAAAGACGATTGTAGGCATCATTATCACTCACCACGAAGATCTTCTTAATGTATTGAGCTACACTTGGCAGCCCATTTTGAGCCGTAGTGTCTTCTAAAACCGGTGTTTGGCCGGTATAGGCGCTATCCGTAAAGAAAGTCGAGTTCATATCTAATCCCTCGATCCCGAGCTCGTTCAGTTTTTCCAGTGCCAATAGCGCTATAGGCATTTTGACCGTGCTGGCCGGGTAAAAATACCGGGTGCTATCTGCATTGAAATAGAACGAACTAAAATGAGGATGATTTAAATCGTCCCGGTCTATTTTTGTGTAGATCACTTGCACTTCGTACTTGTCCAGGTCGGCAAGGATCTCTTGGAAAGCAGGGTTCTGTTTGAGCAGGTTTTCAATGAGAAATTGATCTTCTTTCAAGGGCATTTGGCATTGCATAAAGAGGAGGAAGACAATGATGACGTTAATAGATCTTTTCATTTTTCAAGGCCCGGCGCGGGTTTAAGTGGATGATCGATGGACTGGTGAAGTTTACGGATAAACCCCGGGCCGACGTCGCTCTTTTCGGTCAAGTAATCCGGGTCCGTTTCTTTCCATAATGGGTGACCTATAAACTGCTGGTATTGGTCATGGCCTATTAAGTACTCGATATTGTATTTCTCAGCGAGGTAGTTAACAAGCTTTAAATTTGCCAGGAACTGTCGTTTGGTAAGAGGGAGTTCCGCACCGTTGGCTACATTTTCAATGCCTATCGCGCAGTGATTAAGACCTATTACATGCCGGGCAAAGGTGGTTTCCGGCAAAAGCCGGTATACCGTGCCATCCCTGTCTACTAAGAAATGTGCAGATACATTCAAGCTGCTGGCGTTACTGATCCCGGGACGAGTATTGGGCAAACGCGTGGGATTAAAAGCTTCGAATGACTTTTCCAAGGTAGGGATCACGGTCCAGTGTATTACGATGATCTTAGGGTCAATTTCTACGGATCCGGTCTCTATCCCGTGTCGCGTTTTCAAGTACTCAAGGGAAAGTTTCTCCCGGTCCTGGTCAAAGATGATGGGTTTATCTATAATGTTTAGTTTTCCATGGCAGGCGGTGGCAAGCATGCAGGCCAATGGAAGGATTATGTTGAGTATCTTAATCATGTAAAGCTCGTTCTAGCAGTTGGAATGTTCCCTTATCTGCGTCCATTTCGGCCTCTGTACCTACAGGTAAGGTAAATTTAGAATCGATATGGCCTATCATAGAACCACTAAAAGCAGGTATTTTGAGCGGTTTTATGTAATGATCTATAATTTCATCAAAAGTAAGAGAACCATAACCTCCCCCCGGCAAACAACGGGTGCATTTGCCAAAGATGAACCCGTTTATCTCGTCCAAGAGGCCGGAGAGTTGTAGTTGCGACATCAGCCGGTCTATACGGTACAACTCTTCATTTACGTCTTCCAGGAACAACAGGCTTCCTTTGAAACTGGGTAAGTACGCTGACCCCATCAGTCCGCACAGGACCGACAGGTTGCCTCCAAGTAGTCTTCCACGGGCTTTTCCCGGGTGAATGGTCCGGGTGCGGTTTTCGGTCTGTACCCACTCTGATTCTTGTTTTGGGGGGTTTTTGAAACTCATCAGTTGGTTGTTAAAAAGGAGGTTGGAGAAATAACGAAGAGAAAACTTTCCCCACGAAGATATACCGACCGGCCCATGAAAAGTAACAATACCAGCCTTTTTGTATAAAGCCAATTGCAAGGCGGTAATATCACTGTAGCCAATAAAAACCTTTGGGTTTTTTCGGATCATCTTATAGTCGAGCTTGTCCAGGATGCGAGCTGCGCCAAAGCCGCCTCTTAAGCAAATGATGGCATGGACGTTGCGATCGCTAAACATCTTATTCAACTCCCGGGCCCGGTCATCGTCTTCACCTGCCAAATGGCCATACCGGTCTTTTAAGTGCTTTCCTAATTTTACTTGCAGGCCCATAGCTTCTAGTGCTTCCTTAGCCACTTCGTAAGGCTCTGATTCATAAACCGCCCCGGCAGGACTTATAAGTCCAATGACATCGCCGGGGCGGAGTTTTTGAGGCTTGAGGACCTGGGGATCGCTTGGGGTCAGTTTTGAATGTAGATGCCCTGTGTCTCCTGCGATCAACGGCATCATAATGGTCCCTGTTGAAAGCTGGTGGAGGAATTTGCGCCTAGGAACATCCATGTTAGTGAATTTTCTCTTCAAAAGTCTGCTGTGGTTCACACCCGGGTAACTTGTTTACAAGCCTTTGACCTCGAACAGGACTTCGGCTGATGTTTCGGTAATGGTGAGATCCGTCACCTCGAATATCGTATACTCCTCGCTATCTCTTAACTTGGCCACGAATACATCTCCCACCTGTGTTATTTCGATCTGCGAGGTGGGCTCCCCATTTTCGTAGGCAAGGATGATCGTATTTAAATTAGCCTCATTAAATAGGCTGGAACTGCTTTCTACGAATCCCGTGCCATTGTTTGCTTCAAGGGAAATAATATTCCCTTCAAAAGCCGTAATACGCAAATCTTTTGCAGGTGCGGGTCCTGCTGTAGGTACATTGGTAAAATTGACCATGTCATAGGCGATCGTATCTGTTTCGTTAGCAGAAATGGTGCCGGCAACATTGGTATTTAGCGGTGTGGGTGATACCACAGTTTCAGCGGTAGCGGTAACTTCAGCTATGCCCGCTTTTGTGGATTCCACTTCAAACCGGAATACTACGTCTTCTCCCTCTGAATTGGGAGGAATGGTCACTGCGAATTCTGTTGTATCCCTCCTGCCAGGAAGAAAAATAGTATCTGCGGCTACCTCTGCCCCGCCATCGATAGAGTAATACGATCTGACTTCTGCCAAGTCACGATATAAAACAGCGGTATTTTCATTGATACCCAGCTCATAAGTGACTTGCTCTCCTTCGATAATATCTCCAAAGGGCAGATCATTTTCTAACGATATGATCCGTACAACTGGTTCATCTTCCAGCACTTGGATCTCTTCTGTGCGCGTATTAGAGAGCTCGTTAGCCGTGATAATTTCGGCCTCTAATTGTACGCGCCTGCCATTGGCTTCCGCAGGTACTTGGTAGGTGAAGGTTTCCACCTGCGAGTCAGCCGTATTAAAGTTACTGATCTCACGATTTTCAATTAATACAGGTGCTTCTCCATCAATGGAGGCTCGTAGTACCAAGGCACTTACTGGCTCCCTTTCGGAAAAAAAGGTGAGGTCCATCGTGATGGTTTCGCCTTGGGAGGGGGAAGCGTCGGAAATATTGAAAACCGATATGGTCCCTACGCCGCCTACCACGTCAAATTCTTCCTCTTGCTCGTCCAGGCAAGCGCTTAAACAGGCCAGTAGGACCAGGACCATGAAGCTTAATCTATAGTTTTTATATAAATTCATAGTGTTCAAAATTTTTATACTTGCAATTACCTATCCCAAAACACCTTGTCCGTATTTACGGCAGGGGGCACATTGGAAGAATTGTTTATAATCTCACTTTGCGGATACAAAAATCTCCTAGGAAACACACCTCCTGTTTCATTAGTGGCTGAAGGGGCAAGGTTAGGAATACCACTTACTGTCCCGTCAGCGCCTGCAGGAATACTTCTTCTCCAATCTACCCAAGCTTCCGGCTCTAAGAATAAGGCTATATGCTTTTCGGTAAAGATCTTTTCCAGCCCGTTTACCTGGATAGATGCCGCGTCTTCACTAGCGTATTGTGCTTCATAAACGGGATTAGCCTCGCCGGTAACACGGAGGATTGATGATTTTACGGCTTCGTTAAATGCCTCGGCGGCTTCGCCGAAATTATTAAGCCTGAAATTAGCCTCTGCTTCAATGAATTTGACCTCAGTGTAGGTTATAATGTTCGTAGGCGCGGCCAGCCGGTTGATATAGTCTCCCACGAGGGTGACGTCAGACGGGATGTCTATTTGTCCATAAGGTACGCCGTTATATAGCCCACCTCCATTGTCTCGCAGGTAAAACTCTATTCGAGGATCGTCTACCCCCGGGGCTACTCGGTCCCGGAGCAGTTCTACAAAGGTCTGGCATACGGCGATATTGTTTTGACCAAACGTACTGGAGAGAAAACTAAACCATGGGCCGGCTTGATCCGCCCCAAAATCAATGTTGGCGTCATCTTCATTGCCGACGAAGGTTCCGCCACGGATAGACGCTAAAGCGTCGTTGGCAGAGCCTGTCGGATCCACTTTACTCAGGTGGTTATGATACCTTGCCTTAAGCGCCCGCGCTACTTTGATCCATTTTGGAGCTGAGTTAGCGACCCAATCCGTTTGTGAACCAGCACGGTAGATGAAGTCGTTACCGGCAGGTGATATGGTACTTTCCAACTGGAGGTCGGCGATAGCCAGGTCAAGTAGTTCTTGGATCTCAACGTACAGGTCTGCCGCATCATCATAGGTGGGTTGAGGATTACCCACTAGATCTAAGGCCGTGGAAAAGGGGGCATCGTTCCAGTTATCTACGATGTTACCCAGTGCCAGTGCTGTTAGTATCCTGGCCACCCCGCGGTAATGCGTTGCCCCGTTTTCGTTACTTTTTTCTATGATCGTTTCCAGGTCTACCAAGGCCCCTGCATAAAGGCGCTGGTTCCAAGAAAAGTCGAAAAACTCGTTTAAAAAACTGTAGTTCATCACATCCTGGAAGTCAGACAATGTGCCTGTCATCTGCTGGATTAGAATACTGGCATATTCACCGGTCTCCCCACTGGTACCGAAAATAATATTGGTTTGTGCTGCCGGAAGAAGTATGTCCACCGTTGCATCTGTCGCATTGTTAGGATTGATATTCGTTTCTTCTAGGTTGCATGCCGCCAACACAGTCATTACACCTCCTAACAGTAATATTTTGTAGTTAAATTTCTTCATTGCAGGATTGCGTTTATTCTTTTCATCGATTTAAAAAGACACATTGAGGGTTACTCCATAGCTCCTAGTATTAGGAGTTGTGAAAGCGTCTATTCCCTGTGGAGGGTTAGGACTGGAAGCATTCCTGGGAGCGCCGATCCCCACAAGGTTCGTCTCTGGGTCAATCCCGGAGTACTCGGTGATAAGGATAAGGTTTCTGCCGTATATGCTGAGGTCCAGGCTCTCCAAACCGATTTTACTGATCAAAGTATTTGGCAATGAATAAGTAAGTGTGACATCTCGTAGCCTCCACCAAGAGCCATCTTCGATCCATCTCTCGGCAATGTTCCGGTTGCCAGCCGTGGACGAATAAAAGTTTTGATCAAGAAGCACTTGTTTTGTATTGGGCTGCCCGTCATCACTTTCCCCGGGATTGTCTACTACTCCCCGGAACACGACCAACTGGTTCCTATTTTCCGAGTGGTCCGCGACACCCTGGGCATCCATCCAGTGGCCTGTGACATTTGCTACGTCGCCTCCCATGCGTATGTCCCACAAGAAGCTAAAAGAAAAATCCTTGTACCGGAATGTGTTTCTCCAGCCTCCCAGCCAGTCGGGGTTAGGGTCGCCTATGATCTTTTGTTCAGCGGCTAGCTGGGGAAATCCAGTGGGGCTGATCAAGAGCTGCCCTTGTTCATTGCGCTTGAAAGCATTCCCATAAAACACATTGAAAGGCTCCCCGGGGATCATGGCCGACTGTAGCCGGGAAGAAAACTGGGGAGAAATAATGCTTTCCAAGGGAAGCTCATTTACGATGTTCCTGTTACGAGTAAAGTTGAACATGACATCCCAACTGAAATCATTTATCCTAACTGGGGTAGCGCTCAGCACCATTTCGATGCCTGTATTTTCTATTTCCCCTGAATTAATACGCTGGTTTGTAAAACCTGTAGATCCGGGTACAGCTACCGAGATGATCTGGTTAGTAGATACGGACTGGTACCAAGTGAAATCAAGGCCGATCCGGTTATTCCAAAACCGAAGATCAGCGCCAAGTTCTATGGTGGAATTCTCTTCGGGCTCTAGCGCGTCGTTACCTGCTGTATTACTGCGTTGCGCCCCGCCGACACCGTCTACGGGAAAGACGACACCCCTGGCAAAGTCTGAAGAAACCGGGTTGTTTTCAAAGAAGGTTTCCGTTGCATATACCGGGGCATCATTCCCTACCTGTGCAAAAGATCCTTTTAACTTACCGAACGTAAGGATGCTTTCGTCGATATCCAATACCTCGGAGAATACAAAGGCTAAGCTGGTGGCCCCGTAGAAAAAGGAATTATTTTCCACGGGCAGGGTAGAGGACCACTCATTCCTGCCGGTTAGCTCTAAGAACAGCATTCCTTTCCAGCCTATATTCATCCGGGCAAATGCCGCAGTAGTCCTTTTTCTTGTTTCATCATCAAGAGGTATTATATCTTCTTGGGTATTGTTGATATTGACGAGCCCCGGAATAGCGAAATTCCGCCCCGAGATAAATTGCCGGGTGGTATTTAGCGTGAAGTAGTTGTGGCCTAACATTAATGACGTAGTCCAATCTTCGCCAAACTGTTTATTGGCCGTGATAAAAAGGTCCGAGTTAAGAATGCGGTCCGTGTACGTGTCTTCGATGAGCCTGCCAGTGACGCCACTCGAAGCCCTGCTATCACCACCTTTTGACCCGGTGGCCCAGACCTGGTTCCTTTTATCCGTGGCCACATCGGTGCCCAGGCGATACATGATATCCAGCCAAGGGAGTACTTTGTAATTTCCTTGCAAAAAACCTATTATCCTGTTTACCTCGTCGTTGTAAGGATTTTTGTTGACAGTCCAAAAAGGGTTATCCGGCCCGAAACCGAAGGGCTGGCCCGGGATGTATCGCCAATTACGTTGTTCCCCATTGGGAAATTCAAATCCCGCTGAATTTTGAAATGTCCTAGGCACCCTTAACGTACCCTGTATTACGTCGGAAAAGTTATCTCCTCTTCCAAACTTGGTGCTTTTACTCTGGACATAGGTGGCAGACCCTGTTACTTTTATTTTGTCGCTAAGTGATGACTCACCGGTTATTTTTACGGTAGTCCTGCTAAACGCGTCATTAGGAATAATACCTTCTTGGTCTAGGTGGCCGATGGAAAAATAATAGCTGCCTTTTTCAGTACCACTGCTCACGCTCAAGTGATTATTCCAAGTGCGCCCGGTTTGGTAAAAATCCTTCTGATTATCGTATACAGGCACCCTGGCGTCGGCTATTGCACTGGGGTCGTTCATATCTACGATAAACCCGTTCGCATTTTTGGGGTTGTCACTTGAACCATCAAATCGCAGCGTGGAAATAGGTGGACCAAAATGGCTGAAAGTGGTGCCACCACTGAATACCCCGCCATCACCTTGCGCATAGATCCCCTGTTTTGGAAAGTAGTTCAAAATATCATCAATGGAATAGCTGGTACTGTAGTTTACACGCATCTGTTTAGCGCCGGCCCGGGAGCCTCGCTTGGTAGTGATCACTATCACACCGTTGCCAGCCTGTAGGCCATAAAGGGCGGTGGCCGATGGGCCTTTGAGCACGGTCATGGATTCAATGTCGTCAGGGTTGATATCGATGGCCCGGTTGGCATTATCTACACCAGTTCCAGTACCGTTGCTCGTATTGTCACCCTGGCTGCTTCTAAAACTATTATTGATGGGTACACCATCCACAACAAAAAGAGGCTGATTATTTCTACCCACGGAAGCATTACCACGAATGATGATAGAAGATGCCGCGCCGGCAGATCCGCCCTGTCGAATAACTTGAACGCCGGCGACTTTGGAGCCTATGGAATTGACCAGGTTCGTTTCACGAGCTTGTATGATCTCTTCGCCGCTTACTTCTTGTACTGCAGTGGCTAATGCCTTTTTTTCCTGCCGCAGCCCGAAAGCAGTGACTACGATCTCGGAGAGCTGGGTGACATCGGGTTCCATTTGAAAATCGATAATGGTACGAGCAGCTATTTCTACTTCCGCGGTCTTGTACCCAATAAACGAAAATACCAGCGTTCGAGCTTCGCCGGGTACAGTAAGGGTATAATTCCCATCTACATCAGTGACTGTACCCACTGTAGTACCTTTTATTAGCACCGACGCTCCCGGCAGCGGTTCGCCACCTACAGAGGTTACCTTTCCCCTGATCGCCTGCTGGGCAAATGCTCCAGGGGCCGCCCAAGACAGGCAAAAAAGGATTAAGCATGTAAAAATTTTCTTCATAAGCTTACTTTGGTTTTTAGTGGTTTACTATATTAGGTAAGTCAAAGAAAAACTAAAACGCGTCAGATCTTTTTAGTTCGAATTGTAAACAACTCATTTGCAGCTACTTACGTTTTTTGTAATAGCGCCTAATTAGTCAGATCACCGTCAGATCTTTTTTAATAAGTTTCATAGACCGATATTATTACTGGATGATACCTCGAAAAATCAAATATGCCCTGGAAAATAGCAGTCTCAATAGCATAGTAGACCAGCAAAAGTACGGGCAAGAATGGGCCGGTTACACACGGACGGTTTACGATCGCGTAGCCAAAAAAATCAATACTAAAGTCACGAAGGAAGTGATCAACCATCCATACTTGGTAAAGGACCAATTGTTGGTAGGGCAAGAGGAGCTAGAGAACATACTTTTTAAGCAAGGACTCAAGAGTATCGATGATTTTATCGATTATTTAAAGCAACGCGACGGCCACAGTCCGCATCATTGGATCAGTGGGAAGACGTTACATTGGTATTGGAATGACGGAAATGCCAAGGATAAAAAGCTCAATGTATTGCTTACTTTCTTGGGGGTGGAAATAGATTATTGGGATGATTGGAAGCGACCTACTACTGTAGTAGAAGCCAAAAAAGACGAAAGGCCAGCGTGGGAGAATAAGAAAGACCTGCTGAAAAGGCACTATCTTGGCTGCTATTTTAGATATTATCAAAAAACGGACGGTAGCCCGGTGCTGGTGAAGGCTCCTTTCCAGGTCAAAGAAGAGACCGACTCCAATATTGTGGCTGTCACTAAAACAGTAGGCCACTTTTATAAAAGCACTTCCTTGGCCATACGTGCAGGGGCACTGTACATAGAGTGTGAAAATATAAATTGGAATGAAAAGGAAAGCCACGTGTACAACTTGGGTTTTGAGACACACCCGAAGCTATTGATCGGTGTGTCGAATACCTTAAATCGACGTGGCCGTGCACTGGCTATAAAAAATATGCTCGTACGACAAGAAGAACCCTTTGATTACGCCCATACAGAGGCGGTTGAGATCCCTTTTGACTCCATATTTGAAGAGCGATGTGAGGAATCCTATGCCATTGCGTTTTTCCGGAATAGTTCCGATAACCTGATCGCTACACCTTTGGCACACTCTTTTGAAGAGTTGCTTGGAGGATCATCTATGACAAAAGTAAGCAAACCTAATCGTACCCTAGGATAGATAAATATATAGGTTTGAGAACTATGAAAATGACTCGAAAACCAACTTTTGCAGGTAAAGTAGAAAAGAAAGATAGGTCAGGTATATTGTTTTGGGCCTATGAGAAAACCCCTTATGAGCGATTTTTATTTTCTTTTGCGTCCAAAAGAAAACGGCGCCAGCAACCAAGCCCCTTTTCCTGCTAAACGCACTGTCCAGCCCCTACAGGCCGCTTACCCTTTGGCTTCAAATGTGCCGTGCTGTTCCTGGATACCTCCCCCATACGCCACTTGAATTTTCAATGATGCCCTGCATATTTTTCCAGTAGTAACTCCATAAGTATCCGTGCTGAAGCTTCTCCTTTTGCCCGTACAAACTCCCTAGGTGTATCGTCTCCCACCTCGTAGGTGACAGCCTCGGCTTTGAACTCATTCAAAAACCAATTCTTTGAAACCGGTGATTGGGCCCCGCCGTCTTCTTCCGTGATCCGTTCAGTGGGAAATTCCTCGCGTAATCTCTTGATCCAAGCCTTGACCACTCCTTTCTCATCGGGAAAGGTTTCATTATTAAAAGTATAAAGCAGGTCCTCGTGGGTGGAGTGAAAGTCCAAGCCCAGCACCACATCAAGTTTGTTAGTCTTTACCACCTGGTGCATGTACTTTTGGAACTGGTCAATTTCGGGCTGGTTGTAATATTTCCAATCCCTATTCAGGTCTACTCCACCGGTATTATGTCTCCAATGGCCGTTGTCTACGCCGTCAGGGTTTAGCATAGGGAGCACAATTACACTGAACTTCTCCCGGAATTGTTTTGCCAGGTCGTTAGACGACACAAGTTCCTCTACGAAAGCCATCATAGCCAAATACCCGGTAACTTCGGGCGGGTGCTGACGGCTGATCACCACCAAGAGGGGTTGTTTGGGGTTTAAAGCTATTTTGAGTGCGTTTAATTCCTTGCCTTCCCGGCTTTCGCCAATGGCCTCTTGGGTGACAAAACTTTGGCCTGCGACCTGGCCCACCCATTTTTCGTTATCCTTAAAGGTCCAAAGCTCTTGTGCAGATACCCATCGATATTTATCGTCCAATTTGAGTTTCAATATTGTGCTATCATTGTCATGTACGGTGTAGCGACCACTATCTAAAGGCTCCCAATGAACACCATCGTTGCTCCAATCAGGATAGTAACGGTGCTTTCCATCACGATACTTCATGTGTAAATAGATCTCACGAGGTGTCGCTGACCTGATCTTGAAGGAGTACCATGGGCTCATATTGATCGGGGCATTTTCAGGATGGATGTTTATACGATAGAGCGAGTCCGATAGCTTTTCAAAGCCGTTCATCCGCGCGCCATCATACTCGTTATTGACAGAAATGCCGTCCAGTGTAAACGTTCCCTTTTTTTGCAGATCTATTGGCTTTGTTTTGGTATTGGTTGAGCCGGGTGGATCATACGATATAGGTGCGCCTGTTTTTTTTGATGTAGAACAGGAAGTTATGAGTAATAAGAATGCACAAAATAGCGTCAAAGAGCGGGTCATAATACTTTAGATTTACTATTACCACTCTAAAAATCGCAAACAAGATGGTTTTGTCAAACAGGTTTTTGTGAATAGTTGATTATGCCGCTTGGGAGGGATACTAAAAAATACTAAGGTCTTTAAGTTGTTGAAAGAAATGAGGGATAACTCGAGGTATGGCCAGTATAGTGAAGGCAACCCCAAATAATCCACCATAAAGGTGGGCATCGTGGTTGACATTATCCATTTGCCGTTTGCCCATATAATAAGAATAGATTATGTACAGGATCGCCCATACCACTCCCGGAAGGCCCAGGAGGCCATACAAATATAACTTACTGGCAGGATCAAAGAGTACATAACTGAATAGTATGGAAGAAACGCCCCCGGATGCGCCTAATGCATTATAATGCGGTAGATCCTTGTATTTGAGATAAGTAGGAATATCAGAAAAGACAATGCCCAGCAGGTACATGCCAGCATACAAGACGGTGCCAAAATCACCATAAGTACTTTTAAACAAATATTCCACCTGCTCACCAAACATGTAAAGCACCAGCATATTAAAGAGCAAGTGGATGAACCCGGCATGCAAAAAACCCGAGGTAAGAAAGCGGTAATATTGCCTGCGACGTTTTACTGCGTAAGGGTTAAATATCCACTTCTGTGTGACAGCGTCATTATTCCAACCGTAAATGCTGGTAATGATGGTGATAATGATGAAAATTAAGGTAACGGACATAATGGTTGTAGTGATTGGGTTACTGGGTGATTATATATTCTGATCCTGAATAACCTAGTGTTAAATTAAATGTAATTGGTCGGGTTAGCTATTTTTCCAATCCCGTTCTTAAAGTCGGCAGAGGGCAATCGACAACCCTCTATTTTTTTGCCTACAGCCTATCGCTACTGATCAATACCCCAAACATAGCTCATCCTGTACCCAATACGCCATTTGAGGCTTAACTTAACACTAGTAACCCAATAACCAAAATAACTTCATATATGGATTGGCCTATTTTCGGTAGCTGCCAAACAAGCTTCTTTCATAGCTTCCATGTAAGTAGGATGTGCATGGGACATTCTCGAAACATCTTCTGCAGAAGCGCGATATTCCATGGCGGTTACCCCGGAAGCAATCATATCTGCTGCCCGGGCGCCGACGATATGAACTCCTAAAATCTCGTCGGTGTCTTTATCAGCCAGGATCTTCACCTGTCCGTCCAGGTCCATACTAGCCCTGGCCCTACCAAGCGCTTTGAAAGGGAAGGCACCTGTTTTATAGTTTCTGCCAGCTTCTTTCAGCTCTTCTTCGGTATACCCGACACTGGCTACTTCCGGCCAGGTGTACACTACCCCGGGGATCAACCGGTAGTTGATGTGGGGTTTTTGGCCGGCCATCTGTTCGGCTACCATGGCACCTTCTTCCTCGGCTTTATGGGCTAACATAGCTCCTTTCACTACATCGCCAATGGCATAAATATTGTCTACGGAGGTTTTTAAGTGTTCGTCTACTTCTACTCTGCCGCGGTCATCGGTTTTTATCCCCACATTTTCCAAACCTAAACCTTCAGTATAAGGCCTGCGGCCGATGGCTACCAGGCAATAGTCGCCCTTTATTTCTACCTCGTTACCCTTTTTATCTTCAGCCTTTACAATTACCTCCTTGCCTTTGTTCTCTACACTTGTAACCTTGTGGCTCAGCTTAAAGTCTATGCCTAATTTCTTGGTGGCCCGGGTCAGTTCCTTACTCATGGTACTGTCCATCGTAGGGATGATCCGGTCCATATATTCCACCACGGTCACCTGTGAGCCGATCCTGGCATAGACAGATCCTAATTCCATGCCAATAACACCGCCTCCCATCACGATCAAGTGCTTAGGCACCTCTTTAAGCTCCAGTGATTCGGTGCTGCTAATGATCCTCTTCTTATCGATCTTTGCGAAAGGAAGGTCAGCGGGCTTAGAGCCTGTCGCGATGATCACTCTTTCGGTGGTGATTTGGGTAGGATCTCCTTTGGAAGGAGTGATCTTGATCGTATTTTTATCGATAAACGAGCCTATCCCGTGATGTACGTCGATCTTATTTTTCTTCATCAGGAACGCTACACCATCTACATTTTGCTGCACCACTTCGGCTTTACGGGCAATCATTTGCTTTAAATTGACCTTAGGCTTATTAATGTCTATCCCGTGTTCCTTAAAATGGTTTATGGCATTGTGAAAATGCTCCGACGAGTCCAGCATGGCCTTTGACGGGATGCAGCCTACATTTAGACAGGTACCCCCCAGCGTGTCGTATTTTTCTATGATAGCTGTTTTGAATCCCAACTGGGCGCAGCGAATAGCTGCCACATATCCTCCAGGTCCTGAGCCTATTACCGTTACATCGTATTGCATAATTAGTTGTTTATAAATTCCTTTAATCTTAATAAAGCTTTGATTTCACTGTTATCACTTACCAGTTTTTCAAATTTATCCAAACGGCGATTAATAACCTTTTTAAGCTCCCTTGAAGTTGTTGGGAGAAAAAAAGTCGCTAAGTCGATTTGAGCTTTATCCATAACCCACACAATCCACCTTTCTAAATGTGGCCGTACAACTATCAATTTGTTGGAGTTGGTCTTGTCCTCGTACTCTATCAAATTATGATCCTTGTTCACCTCTTTTAATTGGCTGATATAGCTTGGCTGGGCTTGGTCAGGGTCTTCATCTACCATTCCCTTTACATTTCGATTCTTTTTGAGGCTATTACAGACATTCCCTTTACTGCCTTCCACCCTGATCAAATGAACTGATATTCCTATACTTTTAAGTAATACCCGATCAGGTTTTCCTTCCACAAAAATCATCTTGCCAACAAGAGATCAAAGTTGAAAAAAATGCTAGATGTCATATCTATCATCTCCGATATAACACCTTCGTCTCGTACCTGGTGAACCTTTGTTTCAAAACTATCAGAATAACATACATTTATTTGGAGGTCCTTTATCGGTGTTTTTTCTATAATGGTTTGGAGAAAATAGGGATTGTGCGTTACGATAAAGTACTGGTTAGTTTCATCCAAAACAATTTGTCGTGCAAGATCTTGCGTGTAAAACGGGAATGTTTTTGCTTCTGGCTCCTCGAGTAACAATATGTTTCCTTCATTAGTACTTATTGCCGCGAGATAAAAAATTATTCTTTTTATGGTGTCAGAGATCGTCTCGTAAGAAAAAGATAATGTGATATCTTCATTTTCTTTGTAAAATTCGATTTTGTGCTCAACGGGTTTGATTACTAACTTAAAACCTAAAGAGCCCACTAAGGAATAAATTTCACTTCTTAAAGCTTTATTCGTTTGTAAAACACTATCAAGATTACTGCCATAGGGTACTTCTAATGAGCTAGAATTACTCTCTTTAAATTTAACTTCATCCAAGTACCTGTAAAATTTAATTTTTGGTAATAGCTTAATTTTACCAGGGTTGGATGATGAATCTTTCAGCGAACCATCAAAAAAATAATCTGATTTAAATGGGGTAGATTCGTTAAGGTGAGATTCAAGAGTTATTAAATCACCGGATGATACCAGCGTACTCTCGAAGGTCCCCGTTTTTACCAAAACTTCATTTCCCAAGTCAAAATCGTAGAAGAGGTCAGTAAGATTGTTATATCGAATAAAGTGTTCAAGCGCTTCATATTCGTTCAGAAGTACAAGGGCTTCCAATAAATTCGATTTACCAGTATTGGGTTCGCCTATAAAGACATTTATCTTTTTACAGGAGATATCAATATCCCTAATAGACTTAAAGTTTTGTATTTTTAAGTTTTCGATCATCATTTAAACACCCAACATAAGCCTGGCTGGATCTTCCAAAAGCTCTTTTACGCGGTACAAGAAGCTCACGGACTCCCTCCCGTCAATGATCCTGTGGTCGTAGGATAAAGCAACATACATGATGGGCCGTACCACTACTTCACCATTTTCCACTACCGGGCGTTCTACGATATTGTGCATGCCTAGGATAGCTGACTGGGGCGCATTAATGATTGGTGTGGATAACATGGACCCGAAAATACCCCCATTGGTAATGGTAAAGGTACCCCCGGTCATTTCTTCTATGGAAAGCTTGCCATCCCTTGCCTTTTTGGCTAATCTCACCACCTCGCTTTCGATGCCTTGAAAACTTAGAACCTCGGCATTGCGGATAACAGGCACCACCAGTCCTCTCGGGGAGGATACGGCAATGGAAATATCGCAGTAGTCAAAGAACACGGTCTCGTCACCATCGATCCCGGCATTTACTGCGGGCCACTCTTGAAGTGCTTGGCAGCAGGCTTTGGTAAAGAACGACATAAAGCCGAGTCCCACGCCATGCTTTTCTTTGAATTGCTCCTTATATTTCTTGCGTATGTCCATGATCGGCTTCATGTTCACCTCGTTGAATGTGGTCAACATGGCCGTTTCATTTTTCACGGCCACAAGCCTACGGGAGATCGTCTTTCTCAAGTTAGACATTTTCTCCCTTCGCTCACCCCGGCTTATTCCACCCGGATAAGAAGCCGCTTGCGGTGCCGGGCTCTCTTTTTCAGCCGTGACGGGGGCAGGCTGTGCTTGTGGTGAAGCCTTTAATGCATCTTCTTTGGTAATGCGCCCGTCTACCCCGGATCCGTTCACTTGCGACGAGGGAATACCTTTCTCATCCAGTATCTTGGCTGCCGCTGGGGAAGGGTGGCCGGTAGCATAGGTTTTTTCCGAAGAAGAGGATGTGGCTGATCCTGTTGAAGAACCAGGGGCCGTACTTTCCGGTGCGGCACTTGGGCTTGGAGCGGGTGAGCCGCCTTCCATTACTTCAATTTTACAGATAGTAGCCCCAATTTCAATCGTATCTCCTTCTTGGGCAACAATAGAAAGGACCCCACTGGCTTCAGCGGGCAGCTCAAAGGTAGCTTTGTCAGATTCTACTTCTGCTATGATCTCGTCCAGTTCTACGTAATCCCCGTCTTCTTTGAGCCAGCTGGAGATCGTCACTTCGGTAATGGATTCCCCGACGGTAGGAACGATCATTTCTTTGATCTCACCGGTTTTTGTAGGGGCGGCACTTGCCGATGGCGTTTCTTCTACCGGGGTAGGCTCCGCTTTTTCTTCTTTAGCTGCGGGTTGGCCATTACTTTTTGCCGAGGTATCGATCTCACAGATCACCGAACCTACTTCCAGGGTATCCCCCTCACCAGCTTTGATCTTAAGTACCCCCGCAGCTTCAGCGGGCAGCTCAAAGGTGGCTTTGTCCGATTCCAACTCGGCAATAATTTCATCTTGCTCCACGTAGTCCCCGTCTTGTTTTAACCACGAAGCTATGGTCACTTCGGTGATAGACTCTCCGACTTCCGGAACTTTTATTTCTAGACTCATTCTATACTAGTGTTTAGAGTTTAAATGCATTAGCGATTATATTGGCCTGCTCTTCTTTGTGCACCTTGGGATAACCCGTGGCAGGGGATGCACTGGACTTTCTCGAAATGATCTTTAAATCGTATTCCGGCAAGGTTCGCAGCATAAAAGTCCAATATCCCATATTAGAAGGCTCTTCTTGTACCCACACCAGTTCCGGGGAGTTGTATTTTTTAAGAATAGCCTCAAACTGTTTTTTGGGGAAAGGGTGTAACTGCTCCACACGAACCAAGGCAATGTCTTTGATCTTTTTGGTTTGCTGCTCTTCAAGCAGGTCATAATAAACTTTACCGGTGCAAAGCAGTAGTCGTTTTACCGATTTTTTAGTGACATAACTGTCATCGATGATCTCTTTGAATTTCCCATTGGTAAAGTCTGAAATAGGCGATACCACTTTTGGATGCCGCAGTAAGGATTTAGGTGAAAAGACCACGCAAGGCTTCCTGAAATGCCAGGTCAATTGCCTTCTGAACAGGTGGAAGATGTTGGCCGGGGTGGTGAGGTTTACTACGATTAGGTTATCTTCTGCCGCTAGTTGGAGAAATCGCTCCGGGCGTCCGTTAGAATGCTCCGGTCCTTGCCCTTCGTAGCCATGAGGCAGTAACATCACCAGGCCGTTCATACGTTGCCATTTAGATTCTGCGCTGACCACAAACTGGTCGATCATAACCTGTCCGCCATTCCCAAAATCACCGAACTGGGCTTCCCAGATCACCAAAGCATTTGGTGTAGCCATGGCATAACCATATTCAAAGCCTAATACCCCAAATTCCGATAGTAATGAGTTATATATTCTTAGGGACTCTTGGTCTTCCTGTATATGATCTAACGGGCAATAGGGCTGGTTGGTGTTGGCATCGAAAACATAAGCGTGCCGGTGAGAGAAAGTACCCCTTTTAATATCTTGACCGGACATCCTAACGATCTTCCGGTCGATCATCAAAGAGCCATAGGCCAGCAGCTCCGCATCGGCCCAGTTTAGCTCTTTTTTCTCGTAGAAGTTAGCTGTTCGATCTTTGATGAGCTTTTCGATCTGCTTAATGGGCTTAAAACCTTCCGGCAAAGAGATCAAGGCTTTGGCCACTTTATCGACCATTTCCTGGGAGATGCTTGTATCCGGTGACTTTTCAAAGTCTTTACTCACTGCCCTATCCAATGCTTTCCACTCTTCTTCTATTTTTTGGGGTTTGTAGGGCAGCGGCTTTTGTTTTACCTCGTTCAGGCGGTCCTGTAGGGTTTTACGGAACTCTTTATCCAACGATTTTTCACGGTCCTGGTCAATATCCCCTCGCTCCACCAGTTGCTTTACATAGATCTCCCTGGGGTTGGGGTGTTTGGCGATCAGGTTGTAAAGTTTAGGTTGCGTGAACTTAGGCTCGTCACTTTCATTATGTCCATGCCTCCGGTAGCATAAGAGGTCTATGAAAATATCTTTACCAAAGGTGTAGCTATACTCTACAGCTAGGTTGGAAGCAAAGACCACCGCCTCCGGGTCGTCTCCGTTCACATGCAAGACCGGGGCGTCAATGATTTTTGCAACATCCGTACAATAGATACTGGAGCGGGCATCATCATAATCTGTAGTGAATCCCACTTGGTTATTGATCACGAAGTGGATCGTGCCTCCAGTACGATAGCCCGGCAATTGTGACATCTGGATCACTTCGTAAACGATCCCTTGCCCAGCCATAGCGGCATCCCCATGGATCAGCACGGACATGGCCTGCTTCAGGTCACCCCCATATTCGTCATCGATCTGTCCACGCGTATATCCTAGTACCACGGGATCAACCGCTTCCAGGTGGGAAGGGTTGGGAGTGAGCTTGACGTAAATGTCTTTTTGCGCAGAAGTTTTGATCCGGCTGGAGTAGCCCAGGTGATATTTCACATCCCCATCACCCATGGTTAGGTCAGGATCAGTAGTTCCCTCAAATTCGCTGAAGATCTCCTCGTAGGTCTTGCCCATGATATTGGCGAGCACATTTAAGCGACCTCGGTGGGCCATGCCTAATATCACCTCTTTTACTCCAAATTCAGAAGCTTTATTGATAATAGCATCTAAAGCGGGTATGGTGTTTTCACCGCCTTCCAAAGAGAATCTCTTCTGGCCTAAAAATTTGGTATGAAGGAAATTCTCAAAAACTACGGCTTCGTTCAGTTTTTGGAGTATTCTTTTTTTAGTATCAATGGGAGGATTAAGATTTAACCCCTCTTTTTCGCATTTCTTTTTAAACCAATCTAATACATCGCTATCACGAATATGCATGTATTCATATCCAATAGGGCCGAGGTAAACCTTGTCTAGTGCTACTATGATATCTTTTAATTTGGCTTTGCCCAGTCCTATTTCATTGCCTACCACAAATTCCGTATCCATGTCTTCCTTTTGAAGGCCAAATTCTTCCGGGGAAAGCCTCACCTTATGATCCCTACGTTGTCTTACAGGGTTTGTATCCGATTTCAAGTGACCGCGAGACCGGTAAGCGTGGATAAGATTTCTTACTTGTGTGTCCTTCGTGGAAACGGCCTCTCCCGTAGTAGCGCCGTTTTCACCGTATTTTTGAAGTGAGAACTCGAAACCTTCAAAAAACTTTTGCCATGATTCATCAACCGAGGTGGGATCTTTCTTAAAATCTGCGTACAACTCGTCTAAATAGCTGCCATGAGCGTTCGCAATGTAGGAATATCTGTCCATTTTCTATCTTTGTATGGGATCATATAACAAAGTTAGAGAACAAAAGTTCAATATTAAAATTTAACAACCGCTTAACCGAATTATAAGATTTTAAAGCTCATTTCATCCAATTAGCGAATACCAAAAAAGCCAGGGATACAGTGTTGATTATTGTAAAAAATTCTAACTTTGCGCCTCATTAAAAATCACGGACGAGTTCCGTACATTTAATATTAACATTAAATAATGGCAGTTAAAATCAGGTTAGCCCGCAGAGGGCGGAAAAGGAGAGCAATGTACGATGTAGTCGTAGCGGATGCTCGCGCACCACGAGATGGTCGATTTATTGAGAAGATCGGTAGGTATAATCCCAATACCGATCCGGCAACAATTGAGCTTGACGAGACCAAGGCATTGGACTGGGTCATGAAAGGAGCACAGCCCACGGATACCGTGAGAGCTATGTTGTCTTACAGGGGGATTATGTTAAGAAAGCACTTACAAGTAGGAGTGAACAAAGGAGCAATCACGCAAGAAGAAGCCGATAAGAAATATGAAGCGTGGTTAGCCGAGAAAGAAGGTAAGATCCAAGCAAAACGGGATAAACTTGCACAAGCAGCTTCAACCAGCGCCAAGGCGAAGAAAGAAGCAGAAGCTAAAGTAAAAGAGGCACGTGCTGCGGCGTTGAAGAAAAGGGCAGATGAGGCAGCTGCTGAAACTACGGAAGCAGAAGCACCTGCACAAGAAGCCGAGGCAGAAGGTACGGCAGCCGAAGTAGAAGCAACCGCTGAGCAAGTGGAAGAGCAGGCACCGGCGCCCGTAGAGGAATCGCCTGTGGAAGAGCCTACAAGTGGAGATGCTCCTGCTGAAGAGCCCAAAGCTGAGGAGGCACCCGCCCCAGGGCCTAAGGCCGAAGAAGTTCCTGCCGAGGAACCTAAAGTGGAAGAGGCTCCAGTAGAAGAACCAAAGGCAGAAGAGGCTCCAGCAGAAGAGCCTAAAGCGGCTGATGAAGCCACGGCTACCGAGGCCCCAGTCCAAGAGGAAACTCAACCGGCGGTCGAAGAAACGAAAGAAGAAGCCCCGGCAGAAGAAGCGAAAGCCGAGGCAACCCCGGAAGAGCCTAAGGCCGAAGCGGATACAGAAGCTGATGCCACAGGGGACAAACCTGCCGAGGAAGAGAAGAAATAAATAAGGCATATGAATATTGATGAATGTTACCAACTTGGTCACGTCATCAAAACACATGGGCTTAAGGGTGAGGTCAATATCTTTTTGGATGTAGATCACCCATCGGAATACCAGGAATTGGGATCAGTTTTTGTGGAGATAAACCAAAAGCTGGTCCCTTTCTTTATTGAATCCATCCAATTAAAGGGAAACAAGGCCCTGGTGAAATTTGAGGATGTAGACTCGTTGGAAGAGGCGGAAGAGTTACAATCCAAAAGGATTTACAGGCCATTGACCAGCTTACCTGGCCTAGATGAGGATCAATTTTATTACCACGAGATCATTGGCTACCAAGTCAAGGATGTGAAGGGTGAGAAACTTGGCGTTGTGAAAAATGTGTATACTTCCGGCGCACAGGACCTCTTGGCCATAGCATACCGGGGGAAAGAGATATTGATCCCTGTGGCAGATGAGATCCTTAAAAAGGTAGACCGGGACCAAGAAATGCTGGAGGTAGCCATTCCCGCAGGCTTGTTAGAGATTTACTTGGATGAATAGATGAGGATAGACATCATAACCTGCTTACCGAAGCTTTTAGAAAGTCCATTTTCGGATTCTATCCTAAAACGAGCGCAAAGTAAACGCCTGGTAGAGGTGCATGTGCATGATCTCCGGCAATATGCCATAGATAAACACAAGAGGGTGGACGATTACGCTTATGGCGGTGGCGCTGGGATGGTACTGATGGTAGAGCCGATCGTGCGATGCATTCGGGCATTGCAGGCCGATAGGGAATACGATGACATTATTTACACTAGCCCGGATGGTGAGTTATTCACCCAGCCTGTGGCCAACGAGCTTTCGATCAAAAAGAATTTGCTCATCCTTTGCGGACATTATAAAGGAGTGGACGAGAGGATACGTGAGCATTTTGTCACGCGCGAGCTCAGCATTGGTAATTATGTGCTTTCCGGCGGCGAATTGGCGGCAGCGGTTATTTCCGATGCGGTCATACGGCTGATCCCCGGGGTGCTTTCCGATGAGACTTCCGCGCTGACCGACTCTTTCCAAGATGGGTTGGTCGCCCCGCCCGTTTACACCCGGCCCGCCGAATTCGAAGGACTTAAAGTCCCGGGGGTTTTGTTGTCAGGCCATGAAAAGAATATTGAACAATGGCGATTCGAACAATCCGTACAGCGCACCCAAGAGAGAAGGCCGGGGTTGCTAGGTGACGATAAAACGAATTGAATGGCAGTTCACCAGGGTGGACCTACAGTCACTGGCGAGCAAAAGCCCAGGGACAACCCAATTCATTAACCCTTCAGCCCATCACCTGGCTGCCATCAACAAATCGCAGATCAGCGGGTCAATGTAGACCTAAACTTGTAATTATTTGCTATTTTCGCCGTTCAAAATCAAGACCCCGTTGCGCAAATGGATTTTAAGAAAATAAATAACATTGGAGGCTGGTCACTTTTCGGTTTCTCTACACTGGTATATTTTTTAACTGTAGAGGAAACGGCAAGTTACTGGGATTGTGGCGAATTTATAGCGGTTTCATACAAACTAATGGTGCCCCATCCGCCGGGAGCTCCCTTTTTCTTATTATTAGGCAGGGTCTTTTCTTTCTTAGCTTTTGGAGATGTAACACAAGTAGCCTTTTGGATCAATATGATCAGTGTATTGGGCAGTGGGTTTACCATATTATTTCTTTTCTGGACCATCTCCATGTTTGCGCGTAAGATCTTAAAAATACAGCCGGGGGAAGAGGTAACTGTGCCCCAGGTAGCATTGATCATTGGCTCAAGCGCCATTGGAGCGCTGGTGTATACATTTTCTGATTCCTTTTGGTTTTCGGCGGTTGAGGGGGAGGTATATGCCATGTCCTCGTTCTTTACCGCCTTCGTAGTGTGGGCGATCTTGAAATGGGACCTGATGGAAGACGAAAGCAGGGCCAACCGCTGGCTTATTCTCATTGCTTACATGATGGGGCTGTCTATCGGTGTCCACCTTTTGAACCTTGTGACTATACCTGCCTTGGGATTGATCTATTATTTTAAAAAGTTCAAGGATCCCGGGGTATGGGGCATTGTAGCCACCATGGTGATCAGCGGTTTTATGGTGATTTTCATCAACAATATCATTATCCCTGGGTTCCCGTCCATTGCCGGGCATTTCGAGATCTTTTTCGTGAATAACGTGGGCCTACCCTTCGGCTCTGGCGCCTTGATCTTTGGTAGTTTGATTGTAGGAGGTTTGGTATGGGGTATCTTCTATTCGATCAAACATCAGAAAGCTATCTTGAACACGGTGCTGCTGGGTACAGCGTTTATCCTGATTGGCTATAGTTCATATACCTTAGTCTTGATCCGTTCCCAATACAATCCACCGATTGATCAGAACAATCCCGAGGATGTCATGTCGTTCGTCAAATATTTGAAACGCGAACAATATGGTAGCCGCCCGCTTTTACATGGGCAGTATTTTACCGCCCAGCCAGTAGGTACCAAGGAGGGCGCACCTGAATACATTAAGGGTGAGCACAAATACGAAGTGGCCGACCGCAGGATCTCTTATGAATATGATCCTAGCCATACTACACTTTTACCAAGAATGTACAGTAGTGATCCTCGGCATATCGAACGGTACCGGGAGGTGACCAATTTGAGGGAAGGGGAGAAGCCTTCTTTTGGAGATAACCTTACCTTTATGATCAAACACCAAATGGGGTGGATGTACATGCGCTACTTCCTCTTTAACTTCGCCGGGAGAGAAAGCGATATCCAAGACGCCAACTGGTTAAGCCCGTTGGACGCCTTTGAGGACGTACCGGAAGCAATAGCGAACAACCGGGGAAGGAATAATTATTTTATGATCCCCCTGCTGCTTGGACTCGTCGGCTTGTTTTTCCATTATCAGAAGGATAAAAAGAATTTCGCCGTAGTGGCACTCTTTTTTTTCCTAACAGGCCTAGCATTGATTCTTTATTTGAACTCTCCACCCATTGAGCCCCGGGAACGCGATTATATTTATGCAGGTTCGTATTATGCGTTTGCGATTTGGGTAGGCTTCGCTGTTCTTGCTTTGGCGGAGCTATTGAAAAGATTTATGGCTGAAAAGACCTCGGCTATAGCCGCTTCGGCAATATGTTTGATCGCCCCGGCGATCATGGCCCAGCAAAATTGGGATGATCACGACCGTTCCGATCGTTTCTTTTCCGTTGACTCTGCCAAGAACTTCCTAGCCTCGTGCGCACCTAACGCCGTGTTGTATACCGGTGGGGATAATGACACTTTCCCGTTGTGGTACTCCCAGGATGTAGAAGGTTTCCGCACAGATATGCGCGTTATTGTTTTGAGTTACTACAATACGGATTGGTATATTGAGCAAATGATGCGGCAAGTATACGAGTCGGAAGCTTTGCCGTACACGCTGACTTTGGAGAACTACCGCCAAGGAGGGCCGAATGATTATCTTCCTTACGAGGACCTCGGCCTGAAGAGTATTGATGTAAAGCAATATTTACAGCTTTTGAAAAACGATGATAAGCGGTTGAAATATCCCACCTCGCAAGATGTAAATATGCTGCCAAGCCGGACTCTGACCCTTAATATCGACAAAGAGAAGGTAAGGAGCTTGGGTATTATCCCGGAAGGAATGGATAGTTTGCTAGTAGACCGGATGGTACTTCAAATGAAAAGAGGACGTAATGCCCTTGAAAAGAAGGATCTAGCGATCCTGGATAACATTGCCACCGCGGATTGGGAACGCCCGATCTATATCAATAATACATCTATGCAGCAGATCAGCTTTGATCTTAAACCTTACGCCATCCAAGAGGGGAACGCATTCAGGATACTGCCAATACGAAATCCAAACCCACGTAAGGATTTTGTAAATACCGATAAGATGTATGAGAATGTAATGAGCAACTTTTATTTCCGGGAATTAGATAATCCCAATGCCTACTTCAACCAGGATTATCGAAATTTCGTACAAAATCATCGTAGCAGTTTAAATACCCTGGCTACTACACTGCTGGACGAAGGGGACAATGAACGTGCAAAAAAAGTATTGCTTAGGAGCTTAGAGGCTATGCCGGATAAGTCCATTTCTTATGACTTGACCAATAGCACTATGGTCGATCTACTTTTTAAAGTAGGGGAAAGCGATAAGGCACTGGAAATATCACAGACTATGGGGGATCGCTCCTTGGAAATGGTCACCTACCTGGTCAACCAGAAAAAGGACATGGGCCTGGAATTGCAAATGAATCTCTTTATCTTGGGAGAGCTACAGCGCAGCCTCAACGCAAATGGCCATGAAGAATTAGCGAAGACATTTGAAGATGCTTACAACCAAGCCGTAGGCCAGCTACAGATGATCAACCGGGGAGCCTTGTGATCTGTGGATATTAAGCCAGAAGCGGCTAGGTGATTAAGGATTAGCATAACTTAATCACCTAACAGCATAATACCTGGCTACTTACGAAGTAATAACATCTATTAATTCCACTTTCTTATTTCTCAAGTCTACCCCTCCTTCTAAGATCGACTTCAGGTTGATAAGGTAAAAGATCCATCCCCGGGAGTCGCCGACATAGTGTTTAAGCATAGTGGTCTCATCCGTAGGGAGGTCGCTTTCAATCAATTCTACGATCGTTTCTCCAGCTTCAGTGTAAAGGCTTACAGTTACTGGACAGTCCATCGAAAACGTAAAACTAAAGACTTTATAACCATCTGCTTTTAACACTTTCCCTTTTTCAACGACAGAATCAGGATAACCGTGCCAGTACCATTCATACGTATCCCCCTGCTGGATGGGCGAATCGCCATCGCGGACATTCCCGTCCGGATCTTTAAAAATAGCATTTCTTAGAAACCACCGCTCAAGACCATTAGCAGTGCTCCATAAGTGGTATACCGCATCGGTGTCTTTTTGAATGTTCACCCTAAGTTTGAATTGACTCCATTGATCGTTTTCCATAATTTGATTGTTTTTGAGCTAATCTAGACAAGGCTTTCTCATATGATTTATTGAAAATTGAGAATTCCCACCAGGGCAATGAAGATCGAACAATGCTTCTGAAAAGCATGAATTTTTCTTTTTAGCAGTCTAAATTTTTCCCCGGAACTGGGTAGGAGATTGCCCAGTGCATTGTTTAAAGAGAATACTAAACGATGAGATACTCTCAAAACCTACTTCATGGCATACCGCGGATACGGGCAGATCAGTAGTGCGGAGCAATTCTTTTGCGTGGCTCAGCCGGACACTTTTCAGGTATTGGTAGGGCGTTTTACCATAAGCTTGTTTGAAGAGCCTTAAAAAATGTTCTGCGTTCAACATGGATATATCTGCTAAGTGGTCAAGTTTGATGGGGTCCGCATGATTAGAGTCCATCCAATTTTTAGTGATCGCCAGTCTTTTGTACAGGTCGATCCGGGTAGAGGTTTTTACCACTTTGAGTTTTGATGATACCTGGATAGCGCTGTAATTCTCATGGATGATGTACTCTAAAATGGACCTTACGATCATATCGGCCTTTAATGCATGGAAAGAAGCACAGCTGTTTCCCAAAGCTATCAGTGCAGGTAAATGTTGTTTTAAGCTCGCATTTTCGTAATGGACATGTTCAACCAGTGAGAAGTCACCTGGGGCAGAGGCAGGGAATCCAGTACTTTCCTTTCGAAAGAAAATTTTTCTTGCTACCAAGTCGGCCAGTGTAGTATTAAAACAAAGTATGACGACGTATCCCCCGGATTTCCCCAAGGTAAAGGATAAAGTACTTCCCCTGTTTACGACTAAAAAACTATTCTCATCCAGTGTAACACGAGAACCATTGATATTGAATTTTCCCCAACCCTTCAGCATAGCGACCATGCTAAAAGCGGTAAAGTACCCCGGGAAATCTACCGGGGATTGGCTTTTCATTAGAAATAAACAATGATCCGGAAACGTAGGAATGTCTCCCGTTGATACAAAGTGCCGCTTCGACAAATGCTTTAAGATCATTACTTTACGACTAGGTTCCTCGAGGGTGGAGCACCACTACCTAGTGGTGTTGCAAGTTAAGAAATTAGGCTAGGACTATTTTGATAGGGTTAAGTAATTGATATTGAGGCTTGTAGTTTCAAGCCTAGTGCCAGCGAGTTGTAAAGGATGGGTGATCCACATCCTGTTCTAAATCCATCCAAAACCCATACTTAACAACGTCATTCCCTTGCAGCCTGTGCGTTGGGCTAGGCATGATAAGGAATCTGCGAAGTCGTGAAACGAAAATTCAGTACACAAAAAAAAGGTTCACGTTCAACGACACAGCAGATTCCTGCTCTCACGCACCGCTCACCCTGCAAGGCCGACAGGAATGATGATAAAGAGGTTTTTTCGTTTTTGATGAGGTTACCCAATGGGCTCATTTTTCGTTAAATCCCTGCCTATCAAATAATTGAACTTGAAAAAGTAGAGCCAATGTTCAGTTGAGTGCAATTGGCAGGTCAGCTATTTTTACCAATCCCGTTCTTAAATTCGGAAGTTGCAATGGGTAACCCTGTAATTTTTTGCCTACTGCCCTTTGCCTATTGCCGACTGATCAATGCTTCGAACATAGCTCATCCCGTGTCCAATTCATTTGAGGCTTAACACGACACTAGGAACCTAGCGCAACTTATCGTTTCCTCCCTCCTTTACCGGCTTTTATCCTCCAGCGCTTTTAACCTTTTCTCAATCTCCAGTAGTTTGTGGATGATGATAATGTGCGTCTTTTTGGCATCTATTCCTACAACACTTTCAGCGCTCGCAATCATTTTTTCAATTTCTTCGAATGCCTCTTTCGGTACAATTTCTTCGTTCATGGTTGGCTTACTTTTATTTCGGTATATTGACGTACAGCTTCAAATTTCGGACATTCTAAAAACAATTGGGCCGGGCAGCTTTGACAAATTGCGGGGGCCAGTGCGGGAAAGATCTTACTCACCGCTTCTTCTTTATTGGCAAAAATGAACTCCCGACCAATTTCATCCCAATACCCCCCTTTTTGCAGGTACTCCCTAGACCTGAGCTTAAAGCCCGAGAAGTAGATCTGTTTGCCATTTTTTCGCCACCGATTTACCTCGGACACCAGGAATTCTGCCCCGGAAGTATCGATCAAGTTAATGTTATTAGCCACTAACAGGAGGTGCTTCTCTTTACGATGGTACAACTCGTTCATTCTTTCGCTTACGGATTCTATTGCTCCAAAAAATAAAGACCCTTCAACCCGGTAGATCATTAACTGTGGGCACGTGATCAAATCATACTTCTTAACATTTAGGAACATACGTTTCCGGCTGGAGTTGGATACCGGTGATAATTCCACAAATCGAGGTTTAGAAGTTTGATTCAAATAAAATATTAAAGAGAATATCACGCCGAGGTAAATGGCATATTGTAATTCCAGTACCAAAGTAGCTGCAAAGGTGATGGATAATACCGTGGTTTCGCGCCTGCCGGTACGGATGATCTTTCGTATATGATGGAAATCAATTAGGTTAAAAGCGACCAACAAAATGATGCCGCTCATAGCAGGGATAGGGAGATAAGAGGTTAATGGGGATACGAACAAAACAATGATCACTAGCAAAAGCCCGGTAAAGATCGATGATAGGGGGGTGGTTGCACCTGCTTCGTAGTTTACCCCGGATCGTGTAAAGGAACCCGAACCGGCGTAGCAACAGGAAAAGCTGCCTATTATGTTGGCCAAGCCCTGCCCAATGAACTCCTGGTTACCATTAATGCGTTGCCCAGATTTGGTTGCTATGGATCTTGCAATGGCTACGGCACCTATCAGTCCGAGTAGGGCAATGGCAAATGCATTAGGAAATAGATCCTGCCAAAGGCGTATATCCAACATGGGTATACTTAGACCAGGCAGCCCTGTAGGTAATTGCCCTAAGGTGGCGATACCATGATCCTCTCCTAGCAAATAGGCAATTATGCTACCCAATACCATGGCTATTGCCAGGTTGGGCGCCAGCTTGTAGATCTTTTTGACTACGATGGCTGAAATCAACGTAGATACACCTACGAGTAACACATAAAGATTAGTAGCTTCGATATTGTAGAAGAGCTCACGCCAAGTATCAAGGAATGAACTCCCGTTGGTTATGGGAATACCAAATAGGTACTTTAACTGGTTTGTAGCGATTAAAATGGCTACACCCGAGGTAAAGCCGATCACCACCGTGTGTGAAACAAAGTTTACCAGTGCCCCGAGTCGTGCCAGTCCAAAGACCAACTGTAGGATACCCACCATCAATGTGACGGTGAGCGCAATTTTTACAAATTCCGGGGTCATCGGTTCCGCGTACTGGCTCACGGCAGAGAACACAACAATGGAAAGGGGGATGGTAGGCCCCGTGATCATATGCCGGCTCGAACCGAAAAGACCGGCAACGATCGGCAATACGATAGCGGTGTACAACCCATAGATAGGAGGCATTCCTGCAATCATAGCAAAAGCTACACCCTGTGGTAGCGCCATAACTGCTACGGTGGCCCCTGCACCAAGATCATGGGCTAATGTTTTCGGGGTAACATCACCTACCCACCCAAGGAAAGGGAAAAACTTGTGCATTGGGCTCTTATGGTTACAAAAATTAAGTACACTGTATCTGCATTGGATTTACGCAACGGATCTCGGTCTTTTATAAACATCGCCGGATTTATCGGCATCTACAACTACTATATTATGACTGGTGGATCTTTTACCTGTTAGTGAAATCAAGCGATCTTTTTGTATATATATCGCCGCACACTGTAGTTTTGTTTTGACCAAGGTTGTAACCCGGCGCCCGGTACCTCATTTACCGATCATAGCTTGAGTTGTTGGTTTTTTGCAGTTGGGTGCATGGGGCCAGGGCGATCGCACAAGGAGTAATGTATGACTGACCATCCGTTAGTATCAATCATCATGGCCGCTAAGGATACAGAACCGTATCTTCCCGGCTGCTTGGATTCCATACTTCACCAGGCCTATCAGAACTGGGAGTTGATTGCGGTCAACGATCATTCGAGTGATCGAACCCCGGAAATTTTACAGCAGTATGCAGGTAAAGACCCTAGGATACGTGTCTTCCATAGTGATCGCCCTAAGCTGATCCCAACGCTCCAAGTGGGCTACCAGCACAGCGAGGGGATGTTGATCAACCGCATGGACTCTGACGATCGTATGCCTCAGTATAAATTGAAAGCTCTTGTCGATGAATGGATGAAACATGGAAAGGGCACCATCATAGCCGGGGGTACAGAACATTTTGTGGAAAAGGGGACAGTGGGTGACGGCTTCTTACGGTATGAACGCTGGCTGAACCAGGTAGTAGCTCATAGTACTCACTACGAAGAGATCTACCAAGAATGTGTTATTCCATCCCATTGCTGGATCATACACCGGGATGATTTCGATAAGGTGGGCGCTTTTGATCCGGAGGTTTATCCCGAGGATTATGACCTATGCTTTCGTTTCTACAAGGCAGGTATCCCTGTGGTGGGTATCAACCGTATCTTACATTATTGGCGGGATCGCTCCGATCGTATCTCCCGGACTTGGGAGGAGTATAAAGATAATCGCTACTTCGATTTGAAACTGCGCTACTTTTACGAACTGGATAGAGATCGTAGCCGGCCGCTCGTGCTTTGGGGAGCCGGGCGGAATGGGAAAGACATGGCAAAAGCTTTGCAAGCTTATCATGACCCCTTCCATTGGGTGTGTGACAACGAAAATAAGCTTGGCAAAGATATTTATGGTGTTAAAATGCAGCATTGTAATGACATACCCGGCTTCGAAAATCCACAGATCATAGTGGTGGTGACTTCACCTGCGGACAAAGAAAGTATCCGTATACAGCTTGCGAGCTGGGGAAAACGACCCGTGGAGGATTTTTGGTTTTTTGCCTAGTGACTAGTGTCGTGTCACATTTCAATTGACGTTCAATCTATTTTTTCGGTCTCGTTCCCAAAGTCGGCAGTCGGCAGTAAACAGTAGGCAAACTATGGGGTTGCTGATCGTTTATTGTCGATTGGGAATTTTAAGAAGGGGACGAAAAAAAAGGTTGTCCATCCCTCAAACTTAACTGGACACCAGGTCACCAAGGGATTTCCAGGTTTTTAGCTGTCTTAACAACTGGGTACAGTAAACAACCCGTTCTAATTTTTCTTCTTAAAGATCGAACCAATTTTTTCGAAAAAGCCCTTCTTCTCTTCTCCAAACTCTTTCTTTTTCACTTTTTCTTTTTTCTTGATTCCAAGTAGGTCTTGTATGAAGGTTTTATCTTCTTTGGAATTGACACAATCGAGCCTTCTTTCCAGGGCACGAGGCAGTGGGTCAAATTGGGCCCGGCTTATGGATGCTAATTCTTTGTCGGCACTTATCTTTTGAAAGATACCTGCAAAGATCGGTAAAGCCATATTGGCGCCTGAACCCAAATTAGTCGTTCTGAACCGTACACGCGGGTCATCGGCACCTACCCAAACGCCCACTACTAGCTGGGGATTATATCCAATAAACCAACCATCGGCGTTAGACTGCGTGGTACCGGTTTTACCAGCGAGTGGATTTTTAAGCCCATATTTCCAGCGAATTCGTGACGCGGTGCCGGCGTCTACAACCTCGCGTAGCATCGCATTGATCATAGCTGCCGTACCTTCTTCCATAACTTCTACGGGCTCTTCCGGGGTAAATTCTGCCAAGATGTTTCCGTCTTTGTCCGTGATTTTAGTGATTATCCGGGGGGTAATACGGCTGCCGCCATTAGCAAAAGCGGCGTAGGCTTGTGTCATTTCCAGTAAAGATATCGATGGGGTGCCTAGTGCTATCGAGGGCACTTCCGGTAGGTCGGAGTTTACACCCAGCCGGCGGGCTAGGGAAATTGTTTCCATAAGCCCAGCTTCTTCCAGTACTTTTACAGTTACGGTATTCACGGATTGGGCTAATGCCCCTTTAAAGGAATACTTTAGTACATTTTCCTTAGTATCAGCATTGTCGGGTGTCCAGCCTTCCAGGTTAGTGTATACCGTGCGGGAAGCGGATACATGTTTGCACGGATCAAACCCATTCTCCAGCGCTGCCGCGTAAACAAAAGGCTTGAAGGTAGACCCTACTTGGCGTTTGGTAGATTTGTTCACATGGTCATATTGAAAATAGTTATGATCAATGCCCCCTACCCAGGCCTTAACGTCGCCATTACGCGGATCCAGCGCTATAATACCAGTTTGCAAGAGTTGAAGGTAATACTCCAGCGAATCGAGTGATGATATCTCCTTTTCTATGTCACCCTCCCATGAAAATAGGCGGGTGAGGTGGGTTTTACCGAGCTCATCTTTGATCTCTGCTGCCGATAGTCCTTGTTTTTTCAATTGCTGGTAACCCGGATCCCGATTGAGCGCACTTTCCAAAATGGCCGGGTCATTGTCCCAAGGCTTTGTATTCTTCCAGTGATTATCAAAAACCGCTTGCAGCTCACGCATATGTTTTTTCATGGCCTCTTCCGTATAGCGCTGGAGCCTTGCGTCCAAAGTAGTGGATACTTTGAGCCCATCAGTGTAAATATTGTAATGGCTGCCGTCCGGTTTGGGGTTAACCTTGATCCATGACTGTAATTCTTTCCGTACCCTTTCTTTAAAATAAGCCGCGAGTTGTTTGCGTTCCTTCGTATCCCGGTAGTCCAGGTTTAAGGGTAATGCTTTGGTAAGTTCGAGTTGCTCGTCGTCGATATACCCGTATTTATTCATCTGTGCTAAGACTACATTCCGTCTTCCGAGCGATCTTTCGGGGAAAAGGCGGGGATTGTAGCTATAGTTAGCTTTCAGCATCCCGACCAGTACGGCGGCTTCTTCTAATTTAAGTTTTTGGGCCGGTGTGTTGAAAAACCTTTTTGACGCGGTTTCAATGCCATAAACATTATCTCCAAAGGGCACTGTATTCAAGTAAAGTGCCAGGATCTCTTCTTTGGTATACACCTTTTCTAATCTTCGGGCGACCAGGGATTCTTTTACCTTCACCACGGGTATCGTCCATATCCCGTATTCTTCCCGGGGGAATATGTTTTTGGCTAATTGCTGGCTGATGGTGCTGCCTCCACCTCCGCGCCGGTCTTGCAGGATCACCGTTCTGATCAGTACACGCACCAAGCTGCGGACATCGATACCCTTATGACTATAAAACCGGGCATCTTCCGTGGCTACCAAGGCATCTAACACATGTTTTGATATTTCATCAAAGCTTATCCCGGTCCTTTCCTGGATATAAAACCTGCCAATTAACTTATCATCTGCACTGTACACCTCCGTGGCAAGGTGGTTTTGAATGTTTTTTAGCTGTTCTTGAGAAGGGATCTCGCCAAAAAGACCTTGCGCTACCAGCAGGATAAAACCCAATCCCAGGCATGTAAGGATTATGAATAGTTTGAAGAGAAATTTACCTGCTTTTTTGAACATAGCTTGCATTTACCTGCTAAGTAACGCTAAAAATTGAAAGAAGGCTATGCGCAGATCGAGTAATTTTTTTTAGCTTTTGTCACTTTTTTACTCGTTTGTGACCAGTTGTATGGGGCGTTGAGCAAGGTGGCCTCACAGGTTGGGATTGTTTTATTCCACCACGTTTAAGCAATGCCTCTAATTAGTATTAGACGGGGCTTTAATAATGGTTTGATCGATATGTGTAAAGAGCCTTGGTCACTATCGGTGGATCATCCAGGGTGGATCAAAGGCAAATTTTAGTCTTACAGGCTGTTTGTCTAGTTTTAGCCAGTTGAGAAACTAGTATTTGAACAAAAAAATATCCCCGGAACAACCTTGGCCCCGGGGATACTCTCGTGTCTATAGTTGGCTTTAATTGATACTAAGTAACGCCTTACTCGTTAAATTTGAAATGTGTACCAGGCGTTCAGCCGATATGCCCGATGAAGGGTCGATAATACCGATCAGTCATTTTTGAATTGTTCGTCAAGACTTCCTAGTTTTTCTAGGTCGGCCACAATCTCCTTATCCAGGGGAGTATCTTTGATCACGTTGTAATTGTCCCAAAAATCTTTGTTATAGGCCTCATCTTGGTATTGCAGCCCATACCTTTTCATTTTTTTCGTACTGCTGATCCTTTCTGCCGTGTGAGGATACACTTTGTTGATCAATAGCTCCTGGTGCATCTCTGTTTCAAAATTTAGATCATTCGTTTTTGCATCGTACCAGTTGAATTGCGAGACGACTTTAATATAATTCAAGTACATCTTATCCTCGTACTGTTTGAAACCTATTACCTTGGTGTCGGAGATATAACGGCTTACGGAGCCTACTTTCTTTTTAAGGGTGTTGTCCGGGTAAATGATTTGGTACTCCATTCGTATGATTGAATACGACTCTTGGTCGATGTACATTTTCAACGTATACAGGTCTGTATTTAAATAGACGGCATATATTTTATAGCCATTGTAATAGGAATTGTTCAACCGCTCAAATTGGTCAAAAAAAGAATCTTCCCCGGGAAAAGTGCGGTACTTGATGTTATTGTGTAGTAAGAGATCTTCTAACAAGTTATGCTGGTCAAAGTACCGGCTAAACTTGTGTGTTTCATAGCTCAAGCTTTTACGGACCTCCATCAGGGCTACTTTTTCTCTTAAACGATCTTTCTTGCGCGGTTCACCGTAATCTTCATCATAGATCTTTACTGCCGCCTCTAGTAAGGAAAAGTAGGTGCCCCCCAGTTTTTTAAGATCGCGATAGAAACCATCCATAAGGTAAGGTTTCATCGGGTAGTTTTTTTCTATACGGGAGAGAGCTATGCGTACGATCTCCCCGCCGTTCAGTGAGTCAGTGATCACTACCTCATCCAGTACCTGCACTGCCTTTTCTAGCTTTAGGATAACGGTGTCCCTTCCAATGAAGTTAGCCAGTGGGGCTTCATAGTTTTTATAGCCCAGCATACTGATCTTTAAGTATTCATTTTTGCATTCCTCGGGCACATGGAAGTCGAACTCTCCCATAGCATTAGAGACGGTACTTATGGGTTTGCCCTTTATCCCGATAGAGGCAAATACCAAAGGTTCTCCTGTTTCACTGTCCTCTAAAAGACCTGAGACGGTGAAAAAGGATTGTGCGTAAGAAAATATAGGCAATATGATCACTAGAGCCAATACTACTAGCCGCATATAGTTGGTTTTTGTTCGATCGAATGTTCCGTAACTTCAAAGATGTGAACCTTGTATTCAATTGTCAACTTTGGCTCTCACCTTTCATCGACATAACGTCATCGATGCAAGTTTTTTCTTGTTATTTCAAATTTTTGATCCTATCTAAGGGCCAATAACGCACGGCATATTCGATATTTACACCGGTTTATACTGAAATGTTTAATTTAGTAAACAAAAATCTTGCGAATTATTGAGCGCATACCGAAGATCTGGAAGACAACATACCTCATCATATGCTCATGGTATGCGCTGAATTACGTTGTAAGTTCTATCATTGAATATAGTGTAGATCAGCCTTTTACACTCGTCTTATGGAATGGTTTTTACATGCTCGAGGCGGTGTGTATATTTATCCTGCTTACGTTTATCTATACGAATTGGCTATTTCAATTTAAAATACCATACCAGATCCTAGGCCATATTGGCGGGCTTATCGTTCACTTTTTAGGTATAAGTTACCTTCGCTATTATTTTGATTATTATTTAGATGGGCTGGTCTTTTTCGATGACTGGAAAGAATACATGCTCGACTTGCTGAGCTGGGATGCCATGAGGTTTTATGATCAATACATCATTACCGTTGCTGTATATTACATAATACGCTATTTCCAATATGTGCAATACAAAGAACAAGAGAAAAGTTACCTAGCCTTGAAGAATAAAGAAATGCAGATCTCGTTGTTGAAATCGCAGATCAACCCGCATTTTTTATTTAATACATTGAATTCCATTAGTACGCTGGTAGGGACTAACAAAGTAGAGGCTAGGAAAGTGATCACACAGTTATCAGATGTTTTTCGTTATGCATTGGACTCACACGAGGGAGGTAAGGTAAGACTCCTGCATGAATTGAACTTTATAGAAAATTACATTAAGATCCAGCAAGTGCGGTTTGGCGAAAGACTTCGTTACGAGGTAGATGTAGACCCGGAATGCTGGAGCCTGGATATCCCTCCCATGATCTTGCAACCCTTGATCGAAAACTCTGTTAAATACGGTATCGGACCGAAAGATGAGGGGGGGACGATCCAATTGATCGTAAAAAAAGTAGCGAACGGGGTTTATTTCGAGGTGACAGATGATGGGTTAGGGCTTAATGCCAAAAAGGTGCTGGACGGAAAATTGAAAGGTACCGGGGTAGGTTTGAAAAATTCAGACAAACGGCTGAAAAGCATTTACGGCAAAACCGCGGGGCTGAACATCAAGGCCAAATTGGACGGTTATACCGTAAGTTTCACGATCCCTACCAATGAGAAAGAGGTTTATGAAGAAACGTTAAAGCAAGAATTATCAATACAACAACTAGAGCAAAACTAAAATAAATACCTATTCATTGCCTACAGGCAATAAACAAAAACCAAATAGCACATGAAGTTAGATTGCATCATAGTAGATGATGAAAAGTTGGCAAGAGATCTTTTAATGGAATTTTTAGAGCCCTACCCCGAGATAGAAGTGCTGGCCCAGTGCTCCAAGGGAAGTGAGGCTGTCGAGAAGATAGAAGAGCTTAAGCCCAAGCTGATCTTTTTGGACGTTCAAATGCCTGGTATGAATGGCTTCGATGTGCTGGAGGCGCTTGAACACAAACCTTTCGTGATCTTTACCACCGCTTATGATCAATACGCGCTGCAAGCGTTTGACAGTAATGCTATTGATTATTTGCTAAAACCACTTGACGAAGAGAGATTCAAACTGGCTATAAAAAGAGCGACAGACCGCATCAAAGCAGAGGATAACAATGTAGATGAGCTATTGAAAAGCTTGCAGGGCGTAGAGGGAGAGGGCTCAAAATATTCTACCCATCTCTTTGTGCAAAAATCAGAAAAGCTCTTGAACCTGGAGGTGAATGACATCATGCACCTGGAAGCTTCCGGCGATTACACGATACTAACCACGAAAGCCGACCAGTTTTTAAGCTCATCAGGTATCGGGAAGCTGGAAGAAAAACTAGACCCGGATAAATTCATCAGGATACATCGCTCTACGATCATTAACCTGAATTACTTAAAAGAGATTGAAAAGCATTTCAATGGGGGGCTTATCGTAAAAATGGAAAATGGGAAAACCTTTCCCGTGAGTCGTACCTATGCAAAGCAGATCCGGAAGAAGGTGGTGTAGCTTTACATATAGAAGGGGCTGGCTTGAGGGAGTTGGCCCTAGTGTCATACCAAGCCTTAAATAACGGCTAATCCGGGATGTCTTTTGCGGGATCTATGTGTTCAAAAGCCTTACATTGCTATGGCTATGCGCGTTTTTTGCGCCTTGACTTCCCACAAAATCTACGATCGCCTTACCCATCATTTGAGCCTTGACACGACACTAATGCCTCGTCAAGGCTCGAATGACGTTCAAGCTATTTTTTTTGGTCTTGTTCCCAAAGTCGGCAGTCGGCAGTAAACAGTCGGCAACCCCCTATTTTGCCTACTACCCTTTGCCTATTGCTAACTTGTCGAGAACTTCCCAACTTGGCAAAGAGAGTTCATTGTTTAATCCTATACGTCAATTGA
>JANQLQ010000205.1 GCA_028280565.1 Fulvivirga sp.
TAACCCAGGGGACACGGAGTAATCTCTGTGGCTCTCGGCTTGTGCCATGAAGTTAAAGCGAAGTTCTTTAACATGCTGTACTAAAGTGGAACTGTATCATCTTCAGTACAGCATGTTAAAGAACTTCGCTTTAACTTCATGGCACAAGCCGAGAGCCACAGAGATTACTCCGTGTCCCCTGGGTTAAAGGCTGGCTTTCAATACTTTGCATTGAAGTGAAGTATTCTAAGTGGGTTGATTAACCCAAAACTCACGTTATGTTAGGTCGTAGGACCGCTACGCTTAACCTACGACCATGGAGAAGACCAATGATAAGAATAAGCCCGTAATAGTAAAAAAAGACCCCCTCCTACTCATTTACCAGGCTTCCCCACCAATCCTCGTTCGGTTGCCAGCCCGGTTGTAGCTGTTTCATGCGACGCTCTTCTAGGCTGGGCCATGCTTTATTTTCCAGGTCGGCTCTTCGTTTAAGGTATAGTTCCTCATCATGTTCCGGGTCTGGGACTGGTTTTTTAGCGCCCATATCGTTAAGCCAAGCTTGTAATTGATCACCCATCTGTTGTAGCCTTTCGGGATGTTGACTTGAAATGTCTGTTTGTTCCCCCGGGTCTGATGTTAGGTTATAAAGCTCCTGCCGGCCGTCTTCCCAGTAGTGAATGAGTTTCCAATCTCCCAGCCTAATGATGGAGGAAGGCTCTCCCCCTTGGTTGCCATAGTGAGGGTAGTGCCAGAAAAGCGGTCTTTCCGCCACTTCTTTGCCTTGTAGTAACGGCACCAGGCTTATGCCATCCGCATGCTGTGAGGGATTTAGCGCAATGCCGGCCAAATCGAGAATGGTAGGGTAAAAATCTGCCCCAGTTGCTGGCGTGTTGACCTCTTTCACACTGCTTTTGAGCCAGGGGGCTTTTATAAAATAGGGCTCACGGATACCCCCTTCCCATTGGTAGCCCTTACCTCCTCGCAAGGGCAGGTTGGAGGTAGCGTAGCCATCCCCGGAAGCGACGCCACCGTTATCAGAGGTAAAAATGACGATCGTATTTTCTGAAAGCCCCAACTCTTGAAGCCCGTTTAGCACAATGCCCACGGCATCGTCCATGCTTTCTACGAGCCCGGCATACACGGGATTGTCTTGGGTGCGGCGAATGGGCAGCTCCCTTTCCATCTCATACCCTTTTGCGGGCACCCCCATCTCTACTGCTTTGGCTCGATACTTCTCCCACCGGGCTTGGCTGGTTTGAAGTGGTGAATGGACGGCATAAAAGGAGAGAAAAGCAAAAAAAGAAGAATCCCGGTGATTTTTCATGAAATCCAAGGTCTCCATGGCCAATCGTAAGGTAAGGTTTTCGCCGGGTTCACCTTGCACCAGCTTAGGGTTATTATAAGGCGCGAAATAACCACCTTTGGGACTTCCTACATCCCAACCGCCAACATTGATATCGAAGCCATGATCCTCGGGGTGAGATCCCTCGCCTCCCAGGTGCCATTTGCCGGCAAAGAAAGTTTTGTATCCTTCTTTTTTCATAGCTTCGGCCAGCGTTACGTGTTCTAACGAAAGACTATGCTGATAATCCGCTGGGAGGAGCTTGCTGTATCTTTTCCTCTCACGCCATGCCACGCCCGATTTCGCCCCTATCCAGTCCGTAATGCCATGGCGTGCCGGAAACTGCCCGGTCATGATACTGGCCCGGGAGGGACTGCATACTTGGCAGGTAGCATAGCCTTGTTTGAATGATGTGCCTTCATTGGCGATGCGATCAATGTTCGGGGTTTCATAATACGAGCTGCCGGTAGCACCTAAGTCGTGGTAGCCCAGGTCGTCAGCAAGGATGAAAAGCACATTGGGTCGCGGGGAAGTCCCTGGCGTGTCATTTTTTATTTGTTTACAACTGCCGAAGCAAAACGCTGACAAAAGCAGCATTCCTATCGTTTTTTTCATGTTTATGGGTTTATTTTAATACAATGGCCTATGGGATCCCTCATTCTATCTCCACTTGGAATTCTTGCATACCCTTATCGGCTTTATTCCAGTCAAAATACAGGTTTATTGTGCCTCTACAAGTACCGTCTATAAAATTAAGCTGGCTGGAGGGACCGAACTCCTCGGCCTGCCTCCATTTGGCCCCAACAGGAGAAATATAGTTAAATACATATATTCCTTCTTGCCGGGGATATTGCCAAGTGGCAAACTTTGGATCTTCTCCATTTCTAGGATTCGACACACCTAACACTAAGCCATCAGAAACTGCAGAAAGTCCGAAGGTATGGCCGCCTGCCAAGTGGAATACGCCCCAATACCAAGGGGCAAAACACCCTTCAAACGATGGGGGGTTATAGACCTTACCCGGGACATTCCATTGCTTGGAACGGTCCCATACGTTCAAAACTCCTCCTTCCACCCGGTTTTTCCATATCCTTTCCGGGCCTTCCCCTAGCCATCTTTTTCGTAGGATATCTTCATTTTGCAGTCGTAGTCCAACCCCTGCATAGTGGTATTCTCCCTTTGGTAGGGTGTAAGCATAATCGAGTTTTAAATATCCTTGTGGCATCACTGTCCAAGTGAGACGGTCAAAACCATTGACATCATGTCCCTCAATGATCATGAATTGATCTTCTTGGCGGACGGTCACCTTACCTTGCGATGGATGAATTTGCGAGGAATCATTTTCAGAGCGGTAGACCAAAACTGGGGTAGCCCCGATCGGGAATTTTTTATTTCCTGTAGTCACCTGTTCCAATGCCGCCGTTGTTGCGTTGAATTTAAAATGGGTGTCTCCTGCCTTTATCAAAAAAGGATCGTTAGGGTGCTGGATAAGTTCTTTTTCTAAAATGCCAACGAATTGGGAAGCAAGATCCGCGCCCATGGTTATGGGCCATGCCCATGTATGGACCTCTCTTCCATGGTTATCCCAAGCCTTTAATTGAAGGGCATCATAGTTTTTCCAATCTTTGGGAAGATTGATCCTTACTGACCCGCTTTCTCCAGCCGGGATATCGTCTACTACCACTGATACCCGGTGCGCTCGATAACCTGTGCCTGCCTCATTCGGCCTGGCAAAATGAAGCAGGTTACTTTCAAACCGGCACTGGCTTAAATTTACAAAGGTGAAGTCATTGAAAACTTCTATGACACCATTAAAATCATCATCGATCGTCTCGGTCTCGACCTGGACCGGTGACCATATTTCTTTTACGGCATAGTAACTGGCCTCTTTTTCACCGTTAGGACCCACTATGCCGTCCGGGGCTTTATTTTGCATACAATCCAACTGGTATCCATGGTCGGTACGCACAACACATTCATCAAATAGGCTCCAGATCATGAGCCCCCCTCCTACCTTGGAGGATTTGAGGGCGCGCCAGTAATCCTTTAAGCCGGCTGCGCCACCGCCATCATACAACGCGTGAAGCGCTTCATTGGGCAAAATGATATGCTTTCCATTCAAACGATCCACCAGCTCATCGTAAGCGGGATAAAAGCGAGTATCCACAATGTCAAAGGAAGGGTTATAGTTGTCAAATATTTTCTCTTTTTTGGCGGCATTTTTTAAGGGGCGACGTTTTTGAATGTCCCACTGGAAAAAGTAAGGATCCAGTGCAGGATTATGGGACCTGTGGTTGCCATTCCCCCAGAGGATAATACTGGGATGGTTGACATCTCGCACTACTAATTCTTCGACTAATTTCTTACCTATACCAGTCTCTAATGGAGCGTGCCATCCCGGTAATTCGTCCATAGCTAGCAACCCTAACGAGTCGCAGAGTTCGAAAAAGTAAGCATCCGGGGGATAGTGACAGGGTCTTACACTGTTAAAATTCAATGCTTTTAACAAATGAAAGTTGTCTTCTATATCCCTGCGTGATAGTGCTCGTCCGCTAGCCGGGCGAAAACTGTGCATGTTGGCCCCTTTAAGTAAGACCCGTTTGCCGTTGAGGTAGAAACCGTCATGATCCCGGACTTCGAAGGTACGGAAACCAAAGGCCTGGGTATAGGAATGAACAATCTTACCGGCTTCTTTTAGCTCTACCTCGAGCCGGTACAAATTGGGAAATTCATGCGACCATGGCTTAACATCTGTGAACTTTTGACTCAACGTGACCATACTGTCTTTTCTATCCACGGCAACTTTTATGGGTTTACCTATGCGTTCTCCCTGCGAAGATACCACCCGGGCTTCCAGTCGTGTAGCACTTTTGATCCCGTTTAAGTAGATCGCTGCTTGAAGAGCCCCATCCATTTTCGCGTCTATGGCCACGCGCTCCACGTATTCCATGGGAAGTATATCGATGTATACGGGACGGTATATCCCACCAAAAAGCCAATAATCCGCATTCCTTTCCGATTTTTGTACGCTAACGTTGGCCGAAGACTTACGTACTTCTACTTCTAGGGTATTCTCTCCTTCCCTTACGTCGCTCGTTATTTCGTGGTGAAATTGTGTAAATCCCCCTTGGTGCACAGGGCCAGCGACTTCCCCGTTGATCTTTACGTGAGTATCGGTCATTACACCTTCAAACGTAAGCCGGTACCGTTTTCCCTTGGTGTTCCCCAAATGAAAAGTGGTCCTGTAATGACCTACCTCGGGATCTCGGTGGTAGTTTTCATGATCTTTGCCATAGGTGTAATAGCCGAAGCCATGCAACTCCCAATTGGAGGGTACCGGTAGCTTGGTCCAGTACCCACTGCCCCGGCCTGTTGAGATCATGAAATCCCATGACTTAGCATTAGCGGCATCGGTACCGGATAGATATAAACGTTCTTGGGCGAACAGCGGGTGCAGCATTCCCAAAAACAGGAGCAACTTAATTACGACAACTTTGTTTTTCAAGACCTGGACTATGTCATACCTGTACTTAGGCAATATGCTTTTCCAGCCATGGATCATTCGCCATACATCCACGCTAGCTCACACACTGCCATGGTTCCCGGGCCTTTGTACAGTTCATCAACTTGGAATTTAAGATAAGAAGTTTTTACCTCCCGGGAAAATTCAACCTGTTTCAACAAAGAGTTGTTTTCAAAAGTCCCCGCAGAGATCAATTGCCAGCTTACACCTTCTCCCGATGTATAACAGCTATAACTCTTGATGGCGGAAACCCCTTTATCTTTACTTTTAGGCAGCAAGCGAAGCCCATGAATCTCTTGTTCGTTGTCAAATACTGTAACTATGAAATAGGGAGGTATAGCTGCGTCATTCCCTTTCTTACTTTGCCAGTAGGTGGCCGGGTCCCCATCAAAAGCCTTGGCGGCGTAGTGATTGATCTGTGCGCCATTGCTGTAGACGTTGGTAATTTCCCCGGGTAACGAGTTTTGTTTGGGATACCCCCCAGCTATGGGTTTCACACTACCTTCACTCGTCATCGGGTCAGACATTTCAGCTCTCCACTGCCAGTAGTGGTCGGACAGTTCCTTTACCACTTCGGGATACTGGGCGGCAAGGTTCACTTTTTCTGCTTTGTCTTTTTCAAGGTCATAAAGTTGTATGCCCCCGCCATATTGATAGGGCCCGGACCGGAGCTGCAGGCCGTTTTCGGTCTTGTAGCCGAGGTGGGTCCACCCGGTGTTATGTGCTAACTTCCATTTCTTATCCATGGCCACCCACTGGTCACGACCGTTGGACCAAAAAAGCCGGTCGTGGATTTTCTCCTCGTTACCTTTCAACGTTTCCACCAGGCTCTTACCATCTAACCCCGTGGGGGTCTCGATGCCTGCCAGCTCTAGCAATGTAGGCATGATATCCATGGCGGAAGCCAGTTGTCCTAATGCTTGGGGCTCTGTTCCCAAGAAGGGAACCCGCCATAGCATTGGCACCCTTATGCCCCCTTCGCCAAACATATATTTGTAGCCACTAAGCGGCTGGTTATTGGCATAGGTGTTAATGGTACCCCCGTTGTCAGAAACTAACAGGATGATCGTGTTATCCAGTTTTCCCGTTTTCTCCAGCGCTTCCCATACCCGGCCGATCCCGTCATCCAATACATTTAATTGCAAGAGGTATCGCTTCCTGCCATCGGGATCTACTTCTCCTAGGTGACCCCATTTTTTATGCCATTGGGCATAGGTCTCTTGCCCGGGATCCCAAAAGGGGAACTGTTGCAGGCCGTATTTTTCCAAGTAGCCGGGGTGTCCCACATAGGTAGGGTGATGTACGGCGTTATAAGAGAGGTGGATGAAAAAAGGCTGGTCCTGCTTTTCAATGATGTTTACAACCTCGTGGGAAAAAATATCGGTGGTATAGTCATCTTTATAGGAAACTTTATCCCGGTTTCTCACCAGTGCACCGATGTGGGCTTGCTTGGCATTTTTGGTGCCGTAGGCCTTTTCGTCTTTTTCGCTTAGTCTTAAATAATCCCAGGTATGGTCCATAAAACCCAGGAAGTATTGGTACCCGTGATCGAGTGGGTGCTCAACAGGTCCCCCGTTCATGTGGGTTTTTCCTATTTTGGCCGTGTAATATCCTGCATCCTCCAAAAATTGCGGAAGTGTCTTTATATCAGCAGGGAGTCCGCCTTCTCCATACCAGTAATTTCCCCAGCGCTGCTGGTATTTACCAGTGATCAAGCCTGCCCTGGAGGGGCTGCATATTGGCGATGTGGCATAAGCCCGAGAAAAATAGGTGGACTGCGAAGCCAGCTTGTCTATGTTAGGCGTATGGACATCGGGGGCTGCGTGGTCTAAAAAGCCCAGGTCTGCATAGCCTAGGTCGTCAATCACAATGAGGATAATGTTTGGCCTGTCTTGGACCGGTGTATGGCAGCCGGCAAAAAGAAGAAAGGCACAAAGCCATAAGGTTGATCGGGGCATTATTTTTTTCAAGTTATTCTTTATTTTTCAAGCATTAAGGTGTCTCTCTATCCAGCTTTTCAACGGGACCAGGAGCTGGGAGCCTTGGCAGTGGGGCGAGTCCATGCAATGTATCCCGAGAAGGGGACGGCTTCGAAGCCCTTAACACTAACACCGCCAGCTTACCCATGACATACTTTTGTTTTATCGTCATCGCGAACCCAGCGGGCTGGCCTTAGCGATGCGTGAAGCGATCCCCCACTCGTGGAACGTAAAATGGCGTGCACCCAGGATGCTACGAGAAGAGGGTAGCTTCGTAACCGGCCCACTGGCTACACCAGCCTAACCACCCTGTTCTTATCGTCATTGCGAACCCAGGGCTGGTTTGTAGGGCTAGCGGTGAAGCCATCCCCTGCTCAAGAAGCGGTAGCAAAGTCCATACGGTATATCTCGTGGAGGGGATGGCTTCGTAGCCCCCAGCACCCTCACCGCCAGCCTCGCCAAGACGATCCGTTTTTTATTTTGTCATCCCAACTCCAA
>JANQLQ010000212.1 GCA_028280565.1 Fulvivirga sp.
TTCTTAGGTATAGGTTTTGGATGGATTTAGAACAGGATGTGGATCACCCATCCTTTACAACTCGCTGGCACTAAGCTTGAAAATAAAAACCTCATTATCAATCACTTAAATATGAAAAAGTAGTCCAAATCGTAGGTTAAGCACAGCGGTCCTACAACTAACATAGAGGCACAATCGGTAAAATGCAGGAAGCTACCGTACCCTCTCAAGGTTTAGATCCAAAGTTCCCGCTACTGGACTTACGCCACAGGCAGTGATTTTTATGAATTATACCTCCCGGTAAGCAAGCTCAAAAAAGAGCCCACTACATAACAGGTGATCACACCCATAAAAGTGTAAAGCAAAAAACTAATGGAGGTGTAGGCGCTTACCCACCAAATGGTCACAGCACTGGCGGCCAGCCCACCTAGAGCCCCATTTGCGTGGCATCTCTTATTCAGCAGGCCCAAAAGAAATATACCGCCAAGCCCCCCGGTGAAAAAACCCAAAAAACGGTAGAACTGGTCCCAGAGCGATTTGATCCCCGAATTGGCCATCCATAGTGCCAATATTACCCCGATGACCCCCACGATAACAGTAGCCAAGCGCCCGATCTTCAGTAGCTCCCGGTCAGCTGTGCCCGCTTTCCATTTCATATAAAAATCATTGCAAAAAGCCGTGGATATAGAGTTAAGACTACTGCTTAAGCTGGACATAGCCGCGGAAAAGATCCCTGCGATCAAAAGACCGGCCACCCCTGCCGGAAGCTCGTGGACAATGTACCACGGCAAAATAGAATCATTATTGTTCAAATAAGGTGATAACCTGCCCGGGTAGGTGGAATAAAAGACAAATAACAAGGTGCCCAGCCCAAAAAATATGAAAGTCGCCGGTAAGGTAAGCACTGCATTCGTGTAAGCTGTTTTTTTGGCATTGGTTACGTCGGTACTCGTAAGATAGCGTTGCACAATGGTTTGGTCCGTGCCTTGATTCACTAAAGCTGAAGCCAAGCCGCCCAAGAAAACTACCCAAAAGGTGGCATAGCTAAAATCAGTCTCCATATTGAAAACATTGAATTTATCTTGCTGCAAAGCCAACCGGTAGATTTCCAGCGGCGTTTTATCCATACTATCCCAAATCCAAAACGTGGCCAAAACACTTCCCCCTAAAAGGACTACTACCTGCATCACATCCGTCCATATGACCGCCTCGATGCCCCCAAAAGTGGTGTAAACAATACACAATAGCCCCATGGCCAATACACACACCTCTACCGAAACCCCGGTCACTAAAGATATGGCCAGGGAGGGCAATAACAAGATAATACCGATCCGCCCCAGCTGGAATAGGACAAATGAAAGGCTGCCCAAAACCCTGACCGTGTAATTGAAGCGCTGCTCTAAAAATTGGTACGCCGTAGAAAGGTTCAGTTGGTTGAAATAAGGGATAAAAACCAGCGTGATCAACGGAACGATCAAGATGGCGGCAATATTGATGAAGAAATAGGACCAATCGGTAATGAATGCCTTAGACGGGATAGCCATAAAAGTAATGGCGCTCAGCAACGTGCCAAATACGCTCAAGCCAGAGGCCCACCATGGGATACGACCTCCCCCTTTAAAATAGTCTGCCGTAGAGCGCTGTCGTTTTGAAAAGTAAAGCCCGATGAACAATGACAATAATAAGTAGGCCACCAATACCGAGTAGTTCAGGATACCAAACGCGTTGTTACCCGGCCCTGCCCGCGTTCCGTGTGGGTGGGTTGTTAAAGTATCCTGAGGCCCATCTGCATCGGAAATATAAAACACCTTCTCATCTGCGAAGGCGAAAGTAGAAGATGACAAGGCAAAAGGCAGGTGATCATAAAGAAACCATTTTTTGGTTACGGTGTTGTAGGCTAAAACATGGCTACCCGGTCTCTGGGACGATCCTAAGATTTTTTGGTTTTTTGTGCTCGTAGTAGGTGGCGACTCGCCTGTAAATCCGTCCCGGCTTGGCACACCACAAACAAGAATATGCATGGATCCCGCGGCTGTGGTTACTGCCCCATACACTGCTTGCGGCTGTCCTTCGATCTCCACATTTTTTTCCTCTTCCCAAACCCCGGTCAAAAGGTTATAAGAAAAGTGGTCATGCAAAGGCGTGCCTCGTGCGCTTACGCCTCCTGCTACGAACAACTTTTTAGCGTCCGAAGCTTCTTGTGCCGTAATGCTGGCCAAGTACCTTGGCGGCCCCGGCAACGGGGACAATTTTTCCCATGCCTTACCCTGTTTCAAGTCCAGCCGATACAATGTATTGAATGCATTTTGCCCGTCTTCACCCCCAATCACGTACAAATGATCATCCACTACAGTAGCAGCCACATGGGCCAGGGGTTGGGGCAGTGAAGGATATCTCTCTACCTGGACACCCCGGTCAACCCGGATCTTAAAAACATGGTCGAGGTAAGACTGTGCATTTTTACCGCCGATAACTAAAATGCCCCCAGGCGTGCTCACACTGGCGGCAAAAGCTAGCGGCGAGGGAGCTTTTGCTTTTGCTTCTTCCCATTTGCCGTTTTGGAAAAAATAGATCCTATCGCTATAATGTTCTTTTGCCTCGTGATGCGAGTCATCCTTTGACGTCATGCCGCCAGCCGCTATGATCACACCGTTGTGGACTCCCGCCGCCATTCCGGGGAACTCCCAGGCACCAGGTTTCGATCCTTCAAAAGGCGGTGGTGGCAGGTAATGGATCTTCGCCTTACCAGGCTGCTGCTTCCCGGCAGGAAAGACATGCCTCACCGGGATACAGCTAATCACCAGCAGGAAAAGAACTACACTTCCGCGGATTGGCCAAAACGACAGACCAAAAATCGAGATCAATATTCTTGTGGCTCTAAGAAATGGATTTCTTCTAACTTGCCTGATAAAAGCGTATACTCTTGATCAGACAACGGCCGCACAGGAGATTTCGTGATGCCAAAGTCATGACCTATCATTTTCATTACTGCCTTTTGTGACGCCAGTGCATCAAACCCAAGGATGGTATCTATGACCTGCGTCACTTTAAAATAGGCTTGTATAGCCTTCCCTCTTTCTCCACCAGCGTAATGCTTGACAATGCTTTGATAAAGCGGCAGCATAAAGTTATAGGTACTACCGATAAAAGCATTGGCACCCATAGCTAACGCCGGAAGGAACAATTCATCTGCGCCAAAGAACATCTTGTACCGATCTCCAAAAAGTTGTGTGCACAGCATAAAGTCGTCAATAGCAGGCGAGGTATACTTTATGCCTCCCAGTTGCGGAAGCTTATGGTCTATTCCCTCGAGAAACTGGTGCATTTTAAAATTAAGATGTGTTTTGCCCGGGATGTGGTAATATAAAAAAGGCACCTGGTCTTGGCATTCCGCTATTTTTTGGACGCCATAAATAAGCTGATCCAGACTGCTGATCTCATAATAGGAAGGTAAAGTGGCAGAAACAGCGTCCACACCCAAGCTTGTCGCATGGCGGGTGAGATGGGTAGCCGTTTCATAGCTGGTATGGCTCACATTTACGATGATCTTAGCCCTTTTGTCTACGGCTTCCATATAGGCTTCCGTCACCTGCTTGCGTTGTTCCAAGGTAATAGACAACCCCTCACCCGTACTACCCATCAGGTAAAACCCATGGATCCCTTGATGGATGAGCTGATCTACAAGCGGGGGTATCGGTTTTAAATTGACCTTGCCGGTACTATCGAACGGGCTAAAGGCCGCAGCATAAAGCTCACATGTGTCTAGGTCGCTGTTGAACATTTTGCTTTCATTCAGGATGTTGAAAATGATATTTTAGATTTTATCATGGCCCAGGTCTTGGAGTCCTGTTTAACCCTCTTTACAGGCCATTGCCCCATGCACCTGGTTCAGGTGAAGCTAATGCTGTAATAGGGCAAGAAGTGCTCTCTCATCAATTGCATAAATTCGTTGGGAGTGCCAGTTTCCAGGCATTTCACCAATGTCATATGATCCACCTTACTTTTAGGGAGTTGGGTCACGTCTACCGAAGCTTCTATCTCCAGCACATAATCAAAGACCGTTTTAAGATGCTTTTGAAAACCTAGGAGAGTCTGGTTATTCGTTACCTGGTAGAGAAAAGAATGAAACTCTATTTCGTGTTCAATATTGCCTTTGTACTTAACGGGCGATCCATGAGCATTCACAATCCTTTTTAACTCTTCGATATGCCCGGGGGTTTTATTTTTAAAAAGTGCGTCGGCCATGCCTACTTCCAGCATGATCCTGAGCTGGAAAAGATCATGCAGGGTGGAATGATCCATGACATTGGGGTCCAGTACACGTTCCAACGTGGGGAAAAGATTAAATTTTACCAGCTTTAGCCCGTTTTTCTTATTGGAAGAGACCAGGCCCAACATTTTAAACCTGCTCAGGGCCTCCCTGACCACGCTCCGGCTCACATTCATGTTCAAGGCTAATTCATTTTCCGTGGGGAGTGTATCACCGGGTTTGAACCCTTGCTTTTTAATAAAAACCCTGAGGTTGTTCTCCACTTGGTCCACCATGCTTTCTTTTTTTACAGGTTTAATGTCTAGGTTCATGTAATGTATTTTTTGTTAGCGTTTAATAGTAATTTAAATAGGTGCTGGATTTTAGCACACCCCAAATGGGCCGTAATACTCGCTTGCACCCGTGAATTCTTAATAGCCAAAGGCTAAAAAAATCATGCATTCCTTCTTCCGATTTGCGATGCAATGCTAGTACTCCCTTTGCAGGGATAACCTCTTTGTACTCAGTTGCTGGATAAACCAAAAATACAAAATTTTTTGTAAGGTTAAAATAAATTATTAATTTACGTCAATATTATTGTCAGACAATAAAATTTGATTCTCAAGCACCTTATGCTTTCCAAGGGAAAAGTGGGATGCTAACGATATTATATGCAGTTTATTTAAGATGATGGCCTACTCGAAGGGATGATTCATGGGGTATTGCACCTGCTTTCGCGCGTGTCATAGTGTAGCGTGTGCTTCCCAGTTTGCAGGTGGATAAATGCTAAATCTTAAGCACCGAAAATGATGTATTCTCCAAATCGCTAGCTTTTCCAATAAGGTATTGAATGGCAAAGGATCAGCATCATGATCCTTTTTCAAACTGGAGTTATGTCAACTTCCGGGACGATGAAATGAGCATGATTCAAGAAACATCATTTAAAGATAAACCCTTGGTCATGCAAATTTTAAGACTGCATGCCGGCCAATGTCATTACCGCATACAGGCATGCAGCCACTGAAAAATCAAACGATATTGCACATGAAAGAACAGATCTACCTAATTAAACTATTGAACCATACACCGCATGAACCCCCGTTAAAAGCAATACTTAGTGTCTTATTTTGCTTTTTAATCTTTATCGTGAGCTTAGGGGAAGGCACCGCCCAACAGCAACCCTCCGCCAGGGGCACGGTGACCGATGCTGAAGGATTTCCCTTACCGGGAACAAATATCTTAGAAAAGGGCACCCTTAATGGCACCCAAACCGACGTGAATGGAAATTTTTCCCTTAATGTTTCCAGTAACGATGCCATTTTGGTGTTTTCATTCATCGGGTTTACCACCCAAGAGATCCCGGTAGGGAGCCGGTCCGTCATCGATGTCGCCTTAGAGGAAGACATTGCTTCACTAGCCGAGATCGTAGTGGTAGGCTATGGTACCAAATCCAAAAGGAACGTAACGGGATCGGTATCCAGTGTCGATCTTGAAGAAACCGAAGACTTGCCCACCACGAACATCGCCCAAGCGGTACGCGGCAGGGTAGCCGGGGTCCAGTTTTTAGACAACGGGCGGCCGGGGCAAGGGGGAAATGTATTGATCCGGGGAAGAACATCCATCACCGGGGGAAATAGCCCGCTGATCATCGTAGACGGTATATTTTTTAACGGGAACTTGGCAGATATCAACCCCAACGATATTGAATCCATGGAGATCCTTAAAGATGCCAGTGCCTCGGCCATCTACGGATCACGTGCTGCCAATGGGGTTATTTTGATCACCTCTAAGAAAGGGACCTCGGAAAAGCCCACAATCAATTTCAACACCTTTTTTGGGATACAAGGCTGGAGTAATCGACTGGACCTGCTGTCCCCGGAGCGATACATTCAAAAAACATTGGACGTCAGGGAGCAAAATGGCGACCCGGCAGATCCTGAGAATATCACGGATTACCTCAATGCCCCCGAGGTGCCTAATTTCCTGGAGGGAAACACGATCGATCCGCAAGATCTTATCTCGCAAGATGCTTCCATCCAATCGTATGACCTAAGCATCAGCGGCGCCACGGAAAGATCCAGTTACTACCTCTCCGGGTCTTGGGTGGATGAAAAGGGATTGATCTTGAACGATAACTCCCGGCGCGTGACGTTAAGGGCCAACTTGGATACCAAGGCCACGGACTGGCTTAACATTGGGATGACTTCTCTTTTCAGCGAACGTGATAATTCAGGTTTTCCGGCCGACAGGGTGAACGCCACCCGTTTGAGCCCATTCAGCCAGGTCTACCTGGACGACGAACAGACCGAGCTTAACGTACTTCCTATGGAAGATGAATTGATCTTCAATCCCCTATTCACGACCAATACCCTTGAAAATGAAGAGAAAGACTACAATTTATTCGCGAATTTTTATGTAAACGTAGATGTACCCTTCGTAGAAGGCTTAAGCTATAGGCTCAATTATGCCCCGAATTTTCGCTGGCAGCACAATTACAACTTTATGCCCATATTCGAGGAGCAGGGGCTGACCGAAATAGATTCTGCCGGGAAGGCGCATACCCGGTTTTTTGACCAAGTCGTTGAAAACATAGTCACCTACAACAAGGAAATAGGAGACCATTCATTTGATGTTACTTTATTATACGGTACCAATAGCTTCTTCCGGGAGCAGACCAGGGCCTCTGCCCGGGGGTTTTTCAATGATGCTAACGGCTGGGACAATTTGGAACTTGCCGAAATCCAGCAAAACTCCAGCGCAGCCCGGGAGGTAAACGGGGTTTCGCAGATGGCGCGGATCAATTACCAGTTTAAGAACCGGTACTTGCTCACCTTGACCGCGCGGCGTGACGGGGCCTCGGTATTTGGCGATGATAATAAATATGGCACCTTCCCTTCAGCCGCCGTGGCCTGGATCGCTTCAGATGAAAGCTTCTTGTCAGGCCGTTCATGGATAGATATTTTGAAACTCAGGTTTTCTTATGGGCAGATCGGTAACCAAGCCATAAACCCCTATCAATCCTTAGACCGGTCAGGGAATGTACAATACGTGTTTGGCGATGGGAGCGAAACCTTTGTAGGCACCTTCCCTTCGGGCTTACGAAACCCCGCCCTTACTTGGGAAACCACCACCACGGCTAACTTGGCCATAGACTTCGGGTTTTTCACGAACCGTATCTCGGGATCACTGGAATTCTACAACATGGTGACCGAAGATTTATTAGTACGCAGGGCCATCCCCACGCTCACCGGCTTTGATAATGTGCTAACGAACATTGGGGAAGTGAATAACCGGGGGATCGACCTGGCTCTGAATACGATCAACGTAACCACGCAAAAATTCGAATGGTCCTCCACCATCGCCTTTTCTACCAACCGGAACGAGATCGTGAGCTTATATGGTATTGATGCCGACGGGGATGGCGTAGAAGATGATGACATCAGTAACCGATGGTTCATCGGCCAGCCTATCCGGGTGGAATTCGACTATGTCTTTGACGGGATTTATCAAGAAGGTGATGAGGACATCCCTCCCGGCCAAGAACCTGGGTTTGTAAGGATCAGGGACATCAGCGGCCCGGACGGCGTTCCAGACGGGATCATCACCCCCGATGACCGAACAGTGGTCGGGGAAAGGGAGCCCAGGGTACGCTGGGGCTTTACCAATAACTTTAGATACGGCAATTGGACACTTTCTGTATTTGTCAATGCCATGCAACGATTTATGCGATCCAACCGCCTGGATTTTGCCTCGAATAATTCCATTTTCCCGGAACGGACCAATTTTGTGGACTTTGGGTGGTGGACCCGCGAAAACCAATCGCAGACCCGTCCTTCATTAGCTTACAATAACCCGTTTGGCATCCAGTTTTACGAGGACCTCGATTTTGTAAGGATACAAGACGTATCGTTGTCATACCAGTTTCCCACGGAGCTGATCAGCAAATACAGCATGAACAGCCTGCGCCTGTATGTGAGCGCGAGGAACTTAGCCACGTTCACCGATTGGTCCGGTTACGACCCTGAGAGTGGGTATAACAATCCTCGCGAGAGTTTCCCTACGCCAAGAACTTTTTCTGTGGGCTTGTCTGCATCCTTTTAACCCTGTAAATTATGAAACGCATAACTATGAATCCTATAAAAGTTCCAAGACTCCTATGGATGCTAGGGCTTACCATCTTGACGGCCATCTCCTGTGATGAAGATGACCTTTTATCCGAAGAGCCCCTCGACTTCCTGAACTCTGACGTCATTTTGGTGGACCGGGCAGGCTTTGAAACTACGATCACGAGCATTCATCAAGCCGTGCGGGACGAACCTAATTTTTATTCTACCCACATCGGGACCGATATAGCCACTACGGGTGTTCCTGGCGCCGCCCAATGGAGGAATTACAGCGCTACGCTAACCCCTGTCAATGGCGGTGTGGTCAATGTGTGGAATTGGGCTTATGAAGATGTCCTGCCCAGGGCTAACATTATCATCGAATTTGCCGAAAGGCCTGAAGCAGCGTGGGCCAGTGAAGAAGAGAAGAATGCCATTGTAGCAGAAGCAAGATTCTTCAGGGCCTATATCTTTAATCTCCTCGCCAATACGTTTGGAGGGGTACCGATCGTGGAAGAAGTAGCTAAGGGACCGAAACTAGATTTTGTAAGATCTACCCGTCAACAAGTGCTGGAATTTGCCGTGGAAGACCTTCGTTTCGCTTCCCAATGGTTGCCTACCGAAGTGGCACTGGACGGCAGGATCGTCAAAGCCGCCGCCGACCACCTGCTTACGGAGGTCTATATCAGCCTAGGAAATTATGACGACGCTATTGCCAGCGCCACGGCAGTTATTGAGTCGGGACTTTATAACTTAATGACAGGGCGTTTTGGCAGTGTGGCCGATGAGCCGGGCGACCCATATTCTGACATGTTCAGGGACGGCAACCAAAACCGCTCGGCTGGCAACCGGGAGATGATCTGGGCCATCCAGGTGGAATTCGAAACCCCCGGGGGTACGGGAAGAGCGCGGGGGAACGACTGGGTGAGGAGATGGGGACCCCGTTACTGGGCTTTAAGGGCGCCAGATGGAGTGCAAAACATCCTACAAGAGCCTTTTGGCCGGGGAATAGCCACCGTAAGACCTAACACCTACACACTGTTCGATATCTGGAATGGCGATTGGGATAACGATATCAGGAATTCCGAGAATAACATCCGCAGGCGATGGTTTTGGAACAACCCGGAGTCGGAATTTTTTGGCGAAGAGATCACCGACCTTACCGACATAGATACAATGATCTTCTTCCCCGCATTCAGGAAGATAGAAGGACTGGCTTTGCAGGGCGTGAACTTTGGCAGGACCTTCACCGACATCCCTAAAATGCGCCTCGCAGAGACCTATCTACTCCGGGCCGAGGCTCATTTCTTAAAGGGTAGTCCCGACCAGGCCGCAGCCGATATTAACGTGGTTCGCGGCCGGGCCAATGCCACACCGGTGGCCCCCGGGGAGGTGGACCTGGATTACATCCTGGACGAACGCGCCCGCGAGCTGATCATTGAAGAAACCCGGAGAAGGACCTTAGTGCGCATGGGAAAATTAGTGGAAAGGGTACGTATCTATAATATCAGGGAGGACACGAGGGAGTCTATTGAGGAGCACCATCGCTGGTACCCTATACCACAACGCGCGATCGATTCCAACCTGGAGGCGGTTTTAGAACAGAATGTAGGATATGATAACGGCACTTTTGTAAATGAATAAATAACGGCGAGGACAGGCGGCTTGGCGCTCCATGGCCCACAGCCGCCTGGTCTTTACCGAAAACCCATAGATCAAATTTCAATACACCCAATGAAGATCCATAAGGTACTACTGACAAGCTTTTTATTGTTAACCTACTTTTTAACCTATGCACAATCCAACATCGACGTAAGAGCATGGCAGTTGCACCACCTGGATGTGGAGTATTGTAAAAAGGTGATCGACAGATCTAAAGATTATAACATCAATACCATCATTCTCTCCCACGGTATTATCTGGACCACCATGCAGCTCTATGATAAAAGCAGCCATGGAAAGCCGGACGCCACACGCCCCGGGAAAATACGTGAGCTAGCGCAATACATAAAATCAAAGGGACTTAAAACTTGGATCTGGACGCATGAATTCGCAGACGTGCCCGGCAAGTACTTGGAAAACGACGTAGTGCAGATGGATCGAAGGGGATTTTGGAAGTGGCTGGAGAGCAGGTATGACCAGGTATTGAAAGAGTTCCCCGAATTCGACGGTTTCCTTATCACCTTTCATGAAGCACAATACAGGATATTTAATAACGCCCAAGTGAATTCCAAATTGCCAATGCCGGAACGCTTCCAGAAGCTGATCAATGTCATGCATAAAGCGTGTAAAAAGTATAGCAAGGACCTGGTGGTACGGACATTCGTCTATGAACCCGAGCAGCTGAAATGGCTGGGAGAGGGGCTCCAAAAAGTTGATGACGATATCATTGTCCAATCGAAATGCGTTCCCCACGACTGGCAGCCCTTTTACCCACACAACCCCGTGATCGGTAAGTTTAAAGGCAAAAAGCAGATCGTAGAGTTTGATGGCTCTTCAGAATATACCGGGAGAAACCACATCCCATACACCTCCCCGGAATACTTTTCTTACCGGTGGAAGTACAGCATGCAATTTCCCCAAGTGGTAGGCTACAATGCCCGGATCGATCATGGTGGGTACGATGCCCTCTTCACACCCAACGAGATCAATATCTACACCTTACACCGGGTAACGGAAACCCCGAACATAACGGCAGATGAAATATGGAGTGAATGGGCAACAGGAAGATATGGAGCAGCAGCGGCAGGGGAGATCATTTCGATCTTAAAGCCGAGTTTTGAGATTGTCAATAAGTTGTTTTTCCCTTATGGCGTATGGTTTACCGACCATACCAAGCTCCCCCACTTCGAGTATGCCAACAGCCACATCACCTACATCAACAAATGGGATGCTGCCAACTACGCTACCACTACCCAAAAATTACTGGAACCCGGCATGGAGACTTTCCGGGGGCTACTCGCTGAAAAAGATAACGCCATTGCACTGGTCCAAAGATCACTGTGGAGGCTTCACCAAGCAAGACCCAAGCTCCGGGAACAGGACTATGACGATCTGAACGAGAGACTTTTGTTGATGATGCAAACCGCTATGATTTGGCGATACCACGCCGAGGCATTTTTCGGGTACAAACTTTTGGAGGATCACCCCGAACTCAAACCCGTGATCTTAAACGCAATAAACAATTTAAAAACAATGGCAAAAAACATTCCCGAAGACCAATTAAGAAAACCAGTGGCCCGACGGGATAATATTTTGGAGATAGCTCTAGAGCTCGAAGAGATGATCAATCATAAATGATTAGGCAATTATTGGAATCCAATGAAAGATATAAAACATAAAATCCTCTTGTCAATATCTTATCTTATGCTCTTTTGTGGTGTTTTCATAACACTCCTTTCCTGTACCAAAAGCCTGGCAGAAGATATTCGCCCCAATGTACTCATGATCTCTGCCGATGACCTGAAAGACTGGGTAGGATATTTAGACGGATACGAAGGTAAAGTTCATACCCCAAACATTGACAAATTAGCTTCTATGGGCGTAGCATTTACCAATGCACATACCGCGGCCACGGTCTGTAGCCCATCCAGGAATGCCTTGCTATTGGGCAAACGACCCTCCACCACCGGGCTGTATAATAACCAGCAATGGTGGAAGGCTGCTCATCCGCAAGAGGTGTCCCTTCCCGGGCATTTTAAAAAAAATGGCTATTTTACGGCCGGCGCCGGGAAAGTCTTCCATCACACCCCTGGCAACAATCCTCCTTGTAGTTGGGACGATTTCCAAGACCAGGTCTTTGACGACACCTGGCGGCATGCCTTTTGGGGTACCAGGCGCTATTTCGAGGTTTACGGGTATAGGGGTCCGATAGAGCCCTTTCCCGGATGGAAACCCGCAAACGGGATGCAATGGCCCGGGCGCGGTATGGACTGGGGAGCCATACCCGGGAAGCCGGAAGAGGACTACGGCGATGTAAAAGTTGTGGAATATGCCGCAGATTTCCTCGGCAAAGCCCATAAAAAGCCCTTTTTCCTGGCACTTGGGATCTACCGGCCTCACTTGCCATGGCATGTACCGCAAAAGTACTATGATATGTATCCCATTGACGAGATCGTAGTTCCTACACTTCATGAAGATGATCTCGACGATATTCCTATCGAAGGTCAAAAACTGGCAAAAGCTTCTTTGGAAGATTTTGAAACTATACGGGAACAGGGAAAATGGAAGGAAGCCATTCAGGCCTACCTGGCAAGCATCACGTTCGCGGATGACCAGGTAGGGAAGATCTTAGACCTGCTGGAGCAAAGCGACTACAAGGACAATACTATCATTGTATCTTGGTCTGACCACGGCTGGCATTTAGGCACTAAGCAGCACTGGCATAAAAAAACGCTGTGGGAGGAATGTACCCGCATTCCTTTGACTTTTTATGTGCCGGGTATAACCCGGGAGAATTCCGTTTGTAACAGGCCCGTAGACCTGGTGAATATCTTTCCTACCCTGCTCTCTCTTTGTAACTTACCAGGAAAACCCGTGCTGGACGGCCATGATATTACCCCGCTTTTAAAAGACCCTAATTTCGAATGGCGTTATCCCGCTTTAACCGAGATCAAAACAGGGAATATGGCGGTGAGGAGCCAGACCTGGCGTTATATACGATACCACGACGGTACGGAAGAATTGTATAACCTTGAAAAGGATCCTTTCGAACATGAAAACCTTGCCGGTCAGCAAGTTTACCAAGCGGTCATTGAACAACATGCACAATGGATACCGAAAACTTTTGCTCCACCGGCGCCGAGGAAGACGGACTTTTATTTTGATCCTCACGATTATACCTTCCTGAATAGAAAGACAAAAGCATTTATAGATGGCAAGAAGCTACAGTAGATCCATGTTTGCCCATTTCAATTTCCAGTCTCTTGGAAAGCTCAACGACCGCCGAGTGCCGGTGCTAATAGTCGCATGGATATCAATTCTATTCCTCGTTTCCATCCCAATGTTCCATTTTGAACAGGGTGAGGCAAGCCTCCCTCAAAAGAGCTTAGCGGCTAGTGAAGATTACATCCTCACATGGAATGACCTTACACTTGGTAAAAATACTTCCTTAGTTTTAAGCCCGGGAAGTATGCATGAACTAACGATAGCTTCCAAAAATGCTCTTCCATTTAAGGGACGATTGTTAAAAACATTGCCTAATGGGTCTTCAACCGAACTTCACTCCAAGCAAGGAGCTAAAAATAAGGTCAAATTCGAAGTAGGCCCTTTCACGGCGCCTGCCGAATATACCTACGGATCCGGTGTTGTCTACAGGAAGGGATATCAACTTCAATTAACACTTACCTCCGAAAGTGGCGAAACCGCCCAGTACAATTGGTGCCAGCCATTGGCAACGGATAAGAGCGAGCGATTGATCCTAGGTACCGAAAAAGATTTTGTATTCACTCCCGGTTGGGGAGCAAAAAGGCTTACCCAAGTAGAACGTTCCCTAGTGATGCGTCCGGTGATCTCCATACGCTTACATGAAAAGATACTAATGGAACCCGGTCAACTGGAGGTTCTCATGAGTTCCCATCTACAAGACCAGCTTATCGCCCAAGTTAAAGTCACTAATAAAAAAGGACGGCTAGTATATGAACAAGAAGTGACTTTCAAAGGGGATCATTCCCTCGTCATTGATTCGGAAAACTGGGAAGAAGGCACATATACTATTGCCCTTCACCCCTATCTCGCCGGTACCTACTGGGAAGAGGGCCCGGCTTTAAAGTACCATCATACGCGGCTTGAAAAAAACGAGATCGTCATCTCCCCTTTGGCGCATTGGTCCTTACAAATGGACCCGGTCCGCACTGCCCTCACATTGAACACTATGGAAGACGCTGTAGATCAATATGCCAAAGGAAAATACGATAAGAGCTGCTGGCAAGTTGATAGGTCGGGGAGTCTTCTGAGCAAAGATTCACGGGTCAACCAAACTCCCATACCACTGGACTTGGGGCTGAAAGGACACTATGCATTGTTTGTAGAGCCTATCCAAGAGGCCCTGGTACAAGTGGGGGACGCAGGGCTGATCCGCCCGGTGAGTACTCCCCTAGTAGAAGATAAAAGGGGCACCTACGTGGTGGCAAAAGACTTTACAAACGTCACACTCAACCTTTTTCCACCCTCGCAGGATGGGTACGGTATCAAAGCGCTCCATCTTATCCCGGTGACAGGCAAGTCAGTAAAAAAGCTTTACCAGCAAGTAGGCAGTCCCGAGATGCCGGTGGTAGGCGTTAATGATTGGAAAGTCTATTTCAAACCGCAAAGCAGGGTGGAAGAAGATCAAATTGAAAATATCATTGCTGCACAGAAAGAGATAGGGCTCCATAATTTAGCGTGGAGTGTAGGCCGGTCCGTGATCGAATATAAAAGCCAGTTGGAGGAGGTCACCCTGTTCCCCGCACCACCCCCTTTAAGTACCTCGGAAAGTGAAAATAAGATCATTTGGGACAAGTGGAATAAATTGGTAAACAGCGACTATTATACCAAGGCCGAGATCATTAAAAAGATCGATGCTTACGAAACTGCCCTCGCCAATGCTTCGAAACACCAGGTCGGCCTGTCTGCTTGGCTGGCCATGAACCGGCACTACCATGGTGACGTGGAAAGGGACCTGCGCTGGTCGCTCAACAGCTCAATCTTCTATCGCAGAAACCCACAGTGGCACCAGGCCTACAAAGACGGGTCGCCGATCCAAGGGAACGGCCGGATGAGCTACTATTTCCCGGGAGTGAGAAAAGAAAGGGTCGATATCTTGCTGGAAGTAGCCTCCAAAGGGCCGGGTGGATTGCTCATAGGCGGCTGCCGGCAAGTTCCTATGCTAGCGTACAACCCCGAAATGGTAAGGGAATACAAAAAACTCACTGGTGTAGATCCTACCAAGATCGACGCGACTGATTCTCTTCGATACACCCAATGGATACAATGGCGGGCAAATTTCTTCACGGAGCTTTTGAGGGAGCTTAAGGTCGGGCTCCGTCCTGTAGAAAATGACCTTGGCAGAGAAATACCGGTGACCGTGAGAATTCCCAGCGCGGGCATCTATTGGAATTTAGCCCAAGGCTTGGACGTGACCACTTGGTTACAGGAAAAATTGGTCGACAAACTACAGCTAGACCCGCTCGAAGACCGGGATGGAAGAGGAAGGCATGATGTAAGCCCTTATGTACAGCTAGGAAGAAAACACAACGTAGAGATCTACGGAGGCGTAGGATCATCCTGGTTCCTTAACAACAGTAACGGGTTAGTGCCGGGTCTCATGCGCCTTCATGGTTTACAAACTTCTGGAATAGACGGCATAGAAATTTACGAAACCGAGCTTACCGCGGTGGCCACCCAAGAGCGATGGCTCATCCCCTATGCCGGGAAACCAGGAGTCCTGGAATCTTTTTTGGAAAACTCCAACCTATTGTCTTGCTTCCCTATAAGCTCCACCACGGCAGCCTACGGGCATGACAACCACAGCTTTAGGGAGGCTTACGATATCGTTGGATTTGGACATGAGTCATTATGAAAAATTGAGTACACCACATACAGGATAAAAGACTTTCGCATATGCTTCAAATCATAAAAACAGCATCACTCAAGCCCCTATCGTCATTCAGGCCGACGGACGTGTGGGGGCACTTTTGTCGCCACACTTTTCCCCAAATCAATCGTCATTGCGAACCCCAGGGATGGGATGGCGCGCCGGGAGGTGAAGCAATCCCCCTCTTAAGAAACGAAAATGAAATCGATTCGACCCGCTATCAGGAAAGATTTACCGCGTTGTTCACTCACCGACTCGTGTCCATGACTTACTTTCCTAGAGTCGTAGCAAATCTTTGGGATAGGCTAGTTAAGAGATTTTTGAAAGAGAAGTACCTTGTCGATAAACAATGCATCTTCAGCAATACATGGTCTATATTTATTGTGGCCTTCACCTTTTTAACATTGTCCTGCGAAACCCCAAAAAAAGAAAATGAAATACACCTCGGATCAGGCGCCAAAGTAGGCGAGATCACCAGCAACTCGGCAATTGTTCACGTGCGCACCACCTCGCTGCCCGGGCAGGACCTGGCAGGACTCATACCCGGCACACCCGGTGAAGTAAGGATACGCTACGCCAACAACCCGGAATTGAGCGATGCTACTGTGGGGGACTGGCGTATGGTAAATAACAACGTCGATCATTCCATTCAAATCAAGCTCCAAGGCTTGACCCCAGGCACTCGCTACTACTACCAAGTCGATTATCGAGTGGACGCAAGCTCCGAACAAAAAACATCAGCCACCTGGTCATTCCCCACGGCTCCCGGCGCACAGGAGCGGCAGCCCGTGCGCTTCCAAGTCACCACCTGCCAGGATTTATATGCCGACTCCACTTACTACTACATGGCCAAGCAAGAGCCTTCCTTCCTGGTCTCGGCGGGCGATAATGTGTACTATGATGAGCAGTGCCTGGCGCGAAACGTCGAAGAAGCGTACCAGGCCTATCAAAAAATGTTTGGCTTGCCTTACATGAAAAAATACTTCGAGCATATCGGGGGATACTTCCAAAAAGATGATCACGACTACCGTTTCAACGATGCCGATCCCACCCAAGACCAAATGGCCGGCGACGGGGGCAAGCCCACGAAACATTCGGATAGCATTGCCCAGGAATGGCTGTCACATGAAGAGGGCATCAAGGTTTTCAAAGAAGTTTTCCCAATGGGTGACCTTACCTATCGCTCTTTCCGGTGGGGAAAAGGGGTCCAAATTATCCTTTTAGAAGGGCGGGATTATCGTTCGCCTAACCGGATGGAAGATGGGCCAGGTAAGTCTATTTGGGGAAATGAACAAAAGGAGTGGTTGCAAAAGACCTTGTTAGAAAGCGATGCCGACTGGCGTATCGTTGTTTCCCCCACCCCTATCATAGGCCCTGACAGACCATCTAAAAATGACAACCACGCCAATAAGAACGGTTTCTGGACTGAGGGGCAATGGTTTTTGGATTGGATCCAGGGAAAAGATCTTCAAAATAACGTAGTCCTGGTCTGCGGTGACCGCCACTGGCAATACCATTCGGTAGATTCTCGCAACGACAGGAATATCCACGAGTTTAGCTGCGGCCCCACACACGATTCCCACACGCAAAAAGTGGTGTCTCCTTCTGTAAGCCCCTATTTCGACGGGGTAGTGCAGCCCTATGCGGCTTCGAAGGGTGGGTTTTTGGGGGTTGAATACCGGCCCGATCGTTCCATAGCATTTACCCATTACGATACAAAGGGTGTACAGTTATACAGCACGGTGCTAAAAACAACTACACCATGAGGACATTCGTATTTTTCGTCACTTTTTTCGCCGTTATCCTGCTGACCGGCTGCAAGGCCAAAGATCAGCCCGAAACAAGAAATACCCAGCCGAATGTGCTTTTCATCGCCATGGACGATATGAACGATTGGACCCAATTGTTCGATGAAAAACACCCTATAAAAACCCCCAACATGATCCGTTTAGCAAAAAACGGGGTCTTTTTCAGGCAGGCTTATGCCAATGCCGCGTCGTGCAATCCTTCCCGGTTCTCCCTGCTTAGCGGCAAAATACCTTCCAATACGGGGGTATACGGGAATTCTTCCGACTGGAAATCAGCCCATGACCACCTGGAACTCCTGCCGGAATATTTTAAAAACCAAGGCTATAAAACATACGGTTCAGGTAAAATATTCCACCACCATGCCGCGCGTTACACGAAATACGAGGTATTTGACGAATCCCTGGCATTTCCCCTATCCCGACCGGACGCCCCCATGCCGGCAGACAACTTGAACGGGATCACGCATTGGTACAATAAAGACTTGCAACAAGCGAAGAAAGTAAGCCCGAACTTCGACTGGGGCGTATGGCCGCCCGACCCGGGAGAACATGTGGACCATAGAACGGTCAACTGGGCGATCGAAAAACTAAAAAACCACACGGATAAGCCCTTTTTCATGGCGGTCGGGATCTTTCGCCCGCATATGCCCTTTTTTGCGCCTAGTGAGTTCTTTGATCAGTATCCGGTAAAGTCATCGGCCCTGCCGGAGATCAATCCTAACGATTTCGACGATCTCGAAGATGAGTCTGTCCGCTTTGTCAAAAGACATGCCAGGTTCATGAATACCTTCGAAGGCGAAAAGCAACGCGATCCCAGTATTTTCAAAAAAGCGGTGAGAGCCTACCAAGTAGCGGCTACCTATGCCGATCATCAATTGGGCCGGATGCTAGATGCCCTGCAGCAAAGCCCTTATGCCGAAAATACCATTGTCGTTTTATGGTCAGACCATGGCTATCACCTAGGGGAGAAGGACCACTGGGAAAAATTTGTATTGTATGAAAAAGCGTGCCATGTACCGTTCATCTGGGCAGGCCCGGGGATCACTGACAATAAGGTTTCCAACGCTACGGTATCGTTAGTAGATATGTATCCTACGCTGGTGGAATTATGTGGCCTTCCTTCCAAAGAAGGGCTCGACGGGCGTTCTATCACGTCTTTGTTAGCCGATCCCAGCACGAGGTGGGCGTTCCCTGCCGTGACCACCTATGGGCATAATAACCATGCTATCCGTTCAGATCAATTCAGGTATATACGCCTCCAGGGCGGTGCCAAGGAGCTATACAATACCTCGGAAGATCCCAATGAATGGGAAAACCTTGTCAAGGATCCCAGCTATCAAAAATGGATCGACAGCCTGGATACCTGGATCCCCGCCCAAAATGTAGAACCCGTACCCAACTGGAAAGGCAAATGAAAAGCTATATCCCATTCTTCACCGTGCTGCTCATGATTTCGGCATCTTGTTCCGACACTGAACCTCCCAATATTGTCATCATTTATACCGATGATTTGGGATGGTCAGACTTGGGCTGTTACGGGAATGCCTATCATGATACCCCCCACATTGACAACTTGGCCCAGGAAGGCCTGCGTTTTACTAGCGCCTATGCCCCGGCCCCGATATGCTCGGCCTCTAGGGCTTCCATCATGACCGGCAAAAGCCCGGCCCGGCTCCAGTTTGAGTTCGTGGCTACCAACAGGAGGATCAAAGACAAGCCCCTACTCCCGCCGAAAAGGACGCTGGAGCTGCCACTGAAAGAGATCACCCTGGGTGAAATTGCCCAAAATGCAGGGTACACCACGGCCTTTTTTGGGAAGTGGCACATTGCCAAACACAACGGGGGATATTTAAAATGGAGCGACACGCACGGCCCATTCCAGCAGGGATTCGCGGTAGGCAGCGATCACTATGGGTCCCATCCTTATGATAAAAGAAATAAACCCATGGTCCGTCTCAGTCCCGGGGAGTTCCCAAGCGATTCGTTAGTAGAGAGATCCATACAATTCCTTCGAGATCAAGAGAATAAAAAACAGCCTTTCTTAATGGTATTCTCAAGTTATTACGTTCATACGCCCGTAGCGCCCAATAACGATTGGCTGGTAAAAAAATACCGTGACAAAATGCCGGCAGCAACTGAAAACGAGGTGCTGTACGCAGCATTTGTACAAACTATGGATCATTACACCGGCCAGGTCCTACAAGCCCTGGATGACTACGGTTTTCGCGAAAACACCGTAGTCATTTTTACCTCGGATAACGGGGGCCACCCCGGCTACACCGCTAACAAGCCTCTGCGGGGCAATAAATGGAATTTATACGAAGGCGGGATCCGGGAACCCTTTATTATCCGGTGGCCCGGCCAGGTGGAAGGAGGAAAAAGCATTGATGATGTAGTCATTCAATGGGATATTCTGCCTACTCTCTGCGAAATATTGGGCCAGCCGGTTCCCGGGGATGTAGACGGGGTGAGCCTTTTACCCTCGGTAAAATACCAAAAGAACCTTACCGATCGTGAATTTGTATATTGGCACTTCCCGTACTACCACCCTCCAAAGTCCTATGAAGGCACTAAACCCTGCTCCGCCATACGCGAAGGGGACTATAAGCTGCTCTACTTTTACGAAGACCAGCGCCTGGAGCTATACAACCTTGCCCAGGATATCAAGGAATCAGTCGACTTAAGCCGGCAGCTCCCGGGGCTTACCGATCGATTGAAAACAAAACTATTTGAAGAGCTGTCCGCGGTAGACGCAAGGTTTGCCGAACCCAATCCAAATTTTAACGCCACACCCAATAAAGATGAAACGTCACGTTAGTACTGCTCCCTATTCACGCCTTCTTTGCAAGAAAATTAATGGCTGCCAAGTGTTGAGCATGGCCATAGAAAAGCTTTACCTGCCCAAAAAGCAGTTTATCGTCGTTTTTTTAACCTTATGTTTTAGCGTCACGATACACCTGGGGATATGCCAGGTCAACGCTTCAGAATTTGGCTTTTCTCCCCAAGCTACGGGGATTGAAAACACCCGTGCGTTGCAAAAGGCCGTGGACCAGGGCGGGAGCATCATCATAAGCCTACCCGGTACCTATAAAATGGCGGGTACCGTTTACGTAGGAAGCCATACTACCCTTCAATTTTCCAATAATGTTTTCCTGCAAAAAGTGAACGAACAAGGCAGCTTCACCCATGTATTCCTGAACAAAGGCGCATTGACCAAAACCTACAATGAGAACATCACCATTTCCGGCTTGAGTCTAAAGGTGAACAAGATGGATAAGCGGTTCTCAGAAGTGTATGGCCTACGGGGCCAAATCGCATTTTTCTATGTAAAAAACCTCCGGGTTAGCGGGTTCAGGTGCCTCGACTTAGAGAAGAACCAGTTCGGCATCCATGTGTGTACGTTCGAGGATGTGATCATCGAGGATGTAACCATCAAAGGCAAAAAAGACGGGATACACCTAGGTCGTGGAAAAAGGTTTACCATTCGTGATGCAGTATTCCAAACCTTTGATGACGCCATTGCCTTAAACGCCCACGACTATGCCACCTCGAACCCCGAGTTAGGCTGGATCGAAGACGGCGTGATTGAAAACTGCCATGACCTGGACCAGGAAAATACAGTAGGCTACTTCTGCCGTATTTTAGCAGGAGGCTGGATAGACTGGCAGCAGGGTATGGAAGTACAGCAGTCCGACGTAGTGGTCTCCAACGGCAAATTATACCGCGTGCAGGCCCAACCGGACGGTAAAACATACAAATCCACCAGCCGCCCGGTCCATGAAAAAGGAAGTAAGGTGTACGACGGTATCAACTGGGGCGTAGTACAGGAAGATGTCACTTACACGGCCGGGGTCAGAAATGTTGTGTTTCGCGATATCTTTTTAAGAAAGCCTAGGACAGGGTTTTCCGTGCATTTTGATAATGACCGGTACAGCCGCTCTTACTACCCGGGGGCCGATATCCCCAGGCAAGAGCAACTCCTGTTTGACAATATCCGCGTACTCCATGATAAGACCGACCCCCTGTTTTCCATTGCTACGCCTGTAGACGTGATCTCCATTTCTAATTCGGTATTCAATGCCCCGGGGATACGGTTCATTGAAAATAGTGCCATGCCCGACTATTTCAAGACACTTATCAACATCCACGGGTGTGTCTTCAAGAGCCCGGGTGAATTTGTGTTGCTTACCAATACCGTGGATAACAAAGAGATTGGCCTTAAAACGACCGCCAACACGGTACTGCATGAGAAGTTTCGCGCCGTGGTAAAGCCCGGCAAAGGTGCAGTGAAAATAAGCTCGGATCTGCCTGGGCTACAGGATCATTAATGAAGTTAACTAGCTGATGTCTAAAATGAATATAAAAACGATTACCTGGATGGTGGCAAGCAGTTTATTTGTCCCATTGCTGGTCCTGGCAAACGCCCAGGAAATAATTAAGATAGGTGATGAAGAATTCACATTAAAAGGAGACCTGGTTAATCTATCCTACGAGGTAGAACACCAAGTGCTGGAGAAAGGACTAACCTACTACATCTTTCGTTTCGTTTCCGATGGAAAAAGCGCTCCCAAGCCACTGGAGATACTATGGAAGCACCCGTTACACCACGTGGTAGCCTTGTGGACCCCGGAACGGGAATCTTTTGAAAAACCCGGGCTATGGAGAAACCGGTTCCGCTCCAGGGCGCCTACGAATGCCCCGGTAGTGGCTTTATTCGGCCACGACAATGAAAATCGATACACTTACGCCTGTTCCGATGCATTGAACGCCGTAGAAATGTCTGCCTATGTGGATGAATACAGTGGCAGTATGAAGTGTGGTGTTGGGCTGTTTATGGAGCCCCAGCCTCTCATCGAAGAGTACACCCTCACTCTCCGCATCGATAAGCGAAACCATAAGTTAGTGAAAACCTTGTCAGAAGTAGCGCAGTGGTGGGAGTCGCTGCCGGGGTACCGGCCCAGCGAGGTACCGGGGCATGCTAGGTTGCCCATGTATTCTACCTGGTATGCCTTCCACCAGGACCTGCCGGTGGATGAGGTAGTGAAACAGTGCGAAATGGCCAAGCAGCTCGGTATGGAGTCGATCATCGTGGACGACGGCTGGCAAACCATAGATAGTTTAAGCTACTGGTATGTATACACCGGCGACTGGAAACCCGTTTCTATCCCCGATATGAAGGGGTTTGTAGACCGTGTTCACGGGACGGGGCTAAAATTTTTGCTGTGGTACTCGATCCCCTTCATGGGACTCAAGGCCGAAAACTTTGATCGTTTCAAGGGAAAATACCTTTACCATTCAGATCGTCACCATGCTTCTGTGCTGGACCCGCGTTTTCCCGAAGTGAGGGATTACTTGATCACCACTTTTAAAAACGCCATCATCGATTGGGACGTTGACGGCTTCAAATTGGATTTCATTGACCGTATGTATCCCACGGAAGAAACCGTGCAAGAAGCCATAAGCGGCCGGGACTACGCCTCTGTGAACGAGGCCATAGATCGCCTGATGACGGACATTATGGAAGAGCTCAAGAGGGTTAAGCCCAATGTAATGATCGAGTTCAGGCAGGCCTACATTGGCCCGTTAATGCGTAAATATGGCAATATGTTCCGGGCCGGGGACTGTCCTAACGGCGCCATCGAGAACAAAGTCAAGGTGCTGGACCTGCGGATGATCTCCGGGAATACCGCCGTACACTCCGATATGATCATGTGGCATAGGGACGAACCGGTAGAAGCCGCGGCGCTCCAGCTGCTGAACGTACTGTATTCCGTGCCGCAGGTATCCGTCAAACTCGACGAGATCCATGAGCCGCATAAAAAAATGCTGGCGTTTTGGTTGAGCTTCTGGCGGGATCACCAACGAACACTCCTCGATGGGGAGCTGATGCCCTATAACCCCGAGATGAACTACCCCATGGTTAGCGCTGAAACGGAAGAAAAGAAGATCACTACGGTCTATGCGGGTGAAAAGATCATCCCGGGTCCAACGCCCGGCCAGGCCATGTTCGTGGTCAACGCCACCCCGGGTGACAAGGTACTTTTGAAGGTTGAACAAAAGGAAAAAAGGGCGAGAAAAGCCTTGATCTATACTGTCACCGGTGAGCTGATCAAAGAAGAAAAAGTAGCGCTGGATAAGGAGTTTCAAGAGTTCCGGGTCCCTCCTTCCGGCTTATTGCATCTTACCAAGCTTAATTGAATAGTAATGAATGAAAGTAATAATTTGAACCATCACCCCACAACGACCTAACTACCGATGAAATCAAAAATCCATACCTGTTTGATCCTGCTTTTGGCCGTGGGGTTAAAAGTATATGCCCAAGACCTGTACAAAGATCCACAAGCCCCGGTAGCAAAAAGAGTAGAAGACCTTTTACGCCAAATGACCTGGGAGGAAAAGATAAATGAAATGATCCAGGATGCGCCGGCCAATAGCAGGCTGGGCATTCCCACGATGTATCACGGGGAGTGCCTGCATGGCCTGCGGTTAAAAGGCGCCACCTCTTTCCCACAAGCCATTGCGCTGGGCAGCACGTGGAACCCGGAGCTTATCCGCCAGGTTGCCTCGGGTATTGCCCAAGAGGCCCGGGATGCCGGCATTTCACATTGCTACTCCCCGGTGCTGGACGTGGCGCGAGACCCCAGGTACGGAAGGGTAGAAGAATGTTACGGCGAAGACCCTTACCTGGTAGGCAAAATGGGAACAGCCTTTATCCAAGGGCTGCAAGGAACAGGTGAGGAAAGATTTGATAAAAATCACATCATGGCTACAGCCAAACACTTTGCCGGGTATTCAGAACCGCAGCAGGGCCTTAACGGCGCTTACGTGGACATTTCCAAGCGCACACTTTACGAGATCTTTCTTCCTCCTTTTGAAGAAGCAGTAAAACTCGCACAGGTAGGAAGTATCATGCCCGGGCACCAAGACTTAGAAGGGGTGCCCTGCCACATGAACAAGTGGCTCCTCAACGATATTTCCAGGGAAGAATGGGGGTTTGATGGCTTTGTCATCTCCGACCATACGGATGTTTATCGCCTGCATGCCATGCATCGCATCGCGGAAAACAAAGTAGAGGCTGCCATCCTGGGCCTGGAAGCCGGCGTTGACATGGACCTAGTGCTTAACATGAGTGCAAAGGCCACTTCGTACAGCCCCGAAGTATTGCTCAAGGCCATGGAAAAACACCCCAGCCTAAAAGAGGATATCGATAGAAGCGTGAGCAGGATCCTAAAAGCAAAATTCGAGCTGGGACTTTTTGAAGGACAGGAAGATCGTAAAAAAGAGGCAACGTCCTTAAAGAAAAACCAGCAACTGGCGCTGGAAGCCGCCCGGCAATCCGTGGTGTTGTTAAAAAACGAAAACCAGCTTTTGCCTCTCAAAAGAGATGATCCCCGGTCTATCGCTGTGATCGGCCCTAATGCACATGCTGATGATCTCGAGGAGGCGGTAACCTTATTGGGAGGTTACACCAAGGCCCCTCCCTTTTATGTATCCATCCGTGACGGGCTGCAAAAAAAAGTGGGAAAGAGCATCGATATCCATTATGCCGAAGGGTGCAGCCTTTTAGATACGGTGAAAACCGGCTTTAACGCAGCCCTGGAAGCGGCAAAAAGATCAGACCTTGTGGTGATGGCCCTAGGCGGCTCGCTCGCTACATGTGGCGAAGGCAAAGACCGTGATGATCTCGGGCTGGTCGGCCTGCAGGAGGACTTACTCAAAGAGGTCATGGCGCTTGGGAAACCCGTAGTGCTGGTATTGATCAACGGGCGACCACTCACCATTAACTGGGCGGCTGAAAATGTCCCTGTCATCTTAGAGGCTTGGTATCCCGGGATGCTGGGAGGGGAAGCCATAGCCGACATCCTTTTTGGAGATTACAATCCCGGCGGTAAGCTCACCGTCTCTTTTCCAAGGAACCTGGGGCAAATACCTGTGACTTACCTGCAAAAACCTAGCTTTATCGGCAAAGGAAAAGGGCGATACTTCGGTAAGCCGGACCAAACCCCGCTGTTCCCTTTCGGCTATGGCCTAAGCTACACCACTTTTCAATACAGCGATATGGACATAAATAAAACGGTCATTTCAAAAAATGGAACTGCTACGGTAAAGGTAAAAGTGACCAACACGGGCAAGATGGAAGGGGATGAGATCGTCCAAATGTATGTACAGGATGATTATGCGTCGGTTGGAAGGTATATCATGAAACTCAAGGGATTTAAGCGAATACATTTAAAGCCGGGTGAATCCCAGGAGGTAGAATTCCCCGTCGGTTTCAACGAGCTGTCTTTGCGAGACGTAAACCTGGATAAGGTAATAGAACCCGGGGACTTCACAATTTTTATCGGCCCGTCTTCCAAAGAGAATGACCTGGCCAGCGTGAAACTGGAGGTGAGAGATTAACCATTAAAAAGTGACCGTTACTATGAACTGTATGTCAAAATTCAAGACAACCCTTGCCATCTTATGTTTCGCACTGGCCATTTCCCTTTCTTCCTATGGCCAGGTAGCCCGCTCACTTTACGTGTCGCCAAAAGGCGCTGATACAAATAGTGGGACGCTAGACCAACCCTTCGCTACGGTAGAAAGGGCATTGCAAGCCATTGCCGAACAAAGGAAGAAAGGAGATAACGATCCCGTGGTGATCCATTTAAAGGAAGGGACATACTATCGCACTGCGTCCATCCAGATCCCTGGAAAAACGTTGAGTGGCGCTAATGGAGGAAAGATCACGATAAGAGCCTACCGTGATGAGAACGTGGTCTTCCATGGCGGCACGAAAATAAAAGGGGAGAACTTCAAAAAGACTAAGAATAGGACGGTATTGGAAAGGCTTCCGCGGGAAAGCCGTGATAAGGTATGGGAAATAAGCCTCAAAAAAGAGAAAGTAACGAATTACGGCCAAATGAAACAACATGGTTTCGGTACCCCGCCTTCTCCTGCTCCCTTAGAGCTTTTTATCAATGGGGAGCCCCAATACCTGGCCCGGTATCCGAATGAAGGTAAATTGGCCATAGGTAAGATATACGATGCCGGCTCCATCCCCAGGGATGGGGACTTTTCCAATAGGGGCGGCGAATTCGGTTTTGAATACGAGCGTGCAGAACGTTGGAAAAAGGCAGATAACATTTGGCTGCATGGCAAATTTTCTTTTGGCTACAATGATGATCACCTGGCCGTAGCTCGTATCGATTACACCCAAAGATCGATCCAATTAAAGCAACCCCATCTTTATGGCCTTAGGACCAGCACCCCTGCGTACATTGACTCTACCCAGAGAAAAGAGCTGGCGGGGCTGAGCGTTCGCGGGTATTATGCGTACAACCTGTTGGAAGAGATCGACCGGCCGGGAGAATACTTCCTGGACCGGAACACGGGTAAGCTTTACGTCTACCCGGGGAGTGCGCTGGAAAAAGCCGAGGTCGAGGTTTCTCTTACGCCATCTCCTTTTTTCGAGATCAAAAATACAGCAAATGTATCCTTGGAAAACATCAAGTTTACCTGTGCCAGGGGTATGGCCATCTATTTGGAAAATAGCCATGATATCACGATAAGCGATTGCGAATTCTCAAACCTCGGCACAGTGGCCATAAGCATGGGGCGCCCCCTTGCCGATGACCGGCGTAGCTACAACCCGGATGGCTCACCAAAACAAATGGCGCCCAGGCCCGGGGATTTTAAGAACATTACCATCCGCAATTGCAAGATCTACCAAACCGGCACCGGGGGAGTGATCATGGTGGGGGGAGATCGAAAAAACTTGATCCCCGGGAACAACCAAGTGGTCAATTCAGAGTTTTATCGTAACGACAGGATCAACCAAACCTACTCTCCATCCATACGAATGAACGGGGTAGGCAATGCCATCAAAAACTGCTATTTCCATGACCTCTACCACCAGGCCATACAGTTTGGTGGCAATGACCATACCATCGAATACAATCATTTTGACCGGGTCTGCAAAGAAGCCGATGACATGGGGCCGATCTATACCGGTCGTAATCCCTCTGCCCGTGGCACCGTGATCCAGTACAACTATTTTTCGAACATTACTCCCCCTAATCCCGAAACCAGCATGTGTGGTGTTTACATCGACGACGGTTCCGGCGGTATTACCGTAAGAAAGAACTTCTTTTACAAAGTCGGTAATCCTGGGCACAACCAAAATTTCGGGGCGGTGTTCATCCATGGGGGCCATGATAATTTAATTGAAGGGAACATATTCATGGATTGTCCCGTGGCCGTAGGAAACGGGCACTGGAGCGATGAAAAGTTCATGCGGTACATGAACGAAAACCCCATTATCAAAGAACGGCTGAAGAAGCATGTGGACATCGACAGCCGACTGTACCAAGAAAGATACCCTGACCTCAAGGACTTTTTTACTACTACCACCGACCGGTTCAATACCGTAATGCACAACGCATTCATCCGCTCACAGACCAGCCAGCATGGATTCTTTAAGCTGATCAAAAATGCTACGCTGGACGATGCCGGGACTAGCCCTGATGAGATAGATTGGAAGAAGATAACGGATTATAATAAAAACATAGAGCCTTTTCCTTTTGATAAGGTAGGGGTTATGGAGCGTTGACAATTATGCGCTGTTACTATCCCTTTTTAAACAAACACAAACCGTGCATCATTCCAGCCCATAGCAGAAGCTTAGGCGTATGCGAGAGCTGGAATCTGTTAGGTCGAGAAACGAAAACCAGCATTTACCGGCGAGGTGATCTTCGTTCAGCGAGTCAGCAGATCCCGGATATTTTCATCACTGCGTTAAGAAAATTCCGGGATGACGTTGGGAGTGGATTACAAAGCCTCGGTGTTTGTAAATGGCACCTACGTAGGTGCCCATGAAGGCTTTTTTGCTCCTTTTGAATTTGATATCATCGCTTATGTCCACCAAGGGGAAAATACGATCCTGGTAAAAGTAGAGAACGACTATCCCACTACACAAGTACGCGACAATTTAGGGAATAAAGTCATTGGCGACAAGATCTATGCCGCCACCGGCCCAGGGTATGATGATCCTAAGCTGGGCTGGCATCATGGCCCCGCTGGCATGGGGATCTACCAAGACTGCTACCTGGAAGCTCGTTCGCCATTACATATCCACGATATTTTCGTGAGGCCTATGCCGCAAGATTCCGTGGCAGAAGTGTGGGTAGAAGTCAATAATTTCGAGCCCTACGCTTCCACGGCCAAGCTCAAGTTATCGGTGTATGGCCAAAACTTTGATGAGACCGTCATCGAAAACTTGGAGTACGTCCCCTCTTTTACCTATGTGCCCGGGGTAGGCGACCTTGCCAAACCCACCGATCACACCAGCGAGGTACTGACCATGGGATACGGGGTGAATTATTTGAAGATCCCCCTGCATATGAAAGGTTTCCGCCTTTGGGACGGAGATAACCCCTGGTTATACCAAGTACAAATAAAGCTCTATGACGATGAAGGCAAGCATACCGACACCCAAGTGCAACCGTTTGGCATGCGTAGCTTCACCATGGATACGGTAAACCTACCCAAGGGCAAGATGTACCTGAACGGTAAAATGATCCGGCTTCGAGGCGCCAATACCATGGGCAATTTCCAGCAATGCGTAATGAAAAAAGACTGGGACCAGCTAATCGATGACATCCTTTTGGCAAAGCTGGCCAACATGAATTTCATTCGCTTCACACAGCGCCCGGTGCAGCAGGAGGTCTATGACTACTGCGATCAACTGGGGATGATGCACCAGGTAGATCTCCCCTTCTTCGGCACAGTAAGAAGGAACAAGTTTGCCGAGGCCGTCAAGCAGGCCGAGGAGATGGAACGGCTCGTGCGTAGCCACCCTTCCGCCATTATAGCCACATACATTAATGAGCGATTCCCCAACGGGGAAGGCAACCCACACCGCAGCTTAAACACCGCGAAAGACTACCATCACCTCTTTAAGGCGCTCGACCAAGCCATCCTATTATCCAACCCGGATAGGATCATTAAAGCGGGAGACGGGGACTATGATCCGCCCTCACCGGGCCTCCCGGATAATCACTACTACAACATTTGGTACAATGGCCATGGGCTAGGGCTGGGTGAAATGTACAAAGGCCAGTGGCAGCCGGTAAAGCCGGGCTGGCTTTATGCCTGTGGAGAATTCGGTGCCGAGGGCCTAGACCCTGTGAACACTATGAAAAAATACTACCCGGAAAGCTGGCTACCCCAAAACCCAGGGGAAGAAAAAAAGTGGAATGCCAACCGCATAGCCATGGCGCAGACCAACAAGTTCCACTACATGTGGTACAACACCCAATACTCGTTAGCCGATTGGGTGAACGCCAGCCAAGACTACCAGGCTTGGGGCATTCAATTCGTAACTGAGACCTTCCGCAGAGATCCCCGTATGGTCTCTTTTGCCGTGCACCTTTTTATCGACGCATGGCCCGCAGGATGGATGAAATCCATTATGGATGTAGACCGCCAGCCTAAAAAAGCTTATTTCGCCTATCGCAATGCCTTAGAGCCGTTAATGGTATCATTGCGTAGCGATAGAAGGCATTTTTTTGAAAATGAAGAAACCGAATTCGAACTTTGGATCGCCAACGATTTGAACGAGATCCCCGGGGGATACATCCTAAAATACCAAGTGGAGGGCAAAGGGAAAGTAGTACTCGCCAATGAGATAGCGGCTGATATCCCTTCAAACAGTGCACAGTTCCAAGGGTTTTTAAAGTATAACACGCCCAACGTCAAAAAGCGAACAAAATTCCTGTTACGGGCAGGGCTTTTTGACACACAAGGAAAAAGTGTATACCAAAACACCTTTGATTTCGAGGTATTTCCTCGAATACTACCGGGCGACAAACGGGTATACGTGCTAGGCCAGGAGAAAGGTAATGCAGCCCGCATCATAACGCAAGCGAACTTGACCGAAGCCTCCTCTATGGAAGATGCCGATGTGATCCTCGTGGATAATTTTAGTCATTACAAAGAAGTGCAAAAACAAGTGGATGCTTGGGTCAGCAGGGGTAAACTCCTTTTGTTTTTAGGCCTTACAGCAGGTGATTATACGGTAGCAAATACCCAACTCAAGGTAGAAAAGACCAATATGGGCGATTACTATTTCGCATCACCGTTCACTGGTCACCAAGCAGTATATGATGTGGAACCGTTCGACTTCAGGTTTTGGTACCATGGTGAAAAAAAACTTATATCTCCGATCCTGGCCCACACCGTACAAGCTTCGCGCTGGTCACCCATTCTTTTAAGCGGTCTAAGCAACTGGGGTATGGACAAAGGCCATGTGCAAGCAGCAGGCGAATTACGTTATGGCGAAGGCGCTATCCGGTTTTCCCAAGTCCAGCTGGTAGACCGATTGGAGCATAATCCTACTGCTTTACGGTTTTTGTATCATTTGTTGGCGATTGATCGATGAGGCGTATTTTCGATGGTTTAATCACCTTAGCCAATCTCAGCAGGCCTGTCCTCTTTTCCTGTTGTTTAAGAGGAAGATCATTATTTATTAACCTGGACTCGATCATTGTTTATCAGTTGATGTTATCCAGGGCTTGGTGCCCCTTGGTGCATTTGCGTCTTAGTGGCCGGGGAAGCTTCGCCACCAAGGCACCAAAGCGCAAAGAATCACAAAGGGATCTTCTTTACGATTTAATTATTTTTATATCGTACTCACGTTATTACCTAAGTTGGGGATAAGAAGGAATTAAAAGATCGCTATCTATCTTCCTTGTGAATAAGCACATTTTACAAAATGCTTGAAGTTGGGATGACATAACGGGAAAATTAATCGTCACAGCAAGGCTGGCGTAGCCGGTGGGCAGGTTACGAAGCTGCCCCCTTCTTGTGTGTGATCGAATGGACCTTGTTCTCGTTCCCCGACTGGGAGATCGCTTCACGCATCACTAAGGCCAGCCCGCTGGGTTCGCGATGACGAAAAAACAAAAGTAGGTCATAGGTGGGCCAGCGTGGCTAATGGGTAGGTTACGAAGCGGCCTCCCCCTCGTGTGTGATCGAATGGACCTTGTTCTCGTTCCACGACTGGGGGATCACTTCACGCCCAACGGAAGCCAACACACGAAGTTCGCAATGACGGGAAAAATGTATTGTTTTGGTTTATTTGAGCATTCTTATCCCGAGTCCAGGTTCATTGCAAATGCTTCTTTCACTTACCCAAAAAGGGATGCCTTTCGACATCCCTTTTCAAGTGAGTGACAGATGATACGACCAGTTACTCGATAATAAAACGTATCGAATTGTTAAACCCGGGGTGCTCTACATTGAGCATATAAACGCCGGGAGACATAGACTTGTCCAGTTGGACTTGGTGGTATACTTTATCCATCGTCTCAATCTCTTCTTCCATAAGCACTACCCCTGACAGGTCCATGATCATTACTTTTGAGACAGCGCCAGGGCTTGTATTAATGACGGCAAACCTAAGTATCCTGTCGTCATTCACTGGGTTAGGGTATACCTCCAGTAATTGCGGTATCTCTATGCCAGTATCCGTGATCATCACCACCTTGGACCGGGTATGGGTCCCTTGCTGGTCATAGAGCTTCAAGCGGTAGTAGATGGCCTCTTCGAAGTTCACCAGGTCCTCGTAGGTATAGCGCTCCACCGCCTGGGAAGTGACCGTGGCTATAGGAGTGAATTTCTGCCCATTAGATGAGCGCTCCAGCTCGTAATGGACAATATCCTCACTCACATTATTCCAGTCCAGTTGGATCGGGCCGCTAGCCAGCTGCTCACCTTCGAAATCAAGGGCCCGGATAGCCGCTTCGGTCCCATCCGCATTGAGATTGAGTACGGTGAAGAACTCCTCCACATCCTCAGCCAGCGCATTGCCGTTCAGATCACGAAGTTCGGCTACCTTCAGTTCCAGCTGTTCACCTGCGTATTGCGAGGTAAAGTGGTCATCAAAAAGGATTTCCAGTGTATTTCCATCAAGAAATGTGGTATACATAGCGGGATCCACCTCATAAGTCGACGCCATACGTGAAGCGCTTCCATCCCCCTCCATTACCTGGCCTACGGATACGGCTCCCGTATCCAGTGATCCCGTATCCATGTCCTCACTGAAGGACAGCATCACCATAGTTCCCATATGGATAGTGCCATCCGAAGGCGACGAGGATTGTACCACCGGTGAAATCCTGTCTATCCTGCCCTCTGCCACGTCAGAGTACTTCGGAAATCCTTCTCCAAATACCTTCGCTCTTACCTCGAGGACGGTATCCTGGTAGGCTACAGGAGGTATCCAATTGATAGGGTATACAGGATAATTGTTGGCTGTTGCTCCGCCGTTGTTCTCAAAATAAATGCGTAACTGGTCCCGCGTTACCGTCTCAATAGGATCCCAGGACTCCTTATCACCCGAGAATTGTAAAATCATACTATCCAGCGAATAATGTTGTTCGAACAAGTCGTATTCCGCTATTGTAAAGGTTACGGAAGGCTTTTCTACATTCACTACCCAATTCGTGCTGGCCTCCAGCAAACTGGCCGGGCTGGTAGATTTACCAAACTGTGCCACGGTAAATTCATGGTATAACGAGTCGGTCTTATTACCGGCTAAGTCACGTACTTCTTTAATGCCCACTTTTAAAGTCCTACCCAACTTCTCATTGAATTGGCTTTCATCATAAAAAACGAGCAGTTGATCTCCCGCACAATGATAACGCACAGGAACAAATGGTTCGGTAACCAAGCTTCCCGGCACGCTGATTTCGGAGAAGAAGTGTTCTTCGCTCACATAGCCGCAATCAACGGTCTCGTCAAAGCCCAATACCACTTCATCACCCGGATCATAAACGCCATCGGCCGGGGCAGGGATGCCTAACAGGGCAGGGGCCACCCGATCGATGGTAACAGAAGGCATGCTTTGCACATTTTGCAGGCCTGAATCCCCCGTCAACACCAACTGCACCTCGTACACGCCATCATCCAGCGCTATATCATTGGACAAAAACTGTCCTACATGCAACCGGAGGGTATCCCTTGGCACCTGACTATTGTCTCCCAGTGCCTCATAGTTATTGGCAAGCTGTTCTTGTGTAAGTATGTACGCATCCGTCCAGTCTGTTGTATTCTCCCTGCGATACATTAAGCGAATATCCCGGATAGAGGCAGACTTTTCATACACATCATAGTTCAATACCTGGTACAGCAGTTCCGATGGTGATGATGCATTGAAAACCGACGATGAAAGCGGCAACGCTTCAAAACCGGACGGCGTCTGCTTCTGATAATCCAACTGGAAGTCCCACACGTAGAATGAGTCTTTTGAAGGATTGTTGTTCAGATCGTAAATACCTGAAACCCGTACTTCCATGTTTTGACCATCATACGTAGTAATTACGGTTTCATCCAGCAGTATACTCACTGCGCTACCGTCACAGGTGATACTGTAGGGTACCTGCTCACCCTCTATTCGTACCTCTACCAATATATCGGATTCAGCCAGGAACTTGTCGCAGTCAATGGACTCATCGAAAGCAATACTGATGTTATCTCCAAGTGAATACAATCCATCTACAGGCTCCGGAGGGCCGGCGAGGGTGGGCTGCCTGGTATCAATGACTCCGGCTACCTCGTTGGAGGTCCCGGTGGTTCCGTTGTCATGCACCACCACTGCACGGATGAGGTATTCACCATCAATAGCGCTGGCTTCTTCAGGATCCCACAGGACCGGGAAAGTGGGGTCCTGGTATGTGTTGAGATTATCCTGGTAAAACTCCCACAGGAGATCTTTGCCCAGGGTAGAGTAACCGCCTTCACTGTCACTCAAACGCGTCCAGTGTTGATCACTTCTGCGTTTATACTCCAGGTAGATTTCCTCAAAGGAGTGCATCTGCTGGCGTACATCATAGCCGGTCAGTTTCAGTGGCACTACATTTCTTCCCTCTTCGGTATTGACCAGCCATGTTCCGTTTTCAGTCGATAGCACGGCCGGGGAGATCGGCTTCTGGAAGTGGAACTCTAATTTAAGGGTATCGTAGATCGCCTCATCTTCCCAATAGGTACCTTTCCCTCCATAGCAATTCGGTTTTACCACCAACTCAATATCGTCAAAGTTAAAGAACGGCAGACCACTCCGATCGGCTACCAGGTATGTATAGTAATTTCCATCAGCGGATACGGGAAAATCACCTTCTCCCGGGTTTGCAGGTTGAACCAACGCTACTGACCCCCGGTAATTGTTGACTTTCACGTTTTCAATTTCCATGTTCAATCCCTTTTTATTCGTCCCCAAGGGCACGGTGACCTGCACCAAGCGGTGTTCGTTAAACAGGTTACCAGAACTAAACGCTATTGGAATAGCCAGCGCCTGGTCCGGGTGCAGGTCATAGTACTTGGTAGGCCACAGTTCCCCGGTCTCATCGGTGAGTTGGATACGTGGCATATCTCTTGGCACTGTACCCGGCTCATATGGGCAGGAGCTTCGTCCTCCCAGGATACTGAAGTACGGAGTAGTTTTAGTAGCGCCATCTGTCCACGAATGGAACGCATCTACACTGAAATGATCTCCATCATCATCATCTGCTAAAATGAAACCTGTTTTGAATTCAGTAGCATTCGACTCACTGAATTCATAGGTTGACCTATGGAAGTATTTCGAAGTAGTTTTAACTTTAGACTTGAACTTACTGTTAAAGAACTCCATTTCGTTCGATACCCCAGCGCCTATCCCAGCCCAATGGAGTATTTGATTCTCAGTTTTATGCCCAATATCGACAACTAATTTTCCATCAAGGGAAAACTTGCGCTCGAAAACTTCTCCTTCATAGGTTTCTTTCTCAATGGTGCGTGAAACACTTGCTCCCGCTCCAAAAGTAATATTCTCCAAGGGTTCAAACCCTTCAAACTCATCCAAGCGTTCAAGAAATACATCCTCTATATTTTCTGCCAATAGGCGATCTCTATTGGCCGCTTCATAAAACGCTACAATCTCTTTTGCAGCCAAATACTTCCTGTAGGCATTGTTATAGTTGTTCGCATCAAGGTCATTTTCTTCCTGCTCATCATTATTGTAACCTCGAATCTCATCATTCCAATATTTTACAATGTCAGGTAAGGGCACGCACTCATCATTTTCCAGGACATACTCATTGCAGAATGACTTTACGTCCGCCACAAGATCATCAATATCACTCGAGATCTTTAACTTAATAAGTCTCTTACCCTCATATTCTTGCTTGTAATATTCAACGAACTCACACATCTCACAAGTAGGTGTAAACTTGGTATCCATCTGCTCAAGCAACTTCTCAAACATTTCTTTTCCAGCCCCTAAATCCGCTACAAACTGCTCCGGGTCAACGCCAGTACTATCTGAGAAAATGGTGCCTTCGGTAGGAACATACCCTCCATTTCCGTCGGGTTCAATGAGTGAATTGTAATAATTGATAGTATTCTTAATTTGGCTCCTGGTATATACCCAGGAAGACGTGATCTCATTGGGAATGACACTCATAACCTTCTCTTTGGTAATTTCGCAATCATTGATCAGGTCAAGATTTTCCACAATCCCATACGCCAATACTACACTTATCCCAACTACGATGTCTGCGTCAGGCCCGTCCAGGTAACCTTCCAGATTTTCACTGACGGTTGCCTTTTTCACAGTAGAAATCTGTTCCTTAAACTCTAATGAATAACTGTTTGAATACTGTCTTTCCGTGTGGCCTCCTATTTCTCCTGAAAGGTCGATTTCAAGCTCGTAACCCCCTAAACTTGTGCCTCCGCCTTTCGAAATATCAACACCTCCTCCATTATTGTGCCGTCGCTTAAATTGAAAATTAATGGATGACTTCTCCGATATAAAGGCTGTACTGTTATCACCGGGAGGATCACGTAACACATAGAGAGGAACCAGTTCCTGATAGTTATCCCCATTCGACTCCGGTATAATAAATACATCTGAACCCGGGGCGTCTTGTGTCCCTAATACCAAAATCTCCATGGTCTCCATACCCTGGAAACTTCCATGATCATCATAATAATATAACTCCAGGAGTTGTGTATAAGGAGCATTCATATTTGGAGTGGTGGCCACAATATAAAGCTCGTCCCAACCTTCCTCAGGATCATAAGTAAGAGAATCCTTATTCTCAGGCTGGCCGTTGAACCATTCTCCACCGTTAAACTTAGGAATAATATAACCTGAGGTGACATCACATTCTTTTCCGTTTATGGTCTGTTGAGGTTTTACAGTAAAGGATAAGCTATTGTAAAAGCGTTCATTGCTATCGTCCGCTACCATAACCAGGTCAAAATCCCCACAACTAAGTGATTTGTTACCTGGATTTTGAACTTCTACCAATATCTCTGAACGCTCGTTGTATCTCAAATAGTGAATTTCGTCCATGAGTGACCTCTTGTCATTTTCATCAACATTAGGATCGACTGATTTTATAAAGTTTTCTACATTATTTGAAAGATAGAGATCGCGAGATCTAAAATAATCCAATAGCACTTCACTGAATCGATCACTCTTATTGACGTCAATAACTTCTATATGATGATTGTACGGAGGGAGTAGCAATGAATCCAGGGACTGGTTTTGAGTCCAGACCTGCTCTTCCATTTGTTGATTATCGTCATAGATGCGTAGCAGAAATTCATAGTCCGTTAATACTTCACATATTCCCGGACCGGTTACTTCAAGATTAATCGGGAAGGCATTGTTATCCAGTATTTCCAACTCGTAAAGCTCATTGCTCTGAAGTTCATCCAACAGCTCTACTTTGAGCTTTCTGAAATCGCCACCACGTTCATCCGGTACCCAATCTGAGGTTTCTGATAACAGGTAGTCAAAATACACCGTGTCAATTTCGTCCTCTACCAATTCAGCACTTAATTCTTCAGTATTGTCTACCAATATGTAAATGCTCTCGTAAAGCGATAAGTTGTAGGGGACGGATAGTGTAAACTGTCCATTTTTGTCGGTTAATGCATGACCATTACTTACATCATTAGTATCATCAGAATCTTCACTTAGATATAGATGAACACGCACATTTTCATGACCGCATCCTGAAGAACAATTAGCATTCCTAATCGTCCCACTAATCGTTCGCTGATGATCGTTTGTGAAAACCAAACTACTATTTTGTGGTAAGGTATGGCTTAACGTAGTTGTAAAACTACTAGGGTCATAGTGTTCCCTGTTTTCTAAGGGTTGCACAGTATATTCGATCCCACTTCCACTGTATGGTAACAGGTCGAACCTTACATTTCCTTCATTATCCGTAGCGTCAACTTTTTGATAGCTCAATCCATTGTAAGTAGCTGAAAGCCTGAATTTAGCACCTTGAATTGGTGAATTAAGCCTAGACAATGCCATTACACTGATCACTCCATCTCCCAACCTACTACCCCTAACAGGAGACTTGTACTCTTCGCCATCCGCATATTCTGCCGACACTTCATACAAGTGCGATACACCTGGATCTGCATTTGCGTCAGTGAAACTGTAGACATCACCCGACAATCGATGTATAACAAAACCATCCCGATAAACAATGTATCGAACAGGTAATGGATCGACGATATTTCCACCATCATCCATGGGGTAGTCCCAGTTAAGTATTACATTATTCGGTTGATTGCCAGTAGCCTCTACGTGTGAAGGATATTTGTCGGATGCCGTCAACTCAACAATAAATGGCAGGGTGTTAATTGCAGACAGAAGTTTATCTTCTCCCTTGCGTTGATAAGCCTGTATGCTGGCTCTGAATTCATTGGTACCTGACTGGTCCTCATTCATGAGTAATTCATAAAGCTGTTGACCTGGCGCCAAATCAAGCTTATCAAAATTAATCTGATGGATCTGGCCCAGTGAAGTATAGGTGTAGGTATAAGGAACAAACGAGTTACCTTCCCTCTTTTCTACGGTTAAAAATAACCCATCATATTTGAGATTTTCAGGATTGTCCAGCGCCCAATTCAGAGGCACACGCTTACTATCGATCGTAGGACTGTTCAGCAGTGTTGTAAATACTTCATTAGTTTTGAAAAACGGAGCATATAATTTATCATACGTGACCGACTGACTGACTTCTTTGGAGAGGTAGGTGTAATCTTCGCGAATACTCCTTGTTTTCAATATGAATTCATACGCTACTTCAGAAAAGCCTTCACTAAATATGTATTCATAATCATTTTGATCCGCGACAGATTCAATATATTCATTCACTACTTCTTTTCCGGACTCCACTTCCTTGATCAATAACTCAAAACCATCGATGGCTGAAGCATAATACTCCCATGAAACCTTCAAACTGTCATAGACCTGGTCATCCGGGTTGATCTCACCCTGGTAACCGGTAACTGCAAAGTCTACCGGTTGCTGTAATCGGGGATAATTGAATGCCAGCTCTGCCTTTTCTCCGAAGTGGAACTCTCCCTCCCGGTAATCGTATGATTGAATAGCGTACGGGGTATACGTTTCCGGCACACCTTGCTCGTCTATAAAGACCGAATCCGGTGCATCAAGCGTCGCTATCTGCTTCGCATCCCTGAAGATCCGCACCCCTTTAATAGCCACTTCATCATCCGGGTATCGCCAGCTTAAGGTCACGCTATTGTCAACAATATCATTCCCATCCGCATCCTGTATAGGATCATCTTGTTCATCACGTATTATCGTCTCTTTCGCTGAAAAGTTGAGAACACTTCCGGGAGCAGGGTATTCCGCACTGACGGTAGCCGAGCTTTGCATAGACGGTATAACTTGTCCTTCCCGGACGATATAGCTGTAAATGATGTAAGGATAGATCTGACCGGGGATACCTGTCACGTCGCGGAAATAGGTTGCATCTGCGGCTACTTCCCCGATGACTTCTTCGCCCCGCACAATAATGAACCCGTCTATGTTCCTCTTCCTATGCGCAAAGTGCAGCTCTACCCATCCATTTTTCTGATCGGCAAAGGCGGCTACATAATGTGGCGCATCAAAAACTTCCCATTGGATGAATGACTGGCCTAGGGCTCCTGTTAAATGATCCTCTTCCACAGCATCACGCAGGTAGGTCTCTACCACGTAATCCGCACTGGAGGGATTATTAGAAACCAGCGAATCTACATAAAGTAACATTTGTCCGTTTTTGACATTCGATTTTACCAATTCCGCTTGCAGGTTATTGTAAACTTTTGACCCTGAATAACGTTTTCCGTTGACCATCCATCTTACTTTATTGGTCAGCGTGACCGGGTCACTTTCAGTAGCGAGGCCGACAATTTGTGAAGCAGACGCCACATCGGATTCCCAAAATTCATTGTTGCCTGACAGCTCAATATCGTAGGTATGTACCTGCCGGGAGGGATCGATGTTAAGGTTTGCCAAATGAGAGATCTCGGTAGTTCCAGGCTTTACATAATCCACCCCAATAGATGCTCCGAAGAGCTCCAGGTCGTTGAGGGTATAATGGCCCGCAGCATCCGAGAGGGTCCATTGATCGCCAATACCTACCCAAACGTGAGGCTGTGGTGAGCCGTTTGCATTGAATACATAGCCACCCACCTGGTGGTACTGCCTCGCCACACCATGGTCAGCGACCCAATCACTGTAAAGCGTCTCCGTGACCGTGCCTTCTTCGTCTATTTTGTAAAATTCGGCCATGATCCGGTAGATCATCGTATCTCCTGCAATGGAAGTCCCTGCATGTGTGGTATCGACCAGGGAACGCCGGTTACCCGGTAAGGTAAATCGTTCCACCGGGTAGTTCGGGTTATTTCCGTTCCAGTCCTCCGGGGTCCAGCCTTCTTTCCACCGGGTTTTTTCTACGTTGAACGTCACATCCGTGTAGTCCGGGTAGGTCCAATGGAGAAATACCTGGTTACGCGCGTCTTTTGAGGCGTATAGCACAGGGACCTGTAATTCGTTCGTCGCAGTGGGATCAGGTGTAAGCTGATCCGGCAGTTGACTGTCCTTCGCAGCACGCGTGGCCTTAAATGATTCACTTTTTGCCGTATTTACATAAACTTCCCGCTTAAACGGCTGAAACTCCAGACTTGTACCTGGCCAAGCTGCATCTTCCGGGTGGTAATACAGGATTTCATTGCCATTGACAATCAATTCCTTGGAAAGCCTCACCTCCTGTATGGCTTGATTGGTAGCCTCATCGATCACCCGGACGGAGATCCCTTGCCAGCTACGGTCTTGAATCCGATCTTCCTCCAGTTTGATCTTGTAACGATTGTGGTTTTGAGCATTTATCGTATGGATTATCTGACCGGGAGATGGATAGGTATACTCCAGCGTATCCACCGGAAGCAGCTCCTTGGAGCGCGTCATCATCTTGAGGACATAGTGGTAGGTAGTATCCGGATGCCCACTGATATCAAGCATCTGATACAAGGAATTGGCGGGTACCTGGGATAACTTGCCTAACGTATACAATGTGTTATCCACTATGTTGCCTGCGCTTAGCTGCATCCTTTCTACCACAAAATGATCGATCGTATCCAGAGCAGGGTAACTCCAATCCAATGAAAGCAACCGTTCCCCGGTGACCATAGCCGAAAGAGTAACGTCTGCATGGACCTGGTTTATAACAGTAGTATCATACTCCTGCTTCACCAGGCTGATTCCATCTGGTTGAAAGTAGTAAGCAACGAACATGACCTCCTGATTTCCGCTATCATAGAGACGGAGGCGATTTTCACTTCCCGGTGGAATGACATGGATCAGTTGCAATTGCCGTTGCTCATTCTTTTGGTAAACATTCATATATATCTCATGAGTATCATTAACTGTTGCCCATTCATAGGTCACAGCATTGTTTTCAACGACCGGTTTCCGGAAGGTGACAAAATCGGTATCACTGTCTATGGGCTGATAAGGTGTGACCGAGGTGTTGACCAATGCCTGGCGTATAGATGGCCTGCCATGGCTCAATTCAAAATCGTAGTCCAACGTATCACCCGCTATGGTAGCCTTAAAGTTGGATTTTTTGCCGTAAAACAGCTCGCTCACTATGAAGGCCCCATTAGCACTGGTGAGCGTCTCCCTGTTCACTTCTACACCAATCACCTTAAAAGCCTGGTTTGGCAACACATAATCGTCCTCCGTCAGCAAGTACCCTTCAAACATTCCATTGGGTGCTATGGAAGAGTTTGTACGCTGCTCAAAAGCCGGCAGGCCGTCTTTTAATGCGACGATCTTGTATTCATACGGTTGACCATGCAAAACCAATGAATCTTCGACAAAGTCTTTGCCGGAGATGTTGCTTAGGATCTCATTGTCTCGCTCCAATAATAACTGATCGTATTGCCAGCTTTCCGGTTGCCATGAGACCAGGATCCGGTCGGTCCCAGAGGCGTGCAGCTGAATGTCCGGTACTTTTTCCGGGCCTGTAGTGAGCGCATTGGCCGTATCACGCTTAGTGATAATAGTATTATTATAGCGAGGTATTACCGTATATTGATACTGGTTACCTCCTCTCAAGGTATTTGGATCATCGTAAGCATAGGCATCGACTACTTCTATTGGTGAAGGAGTATCTGAAGACCTGTCCACCGGATATGTACCCAAAAGGATCTCATCCATGGCTTCGTTGTCCTCCAGCCTGGCCCGTCGCACTTCGTATTGATCTGCATTAAGTGTCCCGGTAGGCGTTTCCGGGTCTATTGTGATCTTTACCTGGAAAGGGCCGGACTGCTCCGGATCAAGGGTTACGATGGGTGGCTCCGGCTGCGGAAACTGCGCAGTATCGCTTTCCGCCGAAAGCTTGCGCCCCGTACCTTCTTCAAAAACCTTTAGCAGGTAGTCTTTTGCAGGGTTGCTACCCGCAGTGGTGGGATGTTCTAGCCATACCTCAGGATCATACGTTTCAATACCACCATTGAAGTTACTGGCTTCAATGCGTAACGGATAGGTGTCCGCATCAGTGGAACGAATGTTCAGTTTTGCTTCTTTGATATCGTTCTTTGAACTGGTGGTACTATTCTCATCTTCGAAGCGCCATTGACCGTACAAATCGGGGAACTGCTGTGCTTCGCCAATAAAAATATCCATGTAATCAGCATCGATCTGCTCATCAGAACGGACTTTGGACCACAACCTGACCAACCCAATTTGCCCGTTAAATTTTCCAATGCTCATATTTGTCTCAAGCGGCCCGGCATAAAAATCATTGTCTTGAGCGACCTTATTTCCATTAACGTAAAAAGACAATTGACCGCCTTGTGATGAAAAGGCCAGGTGGCTCCATTGATCGTTAACAGCAACGGGAGAGGTAAGTGATCTTTGTCCGTTTTCAGCCATGAGGTGACCTGAGGCATCCAGCCCGACGGACAACCCTCCACCGGACTTAAAAAGGGACATTTCACGGTCCGCCTCTCTTTCCGGATTAAGCCAGAGCTCTAACGTCCAATCGGCCATATTGCCCGTGAGCTCAGGGGTAAGATAGACTCCTTGAGTACCGTCGCCGGATAGGGTTACTGCGCGATCAAACAAAAGTTCTTTCTGCGTGATATGGGATAGGGAAAGTAGTTCTTCATGCATGATCCGGCCACTTTCCTTGTCTTGAATGATCACATACAAAGCCTCGTTGACCTGTTGCAGAAAGGTGTAGTTATCTATTTCGAAACTGAACCGGACGCGGGCCTCCGTCAATGCATTCGCGGTGAAATTCATGTTCAGCGTATTCCCTGTCACACCTACTGCCGGGGAGAGAAATCTATTCTCCTTACTTACTCCGTAAGCCATGATGTAGTAGGTGAAACTGCCGTTGAAGGGCGTTTCGTCTACATATTGTGTTACTTGCCTGCCTTCCAGCACCTGGTACGGAGTAGAAAAACCCTGGTCTTCTCTAAACAAGAGGTAACCCTCCGCATTATCCACACTTTGCCATGAGACCGTAATGCTGCTAAGACTGGCTTGTGAATGAATTCCATCCTCTCTCCGTGTGGCAGAAACACTCTGCGGGTTAATGCTATGGGCGTCATCGTCCAGGAAACCTCCCAAAACCAATTCGGGTGCGGATATTTTGCCGGTAAAAGCGGTTTTGAATGCCTGAGAGAAAAGATAGAACTTAGTTTCTCCATCGCTACCCTGGCTTCTTGTGTCAAGGTAGGCCAAATTTAACTGTTCCTGTGAATCACTTCGGATATGTACAGAATCTTTTTGACTAGTGTCGTTGACCAAATAACTCGTGTTGGAGCCCCCTACAATAAATATCGAATCTCCCAGGTCTATTACGTGCCCTGGTTGATTCAGCGGGACCTGGTCCCCGGTCAGCGGGGGGCTGCTTACATTAGCTCCTTGAGCGTAGGTGAATAGGGGCATCAAGGCATAGAGTCCCCCTATAAGCAATAATTTTAATGCTTTCATTGTACTATCTTCCTGTTAAGGTGAATGATATAAAGCCGTTGAGTACCGGGAGTAACTCTATCGTGTAGCCCCTGTTTTAATTTTGTTAAGTTCCTGTTTGAGTGAGCTGTTCTCCTTTTTCAGATCGATCACATAAAGAGTCAACTCTTCGATCTTCTGAAGCAGGATTGCATTGATCTCGGACTGGTTATAGCCTTCTTCGCTGACTTGCTTCGCCGAAGGCACACCGGGTAGGTGCTTGTTGGCTATGATGTATGCCTCTACCTCTGGGAGCTGCCTTAGTTCATACCCTTCCTCAAATACAAAATCAGACCAGGTAGCTGTCGGATCCATGTGTAGCTCTTTTACCTGCGCAGTTCCATAAATTCTTAAGTTAGCGGCTTCATTCGATGCACCAACAGTCAAGCCCTGGTCAAACTTCCCGTTACCGGCCACGTGTAGCTTTTCCTGCGGATTTTCAACACCAATACCCAGGTTGCTCTTGAAGTAATTATCATTGTTTCCTGCAAACCAGGCTGAATTATCAATACTTCCCGTCCAACCATCGTGCTCTACAAACAATCTTATCGCTTGGCCTGAACTTCTTATTTGAAAAATTGGATCTCCACTACCGGGGTTTGCCTCTACCCTGTATGCCAATCCCGAGGTAGAACGAAGGTCTCCTTTAATGGAGTAACCACTATAATCGGAGGGTGATTCCATCAAGACCAGGCGTTCCCCCGAGGCATTACCGCTTACCACTTCGTGACTGGTGGCTTTGATGTAATAAGCAACAGCTATGTTCATTGGTCTTGTTTCAGTGCCACCCTTATGGTCAATTGTGTGCTTATGGCTTCCTGCATACTCCGTATGCTTATTGTGCGAAACAGCATCATTCACACCACTACCAGAGGTGCCTGCATTCGATCCCCCTTCCCTGGCAAGACCTTTGATCTCATGCCTGTGATTACCGGCATTTTGCATCCCGTGATTATGTGATTTAAATTGATCCCCCTGGCTGGTTCCAATCCCTTTATTTTCATTTTTCCTGTCAGCGTCCACGTTACTGGACCCATTGAAGCCCCGTAGAAATTGTCCGCGGAGGTCGGGAAGGTTGAAGTTATTGCCTGATTCACCATAGGTATCTTTTATTGCCTCGTATAATTCCGGGTAGTCCGTCTTACTCAGTGACCTACCATCACAAAAAAGGTACCCGATAGGTCTGCTGCTTCCCGCTATGGCTATGATTGTTCCAACAGGGTTGGTTTGATTAACTTGGTTAAAACCCGATACTTCGGGATCATCATCATAGGTAGGAACTGACTGTGCAAAGGCTGAAAACGCTAAAAAATTGGCCATAAAGACCAGTCCAATTTTTATGGACAAAAATTCTTTGGCCAAGTGTGTGTAACTATTTTTCATCGGGATGAATAGGTTAAGGTGGTTTCTAGAAGATTTTTGTAATCTTTGAATTGTTTTATAGGAATATGCCGTTAAGCAATCATCACATTAGTTGTCAACTGATTGAGTACAGCGGTGCGTTTCGGCAAGTCGCTGGTTCTCCTGCTTCAGTTCAATCAGGTACAGTGTCAACTCCTCGATCTTTTGCAGCAATAGTGCATTGACCTCTGACTGGTTGTACCCTTCTTCGCTTACTTGTTTTGCGGAGGGTATACCGGGCAAGTGCTTGTTTTCTTGTATGAAGGTATTTACTTCTTCAAGTGTAGGCAGATCATAATCTTCATCAAATACAAAATCGGACCAGGTAGCCGTAGGGTCCATGTGCAATTCTTTGACCTCTGCTGTGCCGTAAAGCCGCAGGTTTTTATTGCTGGATGATGACCCAACGGAAAGGTCACCGGTAAAATTTCCATTGCCTGAAACATTGATATTCGTAGCGGATAATTTCCCAATGGAAAGGTCTCCTGAGAATATACCATTACCAGCGACATGTAATTTTTCTGCTGGAGAGGAAACACCTACCCCGATACGTCCATCATTGGCAATAAACATTTTTCCATTTTTATCACCATCCATTGCTGTGCTAAACACCAGCTTTGAGCCATCTGCACCCTGTTTTTCAGCGCTAATACCGGCTAAGGATATATCTTGATTAGTTCCACTCTTATCGTAATTAAAGAATGAAATTTGGCCAAAAGTCATACCATCATTGTTTCGCGCACCGTACAAAAGCAAATTTGCACCTGTATTTGATGTGGCACCATCTCTACCGTTAATGGACAGGTTTCCGCGCACATCTAGTTTTTCCGACGGAGTACTGGTACCAATGCCAAGGTCCCCGGCATCGGTCAAGATCATATTCAGATCATTCCCGGTATTAAACTTAAAACTTCCGTCACCGGAGTCATCATGATCTGCCTTGAAGCCCATGGGACCGCTGGTTTTAAATGTCCGGTTGAATCCCATGAAAATATCTCCTTCAACATGCAGCTTTTCAAATGGATTACTGGTACCTATCCCAACTTTACCGTCGCTTTTTACTACCAACCCACTTTCTTTTGAAAAACCTTTGGAAATGAACATTACCCAAGCTGTATATTTGGGACTGCTACTATGTGTTCTCATATCGGCTTTAATATGCCATTCACCACCTTGATCTATCATCCTTACATATAGTAACTTCCCTTCGGTACCACCTTCATAGATATCTCCCGTTCCTAAATCAAAGCTAACTACTGCCGCATCCCAGGTATTGACATCATAGCCTGTTTCAACTAATTGTTCGTGAGGAATGTTTTTAAAACTTTTAAATTCAATAGACCTGTCTTGACTAAAGGATCGTACTAATCCTAGGCAGCATAATACGAACAAAAGCAATACTGACCTGTTAATGGAACCGAATAAGTCTTTCCTGGCTGGTGGATCTGTTTTGGAATTGTAAACTTTTTTCATGACTGTTAATTACGTTTATAGGATTTAAAAGGAGAATACGCTTCAAAACTCTACATTTATCCCAGCCCCATAGCTTTGATGAAGGATAGCATTTAGATAGGAATAGGGATATAAAAAGGTTGTAATGGCTCGGAAGATTTTTTCTTAATCTCCGATCAACAAACTATTAACCAATGATTTACAGCATTAATCTGCCTGTATCTTCACTATATTAATTCATCATTAACTTTTTGTTTCCCTTACGCTAGGTCCTTGTTTTTGCTTAGGCCATAGTCTTTTTTTTACCAGATTTACATCTTGATCATTTAATTGTTTTGGACCACGTTAAGTGAAACCCTGATCTTATGTTTTCCCTTTGTTATCATGCTGATCGTCTGCTGATCATCCCATTTTTTTACCATACAAAAACCCGGCTCACTGTGTATACCTTTTTGTTCGTTTGCGGGTCGCTGTTGCCTATCTCTATTTATGCGCAAGGAACGGAGGAAGAAGAAGGTGCGCTGCAATATAATTTGTTAAGCTGGAGCCTAAGAAATAAGGACCCGGAGCAGGCGAAGGCCTATGGATTATTGGCTGTAGAAGCGGCCACCAATACCGGGAATACCACGGAGCTGATCAGGGCTTACAGTTTTACGGGTGTGGCTTATCGCAACCTGGGCTATTACGAGGAGGCTCTCCGGTACTATTCACTTGGGCTGGACCTGGCGCTGGAAACCCATGACAAAAAGCAACAGTGTTACGCCTATATTAACCTGGCCAACCTTCACCTCTACCTAAAAAAACCCGCGGAAGCCGTGGAGCAATTAAAAAAAATAACGCGGCTGGTAACGGAATTAAATAACCCGAATATCAGTGGGTATTACCACCTCAACCTAGGGCGGGCTTATACCGGGCTCCACCTGTATGAAAAGGCGACCAAAGAGTTGGAAGCCTCTTTGTCTATCCGGGTAAAGAACGGAGAAAAAAATGGGCAAAGCGTGTGTAAAAAATACCTGGGAGACCTCTATCTACAAATGGATGATGCCCCCCGAGCCGTGAGCAATTACCAGCAGTCTTTGGAGTTAATGGACAAGGAGTGGGACAAAGACCTGTTGTCTGCTAACCTGAACGGGCTGGCGCTGGCCAAACTGGCAAACCAACGTCCCGAGGAAGCAAAAAATCATGCATTAAACGCACTGGCAACCGCTAAAGAGATCAACTCGTTATTCCGCATGAAAGAAGCTTCGCATACCCTAGCAGAGGTACACCGAAAAATAGGCGACTCCCGAGAGGTGGAGCACTACTTGAAAGACGTCATTCATTATGCACGTCAATTGTATACCGAGAGCCTCCAAAAACAGGCGGAGCAATTCGCTATCCTATTGAAGAATAAGGAGCTGGAGTACGAAAAAGCCCGGCTAGTGATGCTTCACAAAGAGCAGATCAGGGCCGTTACTACCATGGGTTGTGCAGGAGTCGCCTTGGTGCTGATAGGTGGCCTGGCATGGTTCCATCGGAAAAAAATCACCTTGAAAAACCAACATTTACAAGCCATCCGTGAGCAAAACCAATGGCTAGAAGAAAAAGTAAACCAACGAACCATAGAAATCGAGGGGAAAAACAAAAAGCTGGAAGAGCTCTCAAAATTTAAGGAATCGCTTACGCAAATGATTGCCCATGACTTGGTGAACCAGCTCAGCATGGTACTCCATGCTAGTGAAGCGCCTATCGACATGCCCAACTTGTACATCAGGAAAGCTGCGATGGGCATGCTCCATATGGTCAATAATATGGTAGATATCCAGAAGTTCGAAGATGCCACCGTATCCCTCAGCATCAAACCGCTATCCTTGCCGGGGTTGATCAATAACGCCAGGGACCAGGTCCAGTTGCTACTGACCACCCGGCGCATCACCATAAACACGCAAGGAGACTGTAATGTAATGATCGCGGCTGATGAAAACATGCTACTGCGGGTATTGATCAACCTATTGACCAACGGCATCAGGCACTCTGGCCCGGGGTCTAGCATAGAAATTACCTGTGAAAGTAATCCTTTAACGAACCGGGCCAAGATAGGGATACATGATCATGGCTCGGGGATCCCCGAAGACCAATTGCCCTTTATCTTTGAAAAATACTGGCATGGAAAAAACAATGAGACAGAAGGGCCTACCTGTTCATCAGGTATTGGGCTTACATTTTGCAAGCTGGCGATAGAAGCGCACCAAGGTCATATCTGGGTAGAGTCAAACCATGGCCATGGTACTTCCTTCTTTTTTGACCTGGCATTGAGCCCCGCTCATGCTAACGGCCAGGAAACAACTCCGAATGCCAGCCAAACTTTTGCCTTCACCGAGGAAGAAAAGGCTTTAGTCCAAACACTGGCCAATGAGCTCCGCACCCTCCCCATCTACGAGGTAAGTACCATCCGGCAACTCCTCGCCGAGGCTTCTATAGCATCAGAAAATTATCGCCTATGGTCCGATGAAGTGATCAAAGCCTGCTATGCCTGGGACGAAAAATACTTTTACGAACTGCTTTCAAACCTATAACATTGGAAGGGAAACAAATAAAGCTTTTAGTGGTAGATGATGACAGTCACAACCTGGAAGTGGTGCTAGACTGTTTTACTAACGATCCGGTCCAGGTCCTGTATGCGCCTAATGGCAAACTTGGCTATGAACTATCGGTAAAAGAACAGCCCGACCTCATCATCATGGACTGGGCCATGCCCATCCTAAATGGAATAGACTGCACGCTCAAACTAAAAGCCAATGAGCATACCCGGGACATCCCTGTGATCATCGCCACCGGCGTGATGACCGAAACGGAGAACCTGATGAAAGCCCTGGAAAGCGATGCACTCGATTATATCCGGAAACCGATTAACAAGGGGGAGCTCCGCGCACGTGTAAAATCAGCGCTCCAAACGGCCAGCCATATCCATGAGATAAAGACAAAAAATGAAGAAATACAGCGGCTGCTGGACAAAGAAAAAGCGCTCCTGAACGAGCAACTGGACTTTAAAGAAAGGGAGCTCAGCAAACAAGCTATTTTGAGAAAGGAACACTTTAACCTGCTCCAAACCATACGTGATGACCTCAACTGGCTGGCCGACAAATTCCATATGAAAAAGTCCAGGACTTATGTAGAATTGAGAGATAAGATCTCCAAAACGTTGGAGATGGATGAAGACCATAGTTTTTTGATCCACTTCGAAAAGGTCCATACCTCCTTTTTCCACGGTTTAAAAAAGTATTCCACAGATCTTACGCCTAACGAGGTAAAGCTCTGTGCTTACATCAAGCTAGGCATGAAAAACAAGGAAATGGCAGACCTGATGAGCATCGAGCTGGGAACGGTAAAGAGCAACCTCAACCGGTTGAAGAAAAAGATCGGCCTGGCGCCAGAACAAAGTCTCCGGAAACTGCTCCTCGCGATCTAGGTCCATAGATTGACTCGCCCAGGTCACACGAATCCATAGAGACGATGAGAAAGTAGGACCTGGCTTATTTCTTTTTGAAACGGATTTTTCAATTTTTAACTTGGCCATCATTGAAAATTCAAGTGCGTATGGAGGGGAGACATCCGGGAACAGCGCAACCCATTTAGGGGCCGTGGGCAAGCGGCCTATATGGGCTGGACAGTGCGTTTAGCGCGGAAAATGGGCTTGTTTGCTGCCACCCTTTTCTTTTGTTCCGTTTTCTTTGCCCGAAGGGATGCCGATGGCATGGGCACGCAAAAGAAAATGAAAACTGGACTTAAAACCACATAATACCGCTTAAACTGCTCATTGAGAGGCTGGCATTACCCAAAACATCTTAAAAATATAGCTTAACTTGCCAAAGTTAAACGTCCTACGATCAAAGCTAATTTTAAAGAACGCACTTATATGATCATGGGGTACAAACGAGAATGCCCGGATTACAAATCCTATGCCTCGATAAGTACGCATTACGCTGCGCTAAATGCGCAATAGGTGAGTTATCTTAGGGAAACGGATACCAAGTATGCTTACCGAGCTTACCTGGACGTTGAGATTAATTAAGCTATTAGGAAATGGCAGAAACACAAATCTTTCAAACTAGAAAAGACTTCAAAAATCTTGTGGAATTTTTATTTGATGAATTCAATGCCACATTAGTAAGTGCTAAAAGTTTTACTCATCCCAAGGGAGAGTACTTTACTACCTATGAGCAAGTTGAAACTTTCATTGATAAAACAAAAGATACTATTATAGCTTCAAGCGCATACTATATTGTTTCAGATCAATGGAGTGTTGAACCTATATACTTTAGCTTGGTAAAATCAAAAAACAATGAACAATTCTATGCCGCCCGTCAAAAATACGGGGGTCCAAGTATTGAATTAAGACCTAGTTATCATGGGGTAATTCATGATCCGATAGATAAAATCATCTCGGGTTCTATCAGTGACTATCCATATTACATCTCTGGATCTTTTTTAAGAGATCACGAAAATGGATACAGGACCATTGACAGGCCAAAAGAAATGAATAATGCCATGAAGAAAATTAAAGCATTTGTTAAAAGAAATGGAAAAATGGTAGCTTATCGAAAATCAAATTTCGTCCGGACAGGATTGGCAATGACCGAGAGTCTAATTTTACACCAAAAAGGAGTGAAACTTCTAATGGGAGGAATGGAATTTGAAATCGAAAAGAAAAACTAATCTCAATACCCGCTAGCAGCAACTACAATTATTAATTGAAATCATAGTTACAAAATTAGCCTTACAAGCATTCAATAGGTACAAATTTTAATCTCCAAGTAAAACTCAGGTCATAACTCCCTCAATATCAAACACTAACAAACTCGCCTAAGATCATAATGGGTTGAGGTTAACTCAACTTTTCCTATTTGAAAAAGTGTTAATGTTGACTCCCTAAGGTAAAGTTGTGATATTCAGCCTTGGTGTTTCTTCACTATAAAATTTTCGGTCTTACCCCGGGCCCCTCTCATCACTGCGGACAAAAAAGACCGGCTGGCCTGGCCTTTTGTTAACGATTACTTAAATCTCCCTTCGATTTGGGGTTACCTCGAACCGTTATGTTTAAGCTTTGAAATTAACTGAGCTATTTCACTGACCTTAACCCTATCAAATCATTTTAACCATGAACCCAATTCTCACGAAGCTAGGTAAAATGGCGTTCTTTTTAGTTTTTACGTCATTTTCTGTGAGCTTGTTAGCCCAGCAGGTACCGATATCCGGTACCGTGAGCGATCAAGCAGGTAACCCGCTGCCCGGTGTTAACATCGTTGTAGAAGGCGACAACGTAGGCACTATTACCGAGGTGGATGGAAAGTTTAGCCTGGCCGTTCCTTCCACGGATGCTATATTGGTTTTTACCTACATAGGTTATCAAACGCAACGCATCCCTGTAGCTAACCAGTCTACGCTAGCCGTTGTAATGGAGGAAAGTATCTTTGAACTAGAAGACCTCGTGGTGGTAGGCTATGGTGTGCAGAAAAAAGGAGATGTAACGGGTACCATTTCATCGGTAGATGGAGAGGATATCCAAAACCTTCCCGTACCCGGTAGCTCCCAAGCCCTGCAAGGTCGCGTAGCAGGTGTACAGGTAGTACGTAACGGGGGCGCACCCGGCGAACGTGGCCGAATACGTATAAGAGGCACCGGTACAATTAATAATGCAGACCCACTCGTCGTTATTGACGGCTTCCCGACCTCGGCAGAGACCATGGATGATATCAACCCCAATGATATCGAATCCATTGAAGTGTTAAAAGATGCTTCGGCTTCAGCTATTTATGGCACACGGGCCGCTAATGGTGTGATCATCATCACCACGAAGAAGGGTGAGCTTAACCAAGGCATGAAGTTCAGGGTCAATGCCTACACGGGCATCTCTGATGCTGTAAAAACCGTGGATGTGCTGGATGCTCCCACACTCGCTGCCTTAAAACGTGAAGCTTATACCAATAGCGGTCGAGATATCCCGGAAATCTGGGAAGACCCACAGTTCCAGGTACAACGTACTGACTGGCAAGATGAGCTATTGGACCAAGGGATCACCCAAAATTTGGACATATCCCTGCGAGGAGGCAGTAAAACCTCTTCTTATGCTATTTCCGCTGCCTATTATAACGAGGAAGGGATGATCAAAAATTCGTTTTTCGAACGATTCAGCTTTCGCATCAATTCGGACCACCAGGCCGGTGAGCGATTGAAAATTGGTGAAAACCTGCAATTGACCCGTACGAATGGCAATTTCCTAAATACACGTTCCGCCCAGACCGGTGTATACTGGAGCTCCATCCGTTTTCATCCCGGGCTGCCCGTGATCGATGAGAACGGCAACTACGGCACTTCTCAAGTAAGTGGTGAATTTGGGGATATCAACAACCCCATCTTTACGGTAGATACGGAAGACGACCAAACTACCGCCACCCGGCTCTTGGCCTCGGTATACGGGGAGCTGGAGATCGCGAAAGGCCTGAAATTCAGGGCCAATTTTGGGGTAGATGGAACGATCACAGACCGGGACGAGTTTCTTATCATCATTGATGACCAGATCCGTGCCCGGGATCAAAATGAACTTAACCGGAGATACACGGAAGAATATTCACTGCTGGCTGAGTATTTCCTGACGTACAACCAATTATTTGGAGATAAACATGTGCTCAACCTGGTAGCAGGATACACTACCCAGCAATTCCAGCACGAATTTGTTGCCACCCAGCGTCGTGATTTTCCAAACGAATCTCCCGATCAGCGGTTCTTGGACGCTGGCAATACCATCACCGATTCAGAAGGAAACCGCACCGAAGATGGATTGGTTTCAGTGTTTGCCCGGGCGAACTACTCTTATGCTAACCGGTATTTGCTGACCGCGACTTTCCGGGCCGACGGATCTTCCCGCTTTGCAGAAGGTAATCGTTGGGGATATTTCCCCGCGTTTTCCGCTGGCTGGAGGGTGTCAGAAGAGCGTTTTTGGAATATTCCTTTCATCAGCAACCTGAAGTTTACCGTAGGTTGGGGGCAGCTTGGGAACCAGGACGTAGCGCGTAACCAATTCCTGGCCTTAATCGGTAGTGGCCGTCGATACTCCTTTGGGGGAGAAGAGGCAATTGGGGCTGCCCAATCTCGTATACCCAACGAAGACATTACTTGGGAGACCTCGGAGATCTTGGATATTGGGGCGGAGGTCAGCCTGTGGGACAACCGGGTTTTGGCCAATATCAATTACTTCATTAAAGACACCGAGGACATGCTCTTGCCTGTGCCCGTGGTGGGAAGTATAGGGCGTGCATTAGTGCCAGACCGTAACATCGGGGAATTGCGGAACCAGGGATTAGAGATCGAATTAGGCTACAAAAATACGATAGGAGAATTTTCATACCATGTATCTGCTAACGCGGCATTTATTGAAAATGAAGCCAGGAGTCTCAACGCTCCTTTCCTGGAGTCACCCCGGTATGGCCGGCCTAACCAGGAAATTGCTCGTACGCTAGAAGGCCATCCCATTGCTGTTTTTTGGGGATGGAGAGCGGAAGGCATATACCAAAACGAAGCCGAAATCGCCAACGATCCCGGCATTGCCAACGACCCGCGCAGGGAAAACGGCCTCATTCAACCCGGTGATGTACGATTCCAAGACTTGGACGGCAACGGTATTATTAATGACCAAGACCGGACCGTGATCGGCGATCCTCACCCGGATGTGACTTACGGCTTGCAGGCTTCCGCAAGTTACAAGGGCTTCGACCTCACTCTTTTCTTCATGGGTGAAGCGGGTAAAGATATATACAATGCCGACCGTATGCAGGGATTAGATGCCTCCTACCCCTTTAATCTTTATGAGGACGTAACAGGACGATGGAACGGCGAAGGTACTAGCAATTCAATACCCAGGCTTACCGTGGACCGGAACAATCTCAACCATCGTACTTCTGACCTTTTCATTGAAAACGGGGGCTTCATGCGGTTGAAAAACCTCACCGTCGGCTATACTTTACCCGGTCAGTACAGCTCACGCGTAGGGATTTCCAGGGCCAGGTTCTATGTTACCGGCCAAAACATATTTACCATAACAGATTATTCGGGAATAGACCCTGAGCTAGGGTACATCACCCAAGAAAATAACCTTCAACTCGGGGTGGATTACGCCCAATATCCGCAGGCGCGCACCTGGATATTCGGTCTTACCCTGGATTTTTAATTCGATAAAATACTGTAAAGATTTAGAAAGGAATACAATACCAAGAAAATGAGAAAATTAGTCGTTTTACTATCGATGTTCGCAGTGGGTTTGAATATCGGCTGCCGGGAGGACCTGCTGGAGTCTACGCCCTATGGGTTGTCTACTTCCGCTGATTTCTGGAGAAATGGTGAAGATGTAGTAGCTGCAGTGAACGCAATTTATGAACCGTTACGTGATCATGACTTCTATGGACACTCAGAGCATACCTTTTCTATCGTAGAAGATGACCAATGGAGAGCTGGTGACCACAGTGAAGACCAGTCCATCGAAGAACTTACCTATGACCCTAGCAATCCCCAGCTTGCAGCGGGCTGGCGTTCTAAGTACGAGATGATCTCACGCGCCAACGCTGTCCTGGTCAATGCACCCGGTGTTGAAATGGACGAGGACTTAAGAAACCGGTCATTGGGTGAAGCTCATTTCCTTCGAGGGTTTTCTTATTGGCGTCTTCATGTGATCTATGGAGGTACACCCATCATTTTGGAAGAAGATGTACTGGCGGGTAATTTTAACAAACCCAAAGCCAGTATTGATGAAATGCGTTCGCAAATCGAATCCGATCTATTACGCGCTATTGAATTACTGCCCGTGAACCATGGAGCATCTGAAGCAGGGCGGGTCCATCGTGGCACAGCCTATGGTCTTTTGACTAAGCTTTACGTGTACCAGGAACGGTGGCAAGATGCCATTGATTCCGGCGAAGAGGTGATCAATGGTCCCTATCCTCTTGCTCCTTCTTTTTTGGATAACTTTCGCATTGAAACAGAAAACAATCCCGAAATGCTTTTCTCCGTACAGGCGTTGGATGTTTTTGCCTCCACTGCGCATAGGATATACACTACACCAAGGCCTTGGGGGGGCTGGGACTTCCATGCTCCCACACAAGAGCTTGTAGACGAGTTTGAACCTGCCGATCCACGCCTTGATGCTTCTTTATTTCTTCCGGGTGAAATGGTGGATCTTGGTGGCGACGCAGGCATGCAAGAATATACCACGGACCTTTCTCAAACAGGATACCATTTTCAAAAATTTGCCTCTTGGCGTACTTCTGGCGGTTTGGATGGGGGCCAGAATGTCCCAATTTTACGTTCGGCAGATGTCTATTTGTTAGTGGCTGAAGCCAAGATCCGTTCTGGCCAAAATGGCGACACGGAACTTAACGCCGTAAGGGCCAGGGTAGGGCTGGACCCCAAAACCAATGCCACGATGGAAGATATTATCCACGAACGTCGCGTAGAGCTTGCCGGCGAAAATCAGCGTTATTTTGACTTGCTCCGCTGGGATAAGGCGAATATTGTCGATATCGTTGCATTGCTGGCGGAAGATAGGGGTAACTTTAATCCTCCCATTACATTTGATCGCAATAAGCACTATTATTTTGCCATTCCTCAACGGGAAATTGATGTAAGCAATGGCATACTGGAACAGAATGATGGTTTCTTGTAAAAACTTATATTACGGCTGCCGGGCTCTCTAAAGTTACGTGTAGTGCCTGGCAGGCCGTAAATTATATTTTTATGGATCATAGACCCGTTGTATTATTCTTATTTTTAATAGGCTGTCAAAACACAGGTACGGTTAAATTAGAAGTTGCTGATGTTGTAGGGGTATGGCACGCTGATTCCTTGTATAGTTATGAAAATGGTTTTGAACTCACGCGTCCCTATGTAGACACAGGTCCTACCTATACCTACACGGAGAGTGGAAAAGTAAGCGAGGAAAAAAACCGACTCAAAAGAGAGTTCCTGTACGAGATCCAAGGGCTCGATTCATTGGTGTTGAAAACTCCTTATGGTGATACCGCGGCCCTATACCAAGTCCTGCAAATCTCTCAAACTAATATGGCGCTCAAAAAAAGTAAAAAACCCTGGATGCGTGGGAAAAATCAAGAGATGTATACCATCCTGTATCTCTCCAAACGGGAGGAAGACCTAAAATAATACCTGCCCACCATATACTGTCCTGTCTATGACCATGAAAAAAATACTCTCTCGTTTCGTTTTCTTATTGTTACTCCACCCGGCACTGGCGCAAGACGCACCGCATTTTAAATCGGAAGTTTTTGAAAAAGCTACCCCTTGGTCGCACTTGGATTTCTACAATAAACCGGAAAATTTTCAATTTGCCATTGTAAGTGATCGTACCGGTGGGCATCGTGCCGGCGTTTTCGAAAAAGCAGTGGGCAAGTTAAATCTCTTAATGCCTGAATTTGTGGTAAGTGTAGGGGATCTTATCGAGGGATATACCAAGGACTCCCTAGAAGTAAACCGGCAATGGGATGAGTTCAATGGTTTTATTGACCAGCTCCAGCCTCCATTCTTCTATTTACCCGGCAATCATGACTTTTCAAATGCCATGATGAAAAACCAATGGCTGGCTCGCTATGGGAGGGATTACTACTACTTTGTCTACAAAGAGGTACTTTTCATATTGATGAATACCAATGACGGCGATGGGGTTACTTTTAGCAACGACCAAGTAGAATACGTAAAAAAGGTGTTAGAAACACACCCAGGTGTAAAATGGACGCTGTTTTTTATGCATCACCCCATTTGGGCCTATGAAGAGAATGATAAGTATGTGGAAATGGAAAAAATAGTAGGCGATCGCCCTTACACAGTTTTTGCCGGGCATACCCATCGGTATTTACATAGCATCCGTAATAATAGGAATCATTATGTGCTTGCTACTACCGGTGGAGGCAGTGATCTACTAGGTCCTAAATTTGGCGAATTTGACCACATCACCTGGGTGACTATGGCAGATGAAGGCCCCAAGATCGTTAACCTGGGCTTGGATGCCCTGTATGATCACGATGTGTCCAACCCACAAACCCGGGAGCTAGCCAAAAGCCTGGTGGAAAGCACCCACTTTGATCACTTGGTCTTAACCGGGGGATCGGCCGGGGAGATGAAACGTTCTGCCAATGGTGGGCTTTTGCAAGAAGCATCCGTAAAACTGCTGGTCAACAATACGTCCGAACGTCCTGTACGTTTGAAAGCCCGTTTTTTTCACCACCATACGCTTAGCCCTTCGTTAGATGAAGTGGATACCTTGATCTCCGCCGGTAGTACCTATCAAATGAATTTACACGTGGCAGCCACCCGCAAAGTAGCTTTGGCACAAGCAGCCCCATTAGAAATGATGTGGAGATTAGCATATGAAACCGGTAAAAATGAAATGCCCTTTTACCTGGAGGGCAGCTACCAAGTACATTTTCAAGAACTCTCCAAGAAAATACAATTTACCTCTATGCCTATTTTCTTGAAGGACACCAAAGTGGAAATCAAAAACCCATACGCGGGTGTTACCCTGAGGCACACATTAGACGGTTCCGAGCCTACTGTCAACTCCCCGGTGTATACCGGGCCCATCACGATAGGTCGTACCTCGCCATTGAAAGCCCGGGTTTTTGATAAAGATGGGGCGCAAAGCGAGGTATTTGAAAAAACATATACGAAAGTGGGCCTTAAGCCACCTGCCCGTGTCAAAAGAACGCAGCCTGGCTTGCAGTATGCCTACTACGAAGGCGAATTTAAGAAGCTGCCCAAGTTTGACCTATTAAAGCCTGTTTCCACCGGCCAAGCCTTGTCCTTCGACCTTGAAAACCTTCCCCAACGGGAAAATCATTTTGCTTTCCTTTTCCAAGGCTACTTAGAGGTACCCCGTGATGGTATCTATACCTTTTACTTACATTCCGATGACGGGGCCCAGTTTTTTATAGCCGATCAGCTCGTTGTGGACAATGACGGCTCGCACAGTGCCCGTACCCGCACCGGTGAGATCGCCTTAGCCAAAGGCAGGCACCTTATCCGCATTCCTTACTTTGAAGATTTTATGGGGCAAGTGCTTCGCTTAGGTTGGGAAGGTCCTGGCTTCGACCGGCAGGAGATCCCATTTGAAAGGTTCTCACACTAAGCCGGCTACAACACAATGTCTATTCGCCGTGGTCTTTCGTCAATTTTACTCATAACATTTTCGTATTGGGGGGCAAGTTGCTCCCAACCCGGCGAGACCTTCCAAGATCCGCTCTTCATCCCGGTTCCGGCTGACCATTCCGGTATTGATTTTGTCAACCTGCTTTTTGAGGATGAAGCGCTCAACATCATTACTTTCGAATATTTCTACAATGGCGCCGGGGTTGGGGTGGGAGATATCAATAATGATGGCCTGCAAGACCTCTTTTTTTCAGCCAATATGGCCGGGAGTAAGCTCTACCTTAACCAAGGCAATTTTGTTTTTGAAGACATTACCCAAGCTGCCGGGATCAATACGCAGGGCAAATGGGCCACCGGCGTATCGATGGTAGATATCAACCAGGACGGCTGGATGGATATTTACGTGTGCTACGCCGGGCCTTATGCAGATCCTAGCCTCAGGGCGAATGAATTATATATCAACCAAGGAAATAATACATTTTTAGAACAAGCCCAAGCTTATGGACTGGCAGATACCGGTCATAGCACCCAAGCTGCATTTTTTGACTATGATCAAGATGATGACCTGGATATGTACCTGCTTACCAATATCACGGATCGTACCGGTCCTAATGTCATTCGCCCTAAACGGCTGGAGGGGCAAATGCCAAATACCGATCGCTTGTATCGCAACGATGGGACAAACGCTTTTGGGCAAGTCACCTTTACCAATGTTTCCTCCGAAGCAGGCATCTTGGCAGAAGGCTATGGCCTGGGACTTTCCATTCGGGATATCAATAATGATGGGTGGCCGGATATTTATGTGTCCAACGATTACCTTTCTAATGACCTGCTCTACATCAACGGTGCAAATGGCGTTTTCACGGACCGGGCTGGGGAATACCTTCGCCACCAAAGCTACTCTGCCATGGGAAATGATATCGCAGATTACAATAACGATGGGCTCCTCGACATTATCACTTTGGATATGCTACCCTATGGGAACCGCCGTAAGAAACTTATGTTCGGGGCTATGAATTATGACCGCTACCACGCAGAAATACGCGCAGGGTATCAACCCCAGTTCATGCGCAACACCCTTCAGCTCAACACCGGGATGGACCTCGAAGGAAACCCCTCTTTCAGTGAAATTAGCCAGCTGGCTAACATCCATGAAACCGATTGGAGCTGGGCACCTTTATTCGCTGATTTTGACCTGGATGGTTGGAAAGACCTAATGGTCACCAATGGCTATCCAAAAGACATCACTAACCGGGATTTTGCAGATTACAAAATGCAGGGACTGTTAAACGCCCAATATGACCGGGGCATGAACCGTTCCTTTTTACAGGCCATTAACAGCTTGGAAGGGGTCCATATCCCTAATTTTCTTTTCAAAAACCGGGGAGATCTTAGCTTCAGCGATGTATCAGCCCAATGGGGCTTCCAAGAACCTTCTTATTCTACAGGAGCTGCCTTTGCGGACCTGGACAATGACGGCGATCTTGACTTGGTGATCAACAATACAGAAAGTAAAGCCTTTCTTTTAAAGAACCAGGCAGAAAAAAAAGGGCATCATTATCTAAAGATCAAGCTCAAAGGTGCCATAGGAAACCGGCAGGGCCTGGGCGCTAAGGTGAATATTTATTATGATGGTCAACGTCAATTTCATGAGCATTCGATTTATCGGGGTTATCAATCCAGCGTAGATCCCCACATTTTTTTCGGCCTGGGTCAAGCAACGGAAATTGATTCTCTTCGTATTGTATGGCCCGGTGGCAAAACGCAAGTTGTAAAGGAGGTCCGCGCGGATCAAACCATTACGCTGGAACACGATGCGACTTCCGCAACCACTTTCTTGCACAAGGATACTAGCCTGTTCCTTTTCCGGGAAATGACCGAAAAACTTGGCGTTGACTTTCACCACCAGGATATGGAATATCCCGATTTTCATACGGAGCCTTTGCTGCCCCATCAATTTTCAAAAAATGGCCCGGGGATCGCCATTGGAGATGTAAATGGAGATCAAAGGGATGATTTTTACATCGGCGCGGCTTCCGGGCAAACAGGAGCTGTTTTCATACAGCAGCCAGGCGGTACTTTCCAGCCCAGGGTAGTTACCCAAGTTAACAAACTGGAAGAAGACCTGGGAGCGCTATTCTTTGATGCGGACCAGGACGGGGACAACGACCTTTACGTGGTAAGCGGCAGTAACGAATTCCCGGGAGATAGCCCCCATTACCAAGATCGCTTATACATGAACGATGGACTAGGCCATTTTAGCCTTGCGGAGGATGCTCTCCCTCCTCTTCGCTCAAGTGGTTCTTGTGTATTAGCGGCTGACTATGACCGGGACGGTGACCTGGACCTGTTCATTGGGGGCAGGGTAAGCCCACAGCGCTACCCGGAAGCCCCAAGGAGCTATTTGTTGCGGAACGACCAGGGGAAATTTACAGACGTCACCCTCGACGTTTGCCCGGCATTAGAACATATAGGACTGGTTAGCGCTGCATTATGGACGGATTTTGATGGCGACACGCAAGTTGACCTCATCGTAGTAGGTGAATGGATGCCCATTTCTTTTTTCAGGAACGTAAAAGGTAAATTCGAAAATGTTAGTGATCAAACCGGGCTCAGCTACACGGAAGGCTGGTGGAATAGTCTTAATGGCGCCGATTTTGATCGTGACGGCGATATAGATTATTTGGTAGGCAACTTAGGGCTTAATAGCGCTTACAAAGCTTCCGTTCAAGAACCCGTGACACTGTATGCCTATGATTTTAATAATGATGAGCGGGTAGATCCCATATTGTGTCGCTACATCCAAGGGGAAAAATATCCCGTACACCCGCTGGATGATATGATAGGGCAAATCAATTCGTTAAAAAAGACTTTCACCACTTACCGTGCCTATGCCGATAGCCATTTGGAAGATGTATTCCCCAGCGAGCAGTTGGAAAAAGCCCGCTTACTGGAAGCATTCAAATTGGAAAGTGCATACCTTGAAAATTTGGGGCAGGGTAAGTTCCGGCTGCACACATTACCTATAGAAACACAATTTGCCCCGATCTATGGCATCCAAATATCCGACTACGATGCTGATGGTCACCTGGATGCTTTGTTAACCGGTAATTCCTACGCCCCGGAAGTATTAGGCGGCAGGTACGATGCGTTTAATGGGCTTATGTTGAAAGGCAATGGAAACGGAACTTTTCAAGCTATGAGAAATAGTGTTGGCTTTACAGTAAAAGAAGATGGGAAAAGCCTGTCCACTCTCATCGATACTAATGGGCGGAAGCTTGTACTTGCGGCTCGTAATAACCAACTTTTGAAAATTTTTGAATGGCAAGCCGGGGTTGGCACACGTACCCTGCCCTTGCAACCAAACGATGCCTGGGTCGAGCTTTACCATGTCAACGGCCAGGTGACTGTGAAAGAAGCATATTATGGTGAAGGTTATCTTTCACAATCATCTCGTCGCATATCTATCCCACAGGATATAGCAAAACTTTTGATCCGGGATTACCAGGGACAAAAGCGCGAGGTGCAGGATTGGTGAATTGAATATTTTTTTCCGTTGTTTAAAAAAAGGCTTGTACAACTCTTTTAAACATCTACTTAAAGCAGCATTGAAAATTCAACGTTCTACTATCAAAGCTAATTTTAAAGAACGTACTTTTATAGGATCATGGGGCACTAACGACAACACCCGGATTACAAATCCTATTGCTCGATAAGTACGCATTACGCTGCGCTAAATGCGCACTAGGTAACTAGGTGAAAGCATTGAAAATTCAAATGGCGTATGGAGGGAAGACATCCAGGAACAGCGCGGCACATTTGAGGCCCGTGGGTAAGCGGGCCATAGGGGCTGGATAGCGCGTTTTGAGCGGAAAATGGGCTTTGTTGCTGGCGCCCTTTTCTTTTGTTTCGTTTTCTTTTGGGCGTGCAAAAGAAAATGAAAACTGGACTTAGAACCTCAAAATCCCGCG